>JAEYSQ010000231.1 GCA_023434465.1 Actinomycetes bacterium
CACCCCTTCGCCCCAAAACCCCCCAGCCCCCACGACCAGGCCCAAGCCGGGGGGCCGCCGCCGACTTCGACCTGGGGGATTTGCTCCCGGTCCTTTTCGGGGGACTACTTGAGCTGAATAGCCCTGAGCGGAATTCGCTTCGCCTTGGCGATGCGCGCAATCACCACAGGGGGGGTGGACCGGGTGCCATCCGAGTCATAGCTCAGCAGGTGGAACCGCTTCGAAAAGATGAACTGAGGTCGCTTTCCGCGGGCCTTCTGACCGTAGGTGACCCGACCGTGACGGGCCTTGCGAAGTCCCCGGTTGAAGTCCCTGCGGCGGAGGACGATGCGATCGCCCTGCTTCACTCGCAGGTCCTTGATCAGATGGGCTGACCTGGCCCCGATCCGTTTGCGGCGGGCCGTGACCGTACCGAGCGGACCGGTTCCGCGAATCTCGAAGAGATCCGCACCGGCGCCGCCGATCGCGAGGTCGAGCCCGAACGGCTGAAGCACGAGCTTGTCGGAGCCGGCCTTGCCCCGAAGCAGGTCTGATCCTCTCCCGCCGGCCAGGGTGTCGCGGCCGGAGCCGCCGATGACCCAGTTGTCGCCTTCATTGCCACTCAGCTTCAGGCCCTTCTTGCCGACCGCCACGATCTTCTCGACATTGGCGGTGAGCCTCCCGTTGCCGTCCGTGCGGACCTTGTCGAAGCCTCCACCCGGGAACTCGACCACGCCGCGGCTACGAGCCCCGTTCCTGAGCCGGTAGGTGTCGTCGCCGATCCCGCCGTAGAGGGTGACGCCGCCGCGGCCCTTCATGGTCAGCTTGTCGTTGCCCTTCTGGCCGAAGAGTCCTCCGGTCGCGCCCTTCTGCGAGTAGAGCCTGTCGTTGCCCTTGCGGCCCTGCAGCCAGTTGTGACCCTGATAGTCATGGAGCTGGTCGTCCCCCTCGCCACCCTTGATCACGTCATCACCACCTTCTCCATGGAGCTGATCAGGCCCGCGGGAACCTTCGACGATGTCCTCTCCGTTGCCGCCTCGAAGCAGGTCGGCAGCTGTGGTCCCGGCAAGTAAATCGTCACCCATCAGGCCCTGGTATTCACGCAGAGCTCCGTTCGGCGATCGATTGTCACCTCCAGCCTGGATCAGGCTGCCATCCGGGTCACCCTTCACCGGTGCATCCCCGTCGATCTCGGCGCCGTTCACAATGGTGCCGTAGTCATCAGCCGACGGTGGACCACCTACCGCACAAGGATCATCGTCACCGGCGTCCATCGCGTGGGGGTGGTCGCCGCCAGACTCATACGCGCAAACCTGGATGTCCGGCAGGTCCGGCGCGAACTTGCCTTTGGAATCGGTCGGACCTCCAGCGTTGGCCTTGTAAGAGGCGGTCCCATTGAAGGCAAATGCTGCCGGAAACCCGTCCGGGAATCCCGGGCAAACCGCACTCTTGGCGGGATCGGCCGAGAAGGCGGGGCCGGCCAACAGGAAGTATTTCTGGTCCGAGCTCAGATTCGGATCCTCCGGCGTCATGCCCTGTGAATACGCGTAGTTGGCGAGTCCCCGAATGCTGTTGCCGAGACCGGCTCCGAGATACCCGATACAAGTCTGACTCCTGGCCGCGCTCACACCGAGGGGCCTGGCTGCCGGGGTTTTGATCGGCTGGGCCAACCCGGCCTTGCCGGCGGTCAGATCCGCCGTGAAGTTTGTCGCGAGGGTCTGCTGTTGCTGCTTGACGACCATGCGGACCGTCTTCCCTTCGGGCACTTCGATCTTGGCCCCCTGGGTGACCTCCTTTTCGGTGTTCTTCCTGACCGAGTCGGTGCTGCCCCAGTCACCCTCGACTTCGACATCGAAGCCGACTTTGGTCTTGCCAAAGACCGGCATCTCCCATTCCCGCTCGAAAGAAAGCTTCCCTCCGACCTTCCAGCCGCGATGGGTTTCGGTCTCGGTCTCTTCGCCCCGGAGGAACTTGTAGTCCCAGGACTGTTCGCCCTGGCCACCAGTCTTGTTGGTGAACGTCTGGCTGGCGACCCGCTGCCAGCCACCGACGATCTGGGCATCACCATCGGCCTTCACTTCCTTGATGTCCGTGGTGACGTTGTCGAGGTTCCAGTTACCGTTAGTCACCGAGTCGCACTGCTCGTACCCCCAGTACTGGAGCGGCCGGGTCGTCACGCAGGCGGTGCGGGCGGTATCGAAGAGGTTGTAGATCAGGTCGGCATTGCCGCCCAGCTTGTCCGGTCCGGCCTTGGCCCTCCCGGCTTTGGCGACGGACCCGCGGGGCAGGTGACTGAACTGCGAGTTGGTGGCGTTCTTGCAGACATCACCGGTCTTCACCCAGAGATCGAACGAGGAGCCGGTGCTCCTCTTGCCGGAGAGACAGAAGATGCCGCGATTCTTGTCACTCTGCGCACCGACGATTCTGGGATTGACCGGCAGCCACCCTCGAGGAACGCCACGCATCTTGTACATCTTCTGCAGCTGCAGGAGATCCCACGAACCGTTGTCATCGATGTTGCCTGCCACGGAATCGGTGATCCCCACGTTGCCGTGGTAGGCGTCAGGGTAGGAGCCGTCCTGTCCGAAACTGATGTCGAGGTTTTGCCAGCTCGCCTGGGAGAGGCAGCTGCCTGAAGCTTTGGTTTCGGAGTGGATGAGTTTGCTCTGGCCGGCGGGAATCGCGGGTGCCGCGCTGCCCGCCAGGTCACCGATGTACCAGCAGTTGTTGTCGCCACCCAGGAGCTTCACCGGGAGGCTGCCCTCGTTGTGGACGTTGATGTAGAAGTCGGTGCCCGCCGAAGCCTGGCTACCGCCGATCACACCCCACCCGAGGATCAACGCAACCACTGCGCATCCTCGAAAGATTCGGTCTATCCCAAAGAATTTGACTGATCGCCCCACCGTACGCCCCCGATCCTTTTTTGAAGTGGCCCCCTTCGACCCACTTACAGCACACCGTTCGGAAATATACCGTCCCGGGGAAACTTTGTGGAAAAAACGCGCCCGACCGGGCGTTAACCGGGCACCTACTGGGTGGTCATCGCCTTGTCGGGCTTGGACTTGCGGGAGGTCTTGGCCTTGCGGTACTCGCGGTTGAGCATGCCGATCACGTCGATCGAGATTTCCTGGGGGCAGACCCGGGAGCACTCCCCGTAATTGGTGCAGCCGCCGAAGCCCTCGGCGTCCATCTGCTCGACCATGCCGATCGCGCGGGACTCCCGCTCGGGCTGGCCCTGCGGCAGGACGTTGAGGTGGGTGACCTTGGCCCCGGTGAAGAGCATCGCGGAACCGTTCGGGCAGGCCGCCACACAGGCTCCGCAGCCGATGCAGATCGCCGCGTCCATCGCCCTTTCCTGGATCTCCGGCGCGACCGGCATCGAGTTCGGTTCCGGCTGGGGACCGGTCGTGGTCGAGACGTACCCGCCGGCCTGGATGATCCGGTCGAGGGCACCGCGATCGGTCGCGAGGTCACGGATCACCGGGAAGCTGTTCGACCGGAACGGTTCGACCTTGATCGTCTGGCCGTCGACGAAATCCCGCATGTAGGTCTGACACGAAGTGACCCGCTGAGGACCGTGGGGTGTGCCGTCGATGACCAGCGAGCAGGTGCCGCAGATGCCCTCGCGACAGTCCGAATCGAAAGCGATGGTGCGCTTTTTTTCGCCGCTGAGGCGTTCGTTGAGCTCGTCGAGCATCTCCAGAAACGACGCTTCGGGATCGATACCAGTGACCTTGAAGGTCTCGAAGCGGCCCTCGTCATTCTCGTCCGAGCCGTCGAACTGCCGCCAGATCTCAAGGGTGAAGTTCACTTGTAGCTCCTCGTCGCCAGCTTGATGTCCTCGAACTCGAGTGCTTCGTCATGGGCGATCGGATCATCGCCGCCGTACTCCCAGGCGGTGACCTTGGCGAAGTGGTCGTCGTCACGAAGCGCTTCGCCGTCCTCGGTCTGGTGCTCCTCGCGGAAGTGGCCGCCACAGGATTCCTCGCGGCGACGCGCATCCTGGATCATCAGCTCGCCGAGCTCGAAGAAATCAGAGACCCGGTTCGCGTACTCGAGCGACTGGTTGAACTCCTCGTCTCCGGGATCGACCCGCAGATCGTTCCAGAACCCGGACTTGATCTTCCGGACCTCGGCCAGGGCCTCGTCGAGCCCTTCGGCGGTGCGGGACATGCCGCACTTGTCCAGCATCACGTGTCCCATCTCGCGATGGAAGGCCTGGGCCGACGTGCTGCCGCCGACATCCATCAGTTTCTGGATGTGCTCCCGGACGTCGTCCTCGACCTGGTCGAAGGCCGGGTCCGAGGTGCTGACCTCGTCACGCCTCTCGGCGAGGTGGTTGGTGACCGTATGCGGGGCGATGAAGTAACCGTCGGCCAGGCACTGCATGAGTGCCGAGGCTCCCAGCCGGTTGGCGCCGTGATCGGAGAAGTTCGCTTCGCCGATCGCGAAGAGGCCGGGGATGGTGGTCTGAAGCTCGTAGTCGACCCAGAGGCCTCCCATCGCGTAATGCGGGGCCGGGTAGATCATCATCGGCGTTGCATACGGGTCGTCGCCGGTGATCCGCGTGTACATCTCGAAGAGGTTGCCGTACTTGCGCTCGATCGCTTCCTTGCCCTGGGCCGTGATCGCGTCGCGGAAGTCGAGGAAGACTCCCCGGCCGGTGCCACCGACCCCGAGACCGTCGTCGCAGACCACCTTTGCGGCGCGCGATGCGATGTCGCGCGGGGCGAGGTTGCCGAAAGCCGGGTAGCGTTCCTCCAGGTAGTAGTAGCGCTCAGCTTCGGGGATCTCGGCCGGAGGCCGGTCGTCGCCGGGTTTGCGGGGCACCCAGATCCGCCCGTCGTTTCTGAGCGACTCGCTCATCAGGGTCAGTTTGGACTGGTACTCGCCCGACTGGGGAATGCAGGTCGGATGGATCTGCGTGTAACAGGGATTGGCGAAGTAGGCGCCGCGTTTGTGGGCCCGCCAGGTCGCGGTCACGTTCGAGCCCATCGCGTTGGTCGAGAGGTAATAGACGTTGGTGTAGCCGCCGGAAGCGAGCACGACCGCGTCGGCCGCGTGGCGCTCGATTGCGCCGGTGACCAGGTTGCGGACGATCACCCCGCGCGCCTCCCCGTCGACGATTACGACGTCCTGCATCTCATGCCGGTTGAAGACCGTCACGTTGCCGGCCGCGACCTGATGTTCGAGCGCCGAGTAGGCGCCGAGCAGCAACTGCTGGCCGGTCTGGCCGCGGGTGTAGAAGGTGCGTTGGACCAGCACGCCACCGAAGGACCGGGTTGCGAGCGCGCCGCTGTACTCACGGTTGAACGGCACTCCCTGGGCGACCGCCTGGTCGATGATGTTCTCCGAGAGCTGGGCGAGCCGCATCACGTTCGCCTCGCGGGAGCGGAAGTCGCCGCCCTTGATCGTGTCGTAGAACAGCCGGTGAGCGCTGTCGCCCTCGTTGGCGTAATCCTTGGCCGCGTTGATGCCGCCCTGTGCGGCGATCGAGTGGGCGCGGCGTGGGGAATCCTGAAAACAGAAGCTCTTGACCTTGAAACCCTGGGCACCGAGGCTGGCTGCGCAGGAAGCACCGGCCAGGCCGGTGCCGATCACGATCACGTTCTTGCCGGCCCGGTTGCGGGGACCGACCAGCGTGTGGGCGTCGAGCCAGTTCTGCCACTTCTCGGCCAGGGGACCGGGTGGAGTCTTGGCATCCAGGATGGTCATCCGGCAGCTCCAGTCAAACTCGAGGCCGCTCCGCCCAGTGAGGTCAGGACTGCGGCCGTGCCCGGCGGGTCAAGTACTTCGGTAAAGAAGAGGACCGGAATCGCTCCGAATCCGACAACGAGAATCACTGCGAGCGCAGTCGATCCGTGCCGCAAGGCGGAATTGCGTTGCGGACTATCGAGCCCCATCGTCTGGAAGAAGCTCCAGATGCCGTGCCGGAGGTGCATCCCGACGAGGATCAGGGCCACCAGGTAGATCGCCAGGAAGTACCACTTCTGGAAGGCCCAGTAAAGGTTCGCGTAGACCGCGCCCTCTTCGACCGGGGTGACCTGGATCGAGAAGGTGGTGAACTGCATGACGTGGAAGACGATGAAGGCGACGAGCAACGTGCCTGTCGCCAGCATCGCGGTCGCTTCGAGGCTCCGGCCGAGACGCTTGGCCGGATACTGAAGCGGCCGGGCCTCCTTGTTGCGCTTGGTCAGCTGCACGATCCCGGTGACGTGAATGACGATCGCTGCGAGCAGGACGGCGCGGACGATCCAGAGAACCGCTTCGTGCGGCACGAGCGGCTCACCGAATTCGCGCAGCCAGCGCGCGTACCAGTCGACGCGAGCCTCCTCGGCACCCGGACCGAAGACCGAGTTGAGGTTGCCGACCATGTGCAGGATCAGGTACCCGACCAGGATCGCGCCGGTGACGGCGATCAGCTGTTTCTTGCCGATGGTTGAGCGCCAGTACGCGATCATCGGGGGTTTCCTGACGGGACAGACTTGCTCACGGGGGACGATTCTATTCGCCGGGGCGTCGGCGCGGCTTCACGGAACTGGCTTTGGGAAGCCTAATTCGCCTTGAGACGCGCGATCGCGCTCTACTCGCGGGCGGTGATGCGGTCCAACTCGACTTCGCCGCCCTCTTCGGTGTCTTCCATGACCACATAGGCGAGCGGAGGACCACCGAAGAAGGTCGCATTGTCGCCGTCACCGACGTACACCGCCGGGCGCTGGCCCCCGTTCTCGGTGTGGACCCAGATTTTCTCGCCCTTCTTGAAGCCCACGAAATCCGGAACGTCCGGTTCCCCGGCTTCACCGTCGGGCCGCGGCTTGCCGTGCTTGTGCTTGCTCATGACGGAAAATCTACTCCCGGAGCAGGCGGCCGATCAGATCGGTCAGAGTCTCGGCGTAAGTCGCGCTGAGGTGCGTGGCATCCCGGTAGACGACCATTCCGTCCCGGGCGGAACTGCATTTGCCCCGGGGACAAACCGCGCCCGAGAGATCGAGCAGCTTCACACCCGGGATCTTCCGGGATGCGACGAGGTCAAAGCCCGGGGGATTCTTTCGCGTACCCTCGAAGTCGCAGGCGGAAAGGTCCTCCGGGTTCTCGAGCAGGCAGTCCGGCGGGCGGAAGGTCGATCGCGGCAGGTCCCGGATCACGACCACCCGCCCGGACTGCCCGCCGGTCGCCGCTTGGAGCCGGTTCAGGGTCCGCGCGAAGGCGTTCCGCAGCAGCGGTTCGCTCGCCTCGCGCGTCATTCTCTTTCCGTTCTCCCAGAGCGCGTACCCGTTGCCCGTGTCGGTGGCGGTGATAACCAGCCCGGGTTTCTCGGCTTCGATCCTGGCCAGGGCGTTGGCTCGCCAGGCGTCGCAGGCGGGTCGGTATGCGATCTCGGCGGTCAGGCAGTTGCCGCGGAACATGGCGACCAGACGCCAGCCGCGCTCCTCGGCCAGCCGGATGAGAGGCGGAGTGAACTGCATCGCGTGGGAATCGCCCCAGAGCACCACGGTCCTCTCCCCGGCCGGATCTCCGTAGACGCAGCTCCAGGCCGCGGTGTGTTCGAGGCCGGAACGACAACCGTCGAGAATGGCCGGACCCTTGTCGTCCCCGGCCT
>JAEYSQ010000264.1 GCA_023434465.1 Actinomycetes bacterium
CGGTTCGTCCAGCCGGCTGGCCAGAGCTCGGCCGGCGGCCCGGCCGGAAAAGATGCAGCCGCCGACGAAGGTTCCTTCGAGGGCGTTGTAGCCGTGGACTCCGCCGCCACCGAAGCCGGCTACCTCGCCGGCCGCGTAGAGGCCGGGGAAGGGTTCGCCGTCGGGCTGAAGGACCTGCGAATCGAGATTGGTCTCGAGGCCGCCCAGGGTCTTCCTGGTACAGACGTTGAGCCTGACCGCGATGAGCGGGCCGTGCTTGGGGTCGAGAATTCGGTGGGGTTTGGAGATCCGGGTCCGTTCCGGCCGGTAGGACCTGGCGTTGTTGATCGCCATCATCTGGAGATCCTTGCCGTACGGGTGACCGACCTCGAGGTCGCGCAGCTCAATGATCTTCCTGACCTCCTCCGGGTCAAGCATGGGGCCGCGTGAAATCTCGTTCATGCCGGCGACCAGGTCATCGACGTTGTCGCGGACCACGAAATCGATGCCGTTCTGCTTGAAAGCCTCGACCGGCGGGGTGGCCCGCTTGCTGAGCCGGGAGCGGGCGAACTTGCGGAGGTCCTTGCCGGCCACATCCGGGTTCTGCTCCGAGCCGGAGAGGGCGAACTCCCTGGCGATGATCGACTCGTTGAGGATGAACCAGGAGTAGTCGTGTCCGGTTGAGAGGACCCGGGTCAGGGATCCGAGCGCGTCGAAACCGGGGAAGTTCGGTGCTTCGAGGCGCTCGCCGTTCGCGTCCAGCCAGATCGACGAGGGCCCGGCGATGATCCGGATCGCGTGGTGGGGCCAGACCGGGTCCCAGTTGTGGATGCCTTCCGGGTAATGCCACATCCGGTCCCGGTTGATCAGGCTCGCGCCGGCCTCCTCGCTGATGCCAAGCATGCGGCCGTCGACGTAGGCGGGAACTCCGGAGATCATGTGCTGCGGGGGAGCGCCGAGCCGGTCGACCGGCCAGTTGCGACGGATCGCCTCGAAGTCGTGTCCGATCCCGCCCGAGGTGACGACGACCGCCCGGGAGCGGAGTTCGAACTCTCCGGTTTCATCCCGCGGGGAAGCTGCTCCTCGTTCGAGTGAGTCGCAGGACTCCAGGGTCGAACCCCGGACCCCGACTACGGTTCCGTCCTCGACGATCAGCTCGTCGACCCGGTGACGGAAGGCGAAATCAACCAGCCCGCGTCGCTCGGCCTGCTCGATCGGCTCCTGGAAGATCCGGACCAGTTCGGGGCCGACGCCCCAGGTCATATGAAAGCGGGGTACCGAATTGCCGTGGCCGCCGGCGTTGCCGTCCCCGCGCTCGGCCCAGCCCGGGACGGGGAGTACCTTGAGACCGAGATCCCGCAGGTAGCTTCGCTTCTCGGTCGCGGCGAACCGGACGTAAGCCTCGGCCCACTTGCGGGGCCAGTGGTCCTCTTCCCGGTCGAACTGGGCGGAACCCATCCAGTCGGCCAGAGCGAGCTCGTACGAGTCGCGGATCCCGGCCCGTCGCTGCTCGGGACTGTCGACGAAGAAGAGTCCGGCCAGCGACCACCAGGCCTGGCCGCCGACGTTGTTGCGGTTCTCCTGATCGACCACCAGGACTCGCTTGCCGGCCCGGGAAAGCTCGTAGGTTGCGACCAGGCCGGCCAGGCCGGCGCCGACCACGATGACGTCATGTTCCTTCATCGGGACACCGGCTCCGTGTACTGGTCGACGACGGCGAGGAAGAGGTCCCGGCGACGTCGTCGGGCCGCGTCAGAATCCGGCTCGACCAGCACCTGGACGGTGGTGCCGTCATGGACGGCGACCAGGGCGGCCGCGAAGGCCTCGCGGTCGATGATCCGCCGGCCGACCTGGACCAGGGCCCGCTCGAGGATCCGAAGAAGTAGCTCGGTGATCCGCGACTCGCGGGCTGCCATGACCTCACGCAGGCCAGGGGTGCGAAGCGCGTGAGCGGTGAACTCCCACTCGATCCGGGCCCAGGATTCGTCTATGACCGAGAGTTCCAGAAGCCGGTCGATGCCCTCCTCGAGGGAGACGACCGGGTCGTCCTCGGCGGCTTCGACCGCCGATTCGGCGGCGCGCAGGAAGGCATCGGAGCGATCCTGCCACACGGTTAGGAACAACTCGTCGAGCGAGACGAAATTCGAGTAGAAGGCGCCCCGGGTGTAGCCGGCCCGGGCGCAGACGTCGTCGACGGTGGTCCGGCCGAAGCCCTTTTCGGCAAACACCGCGACCGCCGCTTCGATCAGTCGGCTTCGGGTCTCGAGGCGGCGTCGGGTAACTCGTCCTGTCTTGGTTCCGTTCATTGATACAGAAATGTATCCGATACATTCTCGTATCAAACGTGAGGACCGTCACACGGCGTCAGCATTGGGTTTCTGATTGGCGGGACGCTCGCGGGGGTAGAACGAATCGACCCGGAAATGCGTCGTGACTTACCTGGAGGATCGATGAAGGTTCGTAGTGCTGCCCTGCTGGTCGCCCTTGCCGGTTTGCTCGGATTGTCCAGCCCGGCCCAGGCCGCGCCGGCCAACTACGTGGCGCTCGGAGATTCCTACAGCGCCGCCTCCGGGGTTCTGCCGCTCGACCCCGAAGCACCGGTGCAGTGCCTGCGTTCGAACTTGAATTACCCGCATGTACTGGCCGAGAAGCTCGGCGCGAAGCTGACCGACGTGACCTGCGGCGCGGCCGAGACCGGTCACTTCTTCGAAGAGCAGTACCCCGGCGTCGCGCCACAGCTGGACGCGGTCGGCCCGGAAGCCGACCTGGTCACGATGACGATCGGCGGCAACGACAGCGGCGTCTTCATCAACGCGATTCTCAGTTGCGGAACCCTCGGCCTCGCCTCGCTCGGACAGGGCAGCCCCTGCAAGGACACTTACGGGAGCAGCTTCGAGGACACGATCAACGGGACGACATTTCCGTCACTGGTCAAGGCTCTGAATGCGGTCCACGCCAAGGCTCCCGCGGCCACCGTGGCGATTCTCACCTACCCGTGGATCATGCCCGAGACCGAAGGATGTTTTCCGCAGATGCCGGTCGCCCGGGGTGACGTTCCGTACCTCAGATCGCTCCAGCGCACTCTCAACAACGCGGTGCGCAGAGCGGCCCAGTCGACCGGCTCGGTCCTGGTCAACCTGAACCAGGCCTCGAACGGCCACGACGCCTGCCGGCCCGCCGGGACCCGTTGGGTCGAACCCGTCCTCGTCGGCTCGAACCCGGTGATCGTTCACCCCAACGCGTTCGGTGAGTCGGAAATGGCCAGTGAGACCCTGAAGGTCCTGAAGGAGATCGAATCTCCTCCGGTCGAGATCGCTCCGCAAACGAGGATCAGGCGGGTTTCGGTCAACAGCGTCAAGCGCCGGGTCAAGTTCCGGCTCGTCTCGAGCGTGAAAGGGTCGACCTTCCGCTGCCGGATCGATCGGCGACCGATGCGTAACTGCAAGCGAACGAAGGTCTTCCGGAAACTCAGGCCCGGCAGGCATGTGATCCGTGCGGTCGCGATCAGTCCTTCCGGCAAGAAGGACCCGACGCCGGCGGTCCGCAAGTTTCGGATCGTCAGGTAGCTGCGCACCAGCCCGGTTGCTTTTCTTGCGGCCGGGACTGAGGGCACTGTAGATTCGGGTCGGTCCCCAGTCCGTGAATAAGGAGAGTCGAAATGGCAGAACTTGAAGGACGGTCGCTCGAGATCGTCAAGGAAGGCAAGAACTACGCGGTGGTCGCGATCCCGACCGACGACGGTTCGATTCAGACCGTGGTCGTCTGGGCTCATGCCGATGACCAGGGCAAGGTCAGGCTGAACAGCGCCGAAGGCCGGGCCTGGCCGGCGAACCTGCGCAAGGCGGGGCGGGCGACGGTCACGATGATGGCCGACGGCAACCCCTACGAGTGGGTTTCGATCCGCGGCAAGCTGGTCGAAGACACGCAGGAAGGTGCCGACGAAGAGATCAACATGCTGGCCAAGAAGTACATCGACGAGGACGTCTACCCGTGGAAGGGGCCGGACGAGGTCCGCGTGCGTCTTGCCCTCGAACCGGAGAAGGTCACCTACGTCAAGCAGGGCTAGACCGGGTCAACGGAAGGCGAACGGGATCTTCAGCATCGCCGCCGGAAGGTCCAGCCGGGAGCGGTCGAGAGCCTCCTGGAGGGCGACGGTCGCCTGACCACCGTTGATCGGAGGACCGTGGCCCATCAGCAGGTGTTGCGGGTTGTAGGTCCCGAGCTGTTTGCGGGGCGGGTTGGCGCGCAGGCCGATGTGAACCCCGGCTCCGGCCGCTGAGGGGTTGAACATCTTGCTGGCGCCGACCGCCTCGGCCACGACGAGCGTCTTCGTCTTCTTCCACCAGAGCGCGCGCTCCTTCCAGAACCGGTTCTCGACCACCTCGATCGCTTCGAAAGGCGTGCCTCTCATCTCGAGCGGGAGGGAGACCAGAGGCACCCCCAGCCGGTCAGCCACTTCCTGGCAGTCCCGGTTGTGACGGTCCAGCAGCTGGAAGACGGCAGCGGGCTCGCCCAGGGACAAAGCCCGTTCGATCGCCGCTTCGTCGTCGACCGGATCGACCAGCCAGACCTTCCCGCCGTCGGCGAGAGCGTGCGAGGCCCGGGCCATCGCTTCGTCGATCACCCAGCTGATTCCGATGTCGCCGTTCTCGATGATCCTCGCGCCCACGCCAAGAGTCTATTGCGGCCCCCGCTCTTCTTCGCGGTTCCCGGGGTTAATGTGTCAGGACATGCGGGGAGCAATGATCAAACGACGGAGTGCCCCTGGCCTGGTGGCCGGGATTGCCCTCGCGATCTTGATGACTCTGATACCGGTGGCCCAGTCAGAAGCCGCGTCGGCCAGGGTCAGCCCGGCTCAGTTGGCTGGCGGGGGCAAGCAGTGGAGGCTGCTGGTGCCGATGGTGCTTCCGATGCAGTTGGCGGGGGGAGAGGTGACCGGCTGGACCACCCTCAGGATGCCGGGCCGTGAATGGTCCCGGGCCTGGAAGGCGAATGTCCACGCTGGCCTGCCCCGGCGGGTGGAACGGCGTGACTCGTTCCGGTTCCGTCACGGCCTGCGGATTTCCCGCGGCCTGGCACGAGCGATCCTCCGTCACGGCAAGCGGGTCCGGGTCAGCACGAGGATCAGCTATCGCCTGCCGACGGTCGAGCCCTCGGCGGAGCGCAACCAGAAGCAACTGGTCGCCCAGCGGCGAGTCAAGCGCTCGGGGGCCGGCGTCTGCGAGTCCCTGCCTCGGGTCAAGATGCTGACCTCGACCTCTACCTCCCGTCGGAGCGGCTATCCGGGCTGTGGCCGGCACCTCCGCTGGAGGCTGGTCCGGCCGCCGGCCAAGGGCAAGTACGTGGCGAAGGCCCGCTGGCTTCGATATGAGCGTCGCGCCGGGCAGACCGGATTCGACGAATTCGAACTTGCCGGATTCTTCCGCGGCCGGGCCGTCACCCGGCAGAAGGTCGTCGTCTCGGTGGCCCACACCGATGGTTCGGGGGTTTCAGTGGTCGCGCTGGGTGACTCGGTGACCGCCGGCTTCGGATATTTCGGAGCGACGGGCAAGTCGATGTCGATCAGTCAGCTGCTGCAGTGCCGCCCCGGCGCGACCGTACTCAACGATGCCTGCTCGTCAAACTCGTACAACCGCAAGAGCTCGGTCGGTAACAAGCCCGACTACCTGCCCGACTTCGGGCTCTCCGGCAACATTTCCTGGGCCGCCAAGTGGGCCAACGAGTACGGGATCACGGACTACGCCAATTACGCGGTAACCGGCTCGGCGCCGAGCGACTGGCTGCCGGGCGGGCAGTTCAACCAGACCCTGAAATCGATCGAGTCCCAGAACCCGGACTACATCCTGATGACCATCGGGGCGAACCCGCTCCTTTCGGACGTCCTCTTTGGCGAAGACAACATGGGTTGCGCCCTCGAATCGGATCTGTTCGGAAACTTCCGCCAGTGCGTCCTTGACGCCTTCGCGACGGTCGATCTGGACCAGAACCTCCACGCGCTTTACGCGAGCCTGGTCAACAACACGAGTTCGCAGATCGTCCTGATGGGGTATCACCTCGCGGTCCCTGCGTCCGCGCTCGCCTACACGTCGGTTCAACTCGAAGCTATGACCGAAATCCTGAATGAAGTGATCGCCGCGGAAGCGGCCGAGGTGTCACCCGGCCGAATCACCGTTGTGTCCCCACCGCACTTTGACGTCGGCATAGATATGGAGCCGCTTTACCCCGCGAACTTCACCTGTTCCTTCTTCGGCTTCCAGGTCGATGGCCCGAGCGTCCAGTCGAGCGTGACCCAGGATGAGCTGCTGATCAACCACCCGTTCTCGTTTTGTTCCGGTCCGGCTATAGGGCCACCGTGGATCATCAGCGGTGACACCGGCATCCACCCGAGCGCGGCCGGTTACCGGCAGATGGCCAGCCAGGTACCGGCACCGGGTTCCTGAGCGGACGCATAGCCCGGGTGCTCACGCGCGGATTGCCAGGGCCGGATCGTCCGCCGGAGTAGCATCGGTGCATGCTTTTCGGTCGCGACAAGACAGCCATGCCAGCCCCTGAAGATGCCCTCCCGGGCCGCTCCGACTACGCCTACCCGATCCCGGAGAAGCACACCGTGCTCGGTACGCCGATCCAGGGGCCTTTCCCGGAAGGGATCGAGGTCGCCTATTTCGCGCTCGGTTGCTTCTGGGGGGCTGAACGCCTGTTCTGGAACCTCGACGGGGTTTACACGACCGCGGTCGGTTACCAGAACGGATTTACGCCGTACCCGACCTACGAAGAGGTCTGCAGCGGCAGAACCGGTGATGCCGAAGCGGTCCTGGTCGCCTTCGATCCCGAAAAGATCAGCTACGAGCGGTTGCTCGAGGTGTTCTTCTCCGAGCACGACCCGACCCAGGGCATGCGGCAGGGAAACGACGTCGGCACCCAGTACCGGTCGGCGATCTTCACGGTCAACGACCGCCAGAAGGAGATCGCCGAGATGGCGCGGGATTCCTACCAGCGGGCCCTGGAGGAACGGGGGCTGGGGGAGATCACGACCGCGATCGAGGACGCCGGCCCGTTCTACTACGCCGAGGGTCCGCACCAGCAGTATCTGGACAAGGTGCCGAACGGTTACTGCGGGCTGGCCGGGACCGGCGTGGCGTGTCAGGTGCCGCTGACCGGCGGGCCCGCCTGACCGCATCCGCGGGGGCCGGTCCTCGATTCCGGCCATAAATTAGGATTCCCGCGGTGCCAACCCTGCTCAAAGGACGGCTTTGACCCCGTCCCTAGTTTCGTACGTCGCCGGAGTTCTCCAGATCGCCGCCATCTGCGGTGCCACCTGGTACGGATCCTGGTGGCTCAGGCGATGGATCGTGCCCGAATTTTCGGGGGCGCTCGCCCGTCTGGCCGAGCTCACGATCGCCTTCGCGCTGATCACCATTTCGCTTGAGCTGGTTGGCTCGATCCACCTGTTGAAGGAAGCCTGGATCACCGTTTCCTGCATCGTGGTGCCGCTGATCGGGGCTGGCCTCGGCTGGAAATTCGCGCCCCGCGACGTCAAGCAGATCGAAGCTCCGGCGGTGCCGACCTGGGCGATGCTGGTCGCGATCGGCGTGGCCTCTTGGGTGGTCGCCGAGTGGGCGTTCCCGACCCAGCTCAGCCTCGACCAGGGAATGTTCGGCGGCGACACGACCTGGTACCACATGCCGGCTGCGGCGAGGTTCATTCAGGACGCGTCGATCATCCCGCTTCATTTCACTGACGCCCTCCGGCTCGCGGTCTGGTTCTACCCGCAGAATTCCGAACTGATGCACGGCGCCCTGATGGGCCTGATGGACAGCGACTGGCTCTCGCCGGTCTTCAACATGCTGCCGCTCGGGATCGCCCTGCTTGCCTGCTGGTGCGTCGGCCGTCCCTACAAGGTCGGGCCGGCGACCCTGGTTGCCGGCGCGATCCTGCTCTCGGGCGGGGTGATGATCGAGACCCAGCCAGGTGAAGGCCGAAATGACATCGTCTGCTTTGCCTTCCTGGTCGCCTTCGTCGCCTTTCTGATCAACGGGCACCAGCGTCGCGCGCCCAGATCGGGTGCGGTCGACGAGAAACCCGATCCCAACGCGCCCCTGCTTGACAAGGGACCGCTGATCCTGGCCGGGATCGCCGCCGGGCTGGCGATCTCGATGAAGGTCTCGATGCTGGCTCCGGTCGGAGTGATCCTGATCGGGATGATCCTGATCAGCGGTCGCGCCCGGGCCCTCACGACGACGCTATGTCTCGGGGTGCCGATGCTGCTGGTCGGGGGCTACTGGTACGTGCGGGCGATGTTCTACACCGGCGGCAACCCGGTCCCGGCGATCGGCTGGGGTCCGCTCCACCTGCCGCAGCCTGACCAGATGCCGCTCGACCCGCGGCCCCGGTTCTCGGTCGCCCATTACCTGACCGACCCCGGCATCTACCGGTGGTGGTTCCTCCCCCGGCTCGACGATGCCTTCGGCATACTTTTCCCGCTGATCCTGATCATGCTCGCCGCGGCGGCCCTGTGGCTGGTCATCAAGTCGCGCAACAAGATCGTCCGGGTGATCTCGGCCGCGGCGCTGATCACCGCCGTGGTTTACGTGTTTACACCGTTGACCGCCGCCGGCCAGGAGTTCCAGCCGCGCGGGTTCTTCACCAACACGAGGTATCTGTTGCCGGGCCTGCTCCTGGCGGCCGTCGTACTGCCCTTGATCCGACAACTCCGGGAACCGGAAGAACGGGCGAAGAAGGTCCTGATTTTTCTGACCATCGTCTTCGCGATCACGGTTCTCACCTCCCCCAAGTGGTACCCGAGCTTCCTGCCCGGCGCGGTCTTCCTCACCCTGGTGATCGTCTGGGCTCCGGTCGGCCTCAGCTGGATGAAGGAGCACACCAGCATTCCCCGCAGCGCGATCGTCGGCTGCGTCGCGGCGCTGGCTGTGATCGCGGCGATCTGGGGCCGTGGCGAGGAGGTCGGTTACGCCGAGAAGCACTACACCCGGACCACCCTGTTCCTCCAGGAAGGCGGCCCCCAGGATGCCTTCGAGTTCACCCGGGAACTCCGCAACAAGCGCATCGCCCTGGCCGGTTCGGGCGAGATCTTCTTCGGTCAGTACGGCTTCTACGGCGTTGACCGTTCCAACCACGTGCAGTACATCGGCCAGGAGGGCCCGAACGGGACCTATCGCCTGATCGACAACTGCCGCGAGTTCATCGACAAGGTGAACGAAGGTGGCTACGACTTCATCGTCACCAGCGAGTACACGCAGGATTCACCGGAAGCCGACTACTGGTTCCCGGTGCGAGCCTGGATCGACGGTGACCCCGCGGTCGATCTCGTGGTCGCCGAGGAAGACATCACTCCGCAGCCAGATTACGTCTACGAGATCAACGGCAAGCTCGATCCCAACCGTTGCGAAGAGCTGGACCAGCGCGAGATCTACGAGGTCCGCACCGAAGCCCTGCGCGAGAAGGCCGAGCGCGAAGCCGAGGCCGAAGCCGAAGCGGCGGCCGAGGAAGCCGCAGCCGAAGAAGAATCAGGCGATTCCCAGTAGAACCGCAGGGCGCGACTCCGCCCCCGACCGGTTAACTTCAAGGCTCCCTGCCCCCGTAGCTCAGCTGGATAGAGCGCCGGCCTTCTAAGCCGGATGTCGCAGGTTCGAATCCTGCCGGGGGTGCTTTTTCCGCGCGGCGAAGAAGGCGACGATCGTCACCACGAGGATGACCGCGCCGTAGATCATCGCTGTTGTGTGGAGTCCGAATCGGTCGGACGCGAAACCGGCGAGAACCGCCGGAACGCTGAAGGCGAGGTAGCTGATGACGAAGGCGAGGGAGAAGAGCTCGCCCCGGGTGTCGGGTTCCGACATCTGGGCCAGGGCGCCGAAGGAACCGAGCGAAGAAGCGCCGAATCCGATTCCCGAGACGAACGTCCCGGCCAGGGCGAGCGGCCCGCTTTCGAATTCAAGGCCGGCCAGGGAAATCGCGATGCCGACCGCGAGCCAGGCGGCGGCGAGTTGGATGATCGAACGCGGTTCCCTTTCGCGCAGCACGAACACAGTGAGCGCACCGGTGCCGCAAAGGGCGGCCACGACCAGGGCCCCGGTCAGGTAGCTCTCGCCCGAGATGAAACTGGCGGCGATCGACGGCCCCAGCGACAGGTAAAGACCACCGAGCGCCCAGCCGGCGAGCATGATCGGCAGGAGAGTGACGAAATCGGGCCAGAGATGCGGGGGCAGGCCGACCCTGGGTTTCAGCGAGGCCCGCGCTCCCGGTCGCAGGGTCGAGGTTTCGGGCGCGAACCAGACGGCCAATGCGGCCGCGAGCAGCGCCACGATGAGCACGATGAAGATCAGCGAGGTCGGCCAGGGTGCGAACTGGATCAGGAGGCCGCAGGCGATCGCCCCGATCGCGAGGCCGGCCAGCGGTGCCACCCCGTTTACGACACCACTCCGTTTCGGCGCGTGCTCGGGCTGGAGGTCGACGATCACGGCCCCGATCGTGGCGAGCGCGGCGCCGGTCGCCAGCCCCTGGACCACCCGGGCGAGGACCAGCGTGGCGACCCCGCCCGCAGCGAGGAAAGCGACCAGGGAGAGAGTCTCGAGGACGATCGCCCCGAGCAGCACGGGGCGCCGGCCGATGTGATCGGAAAGCGAACCGAAGAGGAGCAGGGAGGCCAGCAGCGCCACCACATACACCGCGAAGACCTCGGTCAGGACGGCGTCGGAAAACCCCCACATGTCCTGATAGAGGGAGTAGAGGGGGGAGGGTACGGCCGAAATTCCCGGGAACAGGACCGCGATCGACGCCATCGCCCAGAACGCGCGGCTGTGGGTGGTCGGTCTGGCGGCTGAAGGCAGGCGGAACGAGGTCATGGGAGAGGAGGCGAAGCAAAGAGACGCTACCAATCCGGGCAGGCCGGCCGGACCCGTTATCAATTAGCGGATAATCAGCAGCTCCCCGCAGCACTGAGACTTACATTTCGGCCAACTCATTAGTTATAGTCACTTGTGCCGGATTCAGGAGGAAGCTTGGCGACTAATGACAACGGCAGGATCAGGAGACAACATGTCGAGCATTGAAGACGCTATTCAGCAACTTGAAACGTCAGCTTCGAAGCTGAAGCAGCTTTCAGTTGAAGAGAGCCGCGCGATTCGTGACGCAGTGAAGGAAGCGACGAAGGAAGCGACCGCCAAGGTAAAGGACGAGTACAAGGACAAGAAGGCCCAGGCTCGCAAAGAAGCCAAGGATGCGGAAAAAGCGATCAAGGATGCGCAGGCTCGGATCCAGAAGGCGCTTGGATCGGAGAAGTCCTCGAGTACTGGTGCCAAGCGTGCCAAACGGGGTGAGCGCGAAGCCCAGTTCGTCGCTTATGTGAAAGACAACCCGGGATCGAAGCTGGCTGACATCGCTCGGGGAATCGGTGTCCAGAACAGCGCCGCCAACGGTCTCGCCAAGAAGGCCGTTGCGTCCGGCAAGGTGAAGAAGAGCGCCGAGAAGACTTACACCGCCGCCTGATCGCCTGAACACTTCCCGCACGCCGCGAGGTTGAAGTTATCGCCACATAGCCCGCTTAACTTCAACCTCGCGGATGGCGCACATCAGTCGATGTGGGTAATCCCGGTCTTCAGTCGAAGATCACTATCTGGCGGACTGCATCCCCGCGGGCGAGACGATCAAATCCTTCGTTGATTTCATCGGGCTTCAGCCGGTGACTGAGCAGTTTCTCGACTGGCAACTCTCCGTTCCGGTACATGCGGATGAATTCGGGAATGTCCCGACGGGGTACGCATGAGCCGAGGTAGGAACCCTTGAGGGTGCGTTCCTCGGCAACCAGAGAGATCGCCGGGATCTCGAGTTTGCGGCTGGGGTGGGGAAGGCCGGCGGTGACCGTCGTTCCGCCCCGTGCGGTAGCGGCATAAGCCTCGGCCAGCACGCTTTCGTTGCCGACCGTTTCGACGGCGAGATCGACCCCGCCGCCGGTCGCTTCGCGAACCTGATCGACCGCATCCGGTCCGGCCGGGACCACCACGTCAGCTCCCAGCTCCCTGGCCAGATCGAGCTTCGATTCGACCGAATCAAGGGCGACCAGGGTTTCGGGGTTCTGCGATCTCGCGGCAAGTAGCGCGGCCAGCCCGACCCCGCCGAGTCCGAAGACGGCTATCGAGCGTGCCTCGGTCAGGGCCGATGCGCCGGTGTTCAGCACGGCTCCGGCACCGGTCAGCACCGCGCAGCCGAACAGGGCGGCGATGTCGAAGGGCAGATCATCCGGAACCTTGACCGCCGAGTGGGCGGACACCACGGCGTGGTCGGCCAGGGCCGAAACACCGAGATGATGGTGAACTTCGGTCCCGCCTTCCTCGAACAGCCGGATGTGACCGCCGAGCAGGCATCCCTCGGCGTTGGCGGTTCCGCCCGGTTCGCAAAGCGCGGGACGCTCGGAAACGCAAAAGCGGCACTCGCCGCAGGCCGGCACGAAGGCCAGGACCACATGATCACCCTCGACGAACCCGTGGTCACCGGAACCGACCGCAACCACTTCGCCGGCGGCTTCGTGGCCGAGAGCCATCGGCATTACCCGCGGCCTTTGCCCGGTGATCACCGAAAGGTCGGAATGGCAGAGGCCGGCGGCCCGAATCCGGATCAGGAGCTCGTCCTGGCCGGGGCTCTCGAGTTCGAGTTCGACCCGCTCCAGGGGCCGGGACTCGGCGAAGGGGGCGGGGACACCCATTTCGCGCAGGACGGTTGCCGTCGTCTTCATGAAGCTACCTCCAGTTTCTCGAGTGCGGCGCGGACTGAATCCGGAACTCCGGCGGGACGCCGGTTGTCGCGATCCACGAATACGTGAACGAACCAGCCTTCGGCCAGGGGGTCTCCATCGGCGTTGAATAGACCGATCTCGTACCGAACCGACGAGTTGCCCAGGTGACCGACCCGGAGGCCTGCCTCGACTGAATCGGGAAAGGCGACCGCCGCGAGAAAGTTGCAGTGTGACTCGGCGCAGACCCCGATCGTCTTTCCGGCCTGTATGTCGAGGCCTCCTTCGGTGATCAAGTACTGGTTTATCACCGTGTCGAAGTACGAGTAATACTCGACATTGTTGACGTGGCCGTAGATGTCGTTGTCCTTCCAGCGGGTCGGAATCGTGAGGAAGTGCGGATATCCGTCCCGGGCCGGTAGCTCGTCGGTCATGGAGCGGATTATCTCGAAGCGACATCGGTTGAGAGTGTCGCGGCGCGAATTCGGCCTCGCGGCACGCATTCCTACGCGGTGATTCACTGCCCGGATGGCTACTTCCGGCGACAGCCACCTTTCGCCGACGCTTCCGGCGGTCGCGATGGTCATCGGCTCGATCAGTTCGATCCAGGTCGGCGCGGCCCTGGCGACCGGACTGTTCGACGAAGTTGGCCCGCTCGGAGTCACTCTGCTTCGCACCTTCATCTCAGCCGTGGTGCTGGTCATCATTTGGCGCCCCGATTTTCGTTTAAGTCGTGACGACGCGAAGATCGCCGTGCTCTTCGGTGCCGTGATGGCCGCGATGAACCTCGCTTTCTACGAGTCGATCGACCGGATCCCGTTGGGGATCGCCGTCACCTTCGAGTTCATCGGGCCGCTGGGCGTCGCCCTGATCACTTCGCGCCGGAGGCGTGACCTGATCTGGGTGGCGATGGCGGCCGGCGGAATCGTGCTGCTTTCGGGCGGAATCGGCCAGGACATCGAGCTCCTGGGCGTTCTTTTCGCGCTCGTGGCCGGCTTTTTCTGGGGCAGCTACATCCTGCTCGCCAAGAAGGTCGGGCAGAAGTTCGCCGGCGGGCAGGGTCTCGCGATCGCGATGGTGTTCTCGACCGTCTTCTGTGCCCCGTTCGGGATTGCCGACGGCGGTTCGGACCTGCTCGGGCTCTTGGTCCTGGCGGTCGGGGTCGGAGTCGCGATCCTCAGTACGACGCTTCCGCTTTCGCTCGAAATGGAAGCGTTGCGGCGGCTTCCATCCAATGTCTTCGGGGTGATGATGAGCCTCGAGCCGGCGATGGCGGCGACGGTCGGATTCCTGCTCTTGTCTCAGGATCTTTCGTCTGCGCAAGTCGCCGCGGTGGCTCTGGTGGTCATGGCTTCGGCGGGTGCACTCTCGTCAGCCCGGGCACCCGCCCCGATCGAACCCTGACCGTCACTTCATTCATCACCGGGGTGGGGTCCGTTTCCGTTCAGACCCGGATCCGGCGAGGTTTCTTTGCCCGGACGGAGCAGGGCCGCCGCCCAGAAGAAACAGATCGCACCGACCAGGGTCCCAAGGTTGACCCAGTCGGTGTTGAGCGGTTCTCCGGTCGAGGGGTTGATCCAGGCGAAGACCGCCGAAACCATAAAAGCGGTCGCTCCGGCCATGTTGAGCCAGGTGTTCCTCCAGTTCCTGGCTTCCGGGTCCCAGAGCGATTCGCGGTGGGTGGTCGCCCTAACGGCGAGGACCGAAGCGACCATGAAGCAGATCGATCCGATGAAGTCGGGCCGCCAGCCCATGTGTTCGAAGAGCCCGGGATCGATCGTGCCGAGCACCGCGACCAGGGTCGAGATGTTGAAGGCGAGTGTTCCCAGGAACTGGATCGCCGCTGCCCACCAGTCATCCCAGGCCTCCTTCGAGGTCCAGCTGCCCTTCTGCCAGCGGCCGGTCAAACGAAGCTGGGTAAAGCCGGCGATCGTGAAGAAGATCGAGCCGAGGAAGTAGGTCAGGTTGTCGGCCGTGACACCGACCAGTCCGACGTAGCCGGGCAGAGCCCCGAGCGCAAAGAACATCGACCCGATCGCAAAGCCCCGCATCTCGCGGCGTATCGTCACCGCGCGCCTCCCTGACCGGTCCCGACTGGCACGCTCGCAGCGTACCTTCGTTCGGAATCCTGCGCGGCAGATACGGTGGTTATATGAGGCACCTCGTTCCGGTTCTGATGATTCTGGGTTCGCTGCTCGTATTTTTCGCGGCTCCCGCCGCAGCCACGATCACTCCGTTTGCTCGATGTTATGAGGACGTCGGGGATGAGCGGCTCGTGCATTTCGGCTACCACAACGATTCCGAGACCGCGACCATCCCCTACGGGCAGAACAACTACTTCTCGCCAGCGCCTGCGTTGCGAGGCCAGCCGGATACTTTCGTCCAGGGCAGGATCGAAGAGGCGATCGTCACTTACGTAAGCGTCCCCGAGTTCTCGCTGAGCTGGGTCGTCGAGGGAATCCCCGGCAGGTACGAGCCGGCCAGCACTCCGACCTGCGATCAGCTGACCCCTTTCCGCTGGGACGGTTCGTGGAATCAGGAATCCCAGTACTCGGCCAACAACGTGGTCCATTGGAACAGGTCCGCCTGGATCGCGACCGGATCAACCGACGGGGAAGAGCCCGGCCAGGGTCCTGCCTGG
>JAEYSQ010000059.1 GCA_023434465.1 Actinomycetes bacterium
TCCATGTCACCGCGTTCGATGCGCTTGGCGAGTTCCACTTCCTGCTGGGCGGTGAGCAGCTCGACCTGGCCGATCGAACGAAGGTAAAGACGAAGCGAATCGAGGTTCGCGTCGGAACCGGCCTCACCGGCCGCGACGGTCGTCCGGGCCGGATTGGGAACGGTCGGGATCCGTTCCGTCTCGATCGGTCCCACGCCATCGAGTTCCGGCGTCGGGTTCAACTCCCCGTTGCTCGCCGGCCCGACCCCGCCCCGAAGGGTCGATTCTTCCTGGCTGATCAGCTCGATGCCTTGATCGACCAGCCAGGAGTTGAGTTCCTCGACCTGTCCCCGGCTGATGTCGAGTTCGGTCACCGCTTCCGCGACCGCGTCGAAGGTCAGGTAGCCGCGGTCCTTGCCCGATGCGGCCAGTGCCTTCAACTCGTCGGTTTCGAACTCCATAACTACCCCCAGTAACGGATTTCCACTATTGGAAACCTTGAGTCCGTACGCGGTTGCGGAATTATACGGAGTGTCACTTCCCGGCCGCGGTCGCCGGTTACTAGGCTTGAGGTAAGAAAATGAATCCTGAAATCGCGCTTTCTCCCAATGCCATTGACGCTCAGGCCTCCCAGCCGGCTACCCGTGTGAGTCTTTCGCGGGTCGGCGTGACCGGGGTCGAGAAGGTCATCAACATCGGCGAGGAGGGTCACTACCACGCCGAACTCGAGTGCTACGTCGATCTCGCGCCCGACCAGGCCGGGGTTCACATGTCCCGCTTCGAGGAGAACGTTTCGGAGGCGATCGAGGAGGTCGTGACGACCCGGTCGATGCGGGCCGAACAGCTGGCCGCCCGGATCGCCGAGCTGGTGCGGGTCAAGCAGAAGGGCCTGAGGGCAGAAGTTTCGATCAACGCCCGCTACGCCCAGACCATGCCGGCCCCCGAATCAGGCATCGAGAACCAGGAGATCTACAACCTGCTCGGTACTGCGGTCGCCTCCGAAGAGGTGACCCGCACGGTGACCGGGGTCCAGGCCCAGGGCATGACCGCCTGCCCCTGCGCCCAGGGAATGGTCGCCGACCTCGCCCGGGAGCGTCTGGCCGGGAAGGGCTACACGGAAGACCAGGTCGACGAGATAATCGAGACCGTGCCGATCGCGACCCACAACCAGCGGGGGATCGGCACCCTCTGGATCGGCTGCACCGAAGGCGGGCCCGATCTCGACGCCCGCGACATGCTGCGTCTGGTTGAGAGTTCGATGAGTTCGGAGATCTACGAACTGATGAAGCGACCGGACGAACTCTCCGTCGTGATCAAGGCCCACAGCCAGCCCCGGTTCGTCGAGGATTGCGTACGGGAGATGATCCGGCAGGTGATCGAGACCTACCCGACTCTTTCCGACGACGCGTTCGTCATGGCCCGCCAGGAGAACCTCGAGACGATCCACCGTCACAACGTGGTGGCCGAGCGTTTCGGCCTGTTGACCAAGCTCAGGAGCGAGATCGCCGGCGAGAACCCGGATCGTCGCCACGTGACGATGAAGCAGTGGCTGGAGGCCTAGCTGCCACCGAGATCCGAGTTCTCGGCGCTACCGGCTGACAAGTCGGACTTCGACAACTTTTCCCGCGTCCGCTGCTCCTCGATTCTCTTGCGGAGCCCGAAGAAATAATCGAAGCCGCTGATCACCGTGGCGGCCAGGGCGAGATAGACGAGGGCGTCGACCCAGAGCGGAGCCGGGTTGAAGATGATCAACGCGAAGACCGCGCCGATCTGCAGCACCGTCTTCACCTTGCCCATCCAGCTGGCGGCGATCACCACGCCGCGGTCGGCGGCGATCGAACGCAGGCCGGTGATCGCGAACTCGCGGGCGATGATCACCATCGCCACCCAGGCGGGCAACCGGTCCAGCGAAACCAGCGAGATCAGGGCGGCGGTGATCAGGAGCTTGTCGGCCAGCGGGTCCATCAACTTGCCGAAGGTGGTGACTGAATCGCGGGACCGGGCGATGTAGCCGTCGAGCCCGTCGGTCAGGGCGGCCAGCGCGAAGACGATCGCGGCGAGCGTGTCACCGTGCGGGGTGCCGTCCAGCAGCGCGACCACGACGACCGGCACCGCGAGGATGCGGAGCAAAGTCAGGAAGTTGGGGAGGTTAAGCGGTACCACCGGGTCGGCCCGCTGACGAGGTCAGGCCTCGGTCTTGGTCTCGGATTTCTCGTCGAGCTCGGACTTGGCCTGCTCGTACTTCTTCTCGTCGTCGTCGCCTCCGCCGAGCGAATCCTTGAAGCTGCGCATGCCCTGGCCGACCGACTTGGCGGCGGCGGGAATCCGCTTGGGACCGAGGATGATCAGAACGATCACCAGCACGATCGCCAGCTCGAGTGGACCGATGTTCGGCAGAAAAGCCATCATCACCTCCTAGTGTACGGACCATGACGAGTACGGATGCGACCCACAGGCTGGACGCACTGGAGCGGTCGATCATCGAGTGCCGGCGCTGCCCCCGGCTTGTCACCTGGCGCGAAGCGGTCGCGGCCGATCCCCCGAAGCGTCACCGGGGCGAGGAGTACTGGGCTCGCCCGCTTCCGGGCTTCGGCGATCCCCAGGCCCGGATCCTCGTTCACGGCCTCGCGCCCGCCGCGAACGGCGGCAACCGGACCGGCCGGGTTTTCACCGGCGATCGCTCGGGGGACTGGCTTTTCGCCGCGATCCACCGGGCCGGGTTCTCCAACCAGCCCGAGAGCGTGAACCGGCACGACGGGCTCATGCTGCGGGATATGTTCATCAACGCAGCGGTGCGCTGCGCCCCGCCGGCCAACAAACCGACTCCCGTCGAGCGTGACAACTGCGCGCCCTGGCTGGAAGACGAACTGGAGTTGCTGACCGGAGTAAAGGTGGTGATCGCGCTCGGCAGCTTCGCCTGGGACGCGATGCTGAGAACGGTCCGGAGGATGGACGGCACCGTCCCGAGACCGAAACCGAAGTTCGGCCACGGCGCCGAGACCGTGCTCGAGGCTCCGGCCGGAAACGGGTGGTCGGGACCGGAG
>JAEYSQ010000073.1 GCA_023434465.1 Actinomycetes bacterium
CCCCCGCGCCCCCCCCCCCCCCCGCCCCCCCCCCCCCCCCCCCCCCCCGGGGCCCGGGCCTTTTCGGGGGTCGGAAAGCTTCTTCTTGCCCGCGTAAGTAATCGGCTGCCTGGCCGTTACAGAAGTGAAAGGGCTTCGCAAGCCACCAGAGTCAACAACTAACGAGGGAACGAGATGAACACAGGAAACGAAATCGCGGGATCCGGAGAAACACCGAAGCTGAGACTGCTGCTTTGGACGATCATCAGCCTGGTCGCGATGGCGGCCGGCATGATGACGCTCAACACCACGGCCACCAATGCGGCGATGGTCCCCCATCTCTACAAGGACCTGACCGCGGGGCCGAGCAGCTCCGGGCCCGAGGACTTCACCCCGATGAACGGGAACCTGTACTTCACTGCCCGCAGTTCCGCCCAGGGCCAGGAACTCTGGAAGGTGAGCGGAGGCAAGGCCAGTCCTCTCGCCGATATCAATCCGGGCAAGGGCCACAGCAGTCCAACCGGCTTGACCCTATTCAAGGGGCACCTCTACTTCGTGGCGAACGACGGGACCCATGGTCGTGAGCTCTGGCGTACCGATGGCACTTCGGTTGAGATGGTTGCCGATATCTATCCCGGATCGCCCCACTCCTATCCCTCGAACCTCACTGTCATCGGAGGCAAACTGGTCTTCGCTGCGGAGGCTGTAGCGACAGGCAGTGAACTCTGGGCCACCGACGGTGGTGCTCCTGCTCTGGTCAAGGACATCAGGCTGGGCGGCGTGGGTTCGGATCCGGGATCCTTCGCAACGTTGGGTGAGCACGCCTATTTCTCGGCCAACGACGGTGTGAATGGCACCGAGCTCTGGCGCACCGACGGCTCCACCGCGACCCTGGTCGCCAACATCAGCCCCGGCGCTGCCCCCTCGTACCCGGGTTACAAGTTCGAGTTCAAGGGGCAGCTCTACTTTGCCGCGAGGTCAGCGGCCACGGGCATTGAGCTCTTCAGGACCGACGGGAACACGACCGGCATCGTCGCCGACATCCACCCGGGAGCGGGGGACTCGTACCCCCAGAGCTTCGGCGCGTACGGTGACCATCTCTATTTCAGCGCCGGTACCGCGATGACCGGGAACGAGTTGTGGCGAACCGACGGAGCCGCGCCGGTTGCCGACACCGACCTGGTCTCTGACATCAACCCGGGCAGCTGGGGTTCCGGTCCCGACCACCTGACGGTGTTCAACGGGGAGCTCTACTTCCGTGCCGACACGGAGGAGTTCGGAATCGAACTCTGGCGTTTCAACGGGACCGACCTCCAGCAGGCCGGTGACATCTACCCTGGTTCGGAAGACGCGAATCCGGACGGTCTGACCGTGTTTGCCGGGGGTCTCTACTTCACGGCGGAGGACGGAGCTCATGGCCGGGAGCTTTGGGTCACCGATGGCGTCCAGCCCCGCCTGGTGAAGGACGTCCTCGAGGGCGACGGGACCAGCGATCCGTACGACTTCACCAGCTTCGGCGGGTCGCTCTACTTCACCGCCGACGACGGAGTTCACGGTTGGGAGATGTGGCGTATCACCGAAGACAGCTCGGTCAGCGTGAAGGTTCGCGCAAAGATCCGGGTCGACCGGGCCGGCCGGGCCACCATCAGGGCGCGCTGCGCCGCTTCCGAAATCTCGGGTCCTTGCCGTGGCAAGGTAGTGGTCAGGTCCAAGGGCAAGGTCCTCGGCAAGGGCAAATTCACCGCCGAGGCCGGCCAGGTCGCGACCGTTCGGCTGAAATTGTCGAAAAAGGTCCGCAAAATGGTTCGCCGTGACAAGTCGGCCCGCAGGGTCAAAATCCGCATCACGGCTCGCGATGCGGCCGCAAACAAGCGTATTTCGACCTCATCCGCCCGGTTGATTGGACTCTCGAAATGATCTTTCGGACCCGGAGCGCTGTTACATTCATTACATGCTCTCCGGGTCCGAGGAATCAAACCTCGTCCGGGCTGCCGCCGAGGGGGACGGCCCGGCATTCGCACGTCTTTATGAGTCGTACGAGCGACGCATCTTCAACTACGTGCTCCGCCTGCTCGGCGACCGGCACGAAGCAGAGGATGCGACCCAGGAGGCCTTCCTCCGGGTCATGGCCAAGCTGCCGGAGCTCGACCAGGAGAACCTCCAGTTCGGTGCCTACCTCTACACGGCCGCCAGGAACGCCGGGTACGACGTGATCGCCAAACGGAAAAAGATGGAACCGACCGGAGCCGTTCCCGAAGAGGCTGAAGGGCCTCTCCGCGGCGAACTGTCGGACCTCGAGCTGGACCCCGAGCGGGCGGTACTCGCCGGTTCCCAGGAGGCGGCGGTCAAGGCGGCCAACCAGAGACTCCCCGAGCGCCAGCGCGAAGCGCTTGCCCTGCGGGAACTGGATTCGCTGAGTTACGACCAGATAGCCGGCGTAATGGAAATGAAGCCGAACGCGGTTGCCCAACTCATCTCTCGCGCCCGGATCAGCCTGCGCAAGGAAATGCGGGTGGGTGCCGCCGCCTCGGTCGCCTTCGCTTCCGCCGATTGCGAGAGGGCGCACGGCGAGATCGCCTGCCGCCAGGACGGCGAAGTCCTCGATGACGACGGCTGGCTCGATGCCCACCTCGCCGAATGCGCCAACTGCCAGATTGCGAGCGAGGAGATGGCCGAGGCCGGCGTCTCCTACCGGGCCTGGATCCCGATCGTTCCGGCCGCCTACATCTTCCGGGACGTCATGGCCAAGGCCAGCGAGATCACCGGTCATGACTGGTCGGAGGTCGAGCGGCCGGATCCGGATCAGTCCCTGGCCGACGGTCTGGCCCGACCGGCCGCACCGCCCAGAAACGTGAAGCGGGCCGCGCTGGTCGGAGCCGGATCGGCTGTGATCGCGGCGCTCTTCGCGTTTTTCCTTCTTTCCGAGGCGAACGCGCCGGAGCGTCGAGCCGAGCTCCGGGAGCTGATCATCAAACCGGTCGCCAAGGACAGCAGGATTCCCTTCGCGTCCGGCAATAAAAAAGTGGCGAAGAACGGTACCCGTCAGGCCGACGGCTTCAGCGCCGTCGCGGATGAACCGGACGCGATCGCGGCCAGCGATGGACCCGATCCCGTCGGTTCTCCCGGTTCCCGGGACCCGCGTCCGCCCGGGGCTTCCGGTTCCGGCGGTGAGCGCAATCCGGCTCCCGGCGGCGGCAGCGGCAATCCTTCGCCGGACCCCGGGCCGAGCGAACCGGAACCGACCGAACCGACCAGACCGACACCCACCCCGGACCCGACCCCGACGCCTGACCCGCTTCCGGATCCCACGCCCGATCCGCCGCCGCGGGATCCCACCCCGATTCCCGGCGGACCAGGGGGCATCGCAAATCCCGGGGGTCCCAGGCCCCCGTCGAGCGGGGCCGGTCCCGGCTGATCAGTCGTCGTGGTCGACCCGCATCGCCTGGGCGAGAGTCAGGCCAAGGACGTGTGAGTCGCTACCGATCTTCACGGTGATCGGACCGTCGAACGGCTGGCGCTCGACCAGCTCGAGGTGGTCGCCGACCGCGATCCCGCACTCGCTCAGGTAGGCCAGCATCTCCGGGTTGGAATCCGAAACCCGCACGAACCGGGCCGAGTCGCCCGGTGCCAGGTCAGCCAGGGCGGCAGTCTCCTTCTCGGTGATCTCAAGGTCGCGGTCAGGGATCGGGTCACCGTGAGGATCGAAGTTCGGTTCACCGAGCTTGGCCGAAATCAGATCGGTCAGATCTTCGGAGAGCGCATGTTCGAGCACCTCGGCCTCGTCGTGAACCCGGTCCCACGGGACGTCGAGCACCTCGGCCAGGAAGAGTTCGAGCAGCCGGTGCCGGCGGAGCACCGCCATCGCGACACGGGTACCGTCGGCGGTCAGGCGCACCCCGTGGTAGGGAACCCGTTCGACCAGACCCGCCTGGTCAAGCTTCTTGATCATCGCCGAGACCGACCCGGCCTTCACTCCGAGCTTCTCGGCGAGGTCATTGGTCGAGGCCGTTTCCTCACCCCAGCCGGTCAGCGAGTAGATCGCCTTCGCGTAATCCTCGACCGCTGCGGTCGGCAGCGCCTCGCTCTTTTCTCCAGTCGCAGAACTCACAGGTTGAGCCTAGCCAAAACTCCGGGTGGCCACGATGGTCCGGAAGGTCTGGCGAGCGCTGTATGGAAAGCTTCAACCGTGACCGACACCAGCACAGTTCGCACCGAATCCCCCGTCCAGGCTTTGCTCGAGCGGTTGCATGAGCGGCATGCGGGGGACATGTCGGGAGAGGTGGCGAGCTATATCCCCGAGCTGGCTACGGCTGATCCGGCCTGGTTCGGGATTTCGATGGTTACTGCCGATGGTTCCGTTTACGAGGTGGGGGACACGCGGCGCGAGTTCACGATTCAGTCGATCTCGAAGCCCCTCACTTTCGCCCTGGCGTTGGAGACAGTGGGCGAGGAGGTGGTCCGCGAACACGTTGACGTCGAACCGAGCGGTGAGGCGTTCAACTCGATCAACCTCCAGCCCGGGACGGGCCGGCCCCTCAATCCGATGGTGAACGCCGGCGCGATCGCGACCACTTCACTGGTCACCCCGATGGGGTTCGAACAACCGATCGACCGGATCCTCCACGAGTACTCGGCCTTTGCCGGACGGCATCTCGAGGTCGACGAGCAAGTCTTCCGTTCCGAGAACGAAACCGGCCACCGCAACCGGGCGATCGCATATCTGCTCAGGAACGCCGAGGTCGTCGACCACGAGGTCGAGGATGTTGTCGAGACCTACTTCCGGCAATGCTCGACCCTGGTCACCTGCCGGGACCTCGCCACGATCGCCGCGACCCTGGCCTCGACCGGGATCAATCCGGTCACCGAGGAAAGGGTGCTCCGCGAAGACACGGTCCGCAACGTCCTGAGCGTGATGGCCAGCTGCGGCATGTACGACTCAGCCGGCGACTGGCTCTACACGGTCGGCCTGCCGGCGAAGTCCGGGGTGGCGGGCGGGATCATCGCGGTCCTGCCCGGACAACTCGGCATAGCGGTCTATTCACCGCCGCTTGACATCCACGGCAACAGCGTCCGGGGAGTGAAGGTCTGTGAGGACCTTTCCGACGAACTTCACCTCCACGTGATGAGCCCGGCTCGACGCCCTCCGCCTCCGGTGCGGACCGATCGAACCTGCCTCGAATCCCGTTCCAAACGACTCCGGCCTCCGGCCGAGCTGAAGATTCTCGCCGAGCGCGGGCGCCGGGCAAAGGTCCTGGAGCTTCAGGGTGAACTCTCGTTCGCGGCAGGAGAACTGATCACCAGTTCGGCGCTCAACCGGGCCGAGCACCATGACTTCACGGTGCTCGATTTCCGAGCGGTGAGAGCGATCGACCTGATCGGCGTGCCGATTTTCAGCCACCTGGTCGAAAGCTGCGAACAAGCCGGCAGCGAGATCGCCTTCTCCGACATCGACCGCCATCCGCTCTTCGCCGACGACCTCAACCAGTTCCGAGAGAAAGAGGGGCTTCACCCGGTACGGACCTTTGCCGATCTCGACCTCGCGCTCGAATGGTGCGAACAGGGCCTCATCGAAAAGTACGGGGATGTCGAGACCGACCCGGAACTCAGTCTCGCCCAGCACGGCGCCACGATCGGGATGAGCCCCGAACAGATCGCTCTGCTGGCCAGCCATCTCGACCACCGGGACTATGAAGCCGGCGACACGATCTACGCCGAGCAGGAAACCGAAGTCCACGAGATGCTGCTGGTCACCGCCGGGAAGATCAGCATCCTGATCCGCGCCGACGACGGCGATCGCCGGCGGATCGCCACGCTCTCGCCCGGCATGACCCTGGGCGAGGTCGCGATGCTGAGCGGCGGCAACCGGATCGGGACGTCGGTCGCCGACACCCGGGTTTCCGCATACGTGCTTGAGGCCGGCGACCTCGAGGTCCTGCGCAGCAGCGATCCGTCTCTGGTCGCGATCTTCTTCGAGAACCTGCTCAAGATGATGGCGGTCCGGGCCGGCAACCTGCGCAACCTCCACGACTGAGTTCCGCACCCGCGAAGTTGAAGTTAAGCGCGCTATTCGGCGCTAACTTCAACCTCGCGGCCCGAGGGCGGCCGGGGGATGGCCCGGGGATGACACGGGGCGGCCCGGGGATGGCGCTGAGAGGTTGATTTAGACGTTGAACTTGAAATCGACCACGTCGCCGTCCTGCATCACGTAGTCCTTACCTTCGAGGCGCACCTTGCCGGCGGAGCGGGCTTCGGCCATTGATCCGCACTTGAGCAGCTCGTCGAAGGAGATGATCTCGGCCTTGATGAAACCGCGCTGGAAGTCGGTGTGGATCACCCCGGCGGCCTCCGGAGCGGTGTCGCCCTTGTGGATCTGCCAGGCCCGGGTTTCCTTCGGGCCGGCGGTCAGGTAGGTCTGCAGGCCGAGAGTTTCGAAGCCGACCCGGGCCAGCACGTCGAGTCCCGGTTCCTCGACCCCGATGTCGGCAAGCATCTCGCGGGCCTCTTCCTCATCATCGAGTTCGACCAGTTCCGCCTCGAACTTGGCGTCCAGGAATATCGCCTCGGCCGGGGCGACAAGCTCGCGAAGTCCGGCCTTCAATGATTCGTCGGCCAGCTCGTCGCTGGAACAGTTGAAGACGTAGAGCAGCGGCTTGGCGGTCATCAGGTGAAGCTCCCGTACCGCCTCGGAATCGAACCCCGCCTCGAAGATGCCCTGGCCACTTTCGAGGATCTCCTTCGCCTGCTCGGCGGCCTTGACCTGCGGCTCGAGGTCCTTGTCCCGCTTGGCCTCCTTGGTCAGGCGGGGCAGGGCGTTCTCGATCGTCTGCAGGTCGGCGAGGATCAGCTCGGTGCGGATCACCTCGATGTCGTTCTTCGGTTCGACCTCCCCGTCGACGTGAGTGATGTCGTCGTCCTGGAAGACCCGGGTCACCTGGCAGATCGCGTCCGACTCGCGGATGTTGGAGAGGAACTTGTTGCCCATCCCCTCACCTTCGGAGGCGCCCTTGACGATGCCGGCGATGTCGACGAACTGGACCGTGGCCGGCAGGATCTTCTCCGACCCGTAGATCCCGGCCAGCTTCTCCAGTCGCGGGTCGGGCACCCCGACCACGCCGACGTTCGGTTCGATCGTCGCGAACGGGTAGTTCGCGGCGAGCACGTCGTTCTTGGTCAGGGCATTGAAGAGGGTCGACTTCCCGGCGTTGGGAAGGCCGACGATTCCGATCGAGAGGGCCATCGCCGCACAGGTTATGGGCTCCCGTTCGGTCTTGGCGTGGCCCCCTGAAATCTCGGCCATCAGACCGAAACTCGACCACGGTTATCCGGTTATAAGAGCGGTTGCCTTGTTCAGGCACGGCAACCGGGTTCCAAATACGGGAGGGAACCATCAGCAGGGAGGCGCTGGGTCCGATCGGGGGGATCGGACCCAGGCGCGTCTCCCGGGCCTCAGATCAATCCCGGACTTCGCCGCCCAGTTCCGGCGCCTCGGGGTCGCGGGCGTTCTCGAGCACCCCGAGCAGCTCGGTGACCCGGCAGACCAGCAACCGTTCCTCGTCGACTTCGACCCAGTTTCCGGCGGTCGCCGGAAAGACGACATGGTCGCCGGGGCGGACCGGCATCTGGACGCCGGCCGCTTCCCACCAGTCGATGCCCTGACCGACCGCGAGCACAATGCCGTTTTGCGGCGGCGGCTCGGAAGTTCCTGGGGGAACCACCAGGCCGGAGCTGCGCATGCGGTCGGGTTCGAGTTCCTTGATCACGACCCGGTCGAAGAGCGGCTTGAGGAAATGCTGTGCCATTGGTCAAGCCTATGGGGTGGGACCGTTGAAAGCGGCCCGGGAATGTTTCGGTCGACGATCCCGGGCGGAGTTATCGGCGGACCACGCGGAAGCTGCGGTAGACCTTCGGGGATACCCCGCCCGGTCCGCTCGCCCGCAGCACCATCCGGTACCGGCCCGGCTTCAGAGCCTTGCGGCCAATCCGGCCGCTGAAGCGAACGATCCGCTTGCCGGGGGCGAGGTTACGGCGGACGAGTTTGCCCCGGAAGGCGAGACGCCGGCAGGCTTTCCTTCGTTTGTTGTTCGCTTTGGGCCGGACGCATTTCTTGCCGAGCTTCCGGCCCTTTGCCTTGCGGTCGATCCTGATCCTCACGGTTGCCCTCGTGTTAAGACGGAAGCGAATTTTCGTGCCGCGCGGAACCTTCCGCTTGCGCTTCGAGGCTTTCGCGGTCGGCTTCGCACCAACTCTGAACTTCCCTGGCTTGAGCGAGACTGCGGTGAGCTTCGGGACCAGAGGTTTCGGATCGGCGCAGGTGCCGGAACGCACGTACATGTAATTGGCGGGCCCCGCCCCGAGGTCCCCCGACACCGCGTTGGATCCTCGAGCGCTGAACACCAGGCAGTTGCCATCGGGGCTGATCGTGGGATCTTCCGAGCCGAAGAAAAATGCGTCAGCATCGCCGAAAAGCGGCGGTCCGCTGAGCGAACCGCCGGAGAGATCCTTCACTACCACGCTCTGGTTACCGGTCACGTCAACGTCGGTCCTCAGGTTGCTCGCCACGGTGGTGAAGGCGAGCAGGTTGCCATCGCCGCTCAGGCTAGCCTGCTCGGAATCCTGGTTGCCCGGCTGACCTTCGAAACTGGAGCTGCCGAGCACGTTGGTGCCGTCGGCGATGGTTCTAACGACCACCTGCTCTACCCCGGCCGGCCATGGCGCGGTCGCCGGTACGGCGTCTTCGTCGTCGGTGACAAATGCGACCTTGCTGCCGTCGGGGCTGAGTGCCTTCCCGGACATGAAACCCGGAAGTGAAGCGCCTGCCAGCCCCGGAGCCCGGGAAACCAGCAGGGTCTCGTTGTTGGTGCGGTCTCGCAGGTAGAGGCTCTGGCTGACGAGCAGATCGGCCGGGGAAAGGTTGTTTCCACTCGAACTGAAGAGAATTCTGGTTCCGTCGTCGCTCACTTCCCCGCGGCTGGAACTCCCGTTGGCGAGCGCTCCTGCTTCGCCGCTTGCCCGTGAAACGATCGTGGTCTTGCCGGCGGCAACGTCTCTCACGTACACCGCGTAGCCCGGACCGGGGTAACCGAGGTTGGTCGCTTCGGAAGTAAAGACGACGATGTTGCCGTCGGCGCTGACGGAAGGAAGATCCGCTCCCCGGTCGGCGATCGCGCCGTTTGCTCCGTCGGCCCGCGATATCAACGTGGTCGTCCCGGCTGCGACGTCGCGGAGGTAGATGTCACGGTCGTCGTTGGTGTCGGCAGGATCAAGCTGGCCGTGGGCGGAAAAGGCGACGAAGTTGCCGCCAGTACTCATCACCGCGCCGTCTGCCGCTTCGGCGATCGCGCCTTCGACACCGTTGGCTCGCGAGACGATTTCGATCCGACCGGTGGCCAGATCACGACGATAAACCTGGTTCACATCCGGTTCGGTGCGCGGCAAATTGTTCGAGTAAGAGGTGAAAACCCAGTAACGGCCGTTGGCGCTGAGCCTTTGATTCGTATCCCCATCATCGGCGCCGACGAACCCGGGCGCCCGAACCTTGGCCTCGCCCTTCGGTTTGGAAACCAGGCGCAGCTTCCCGGTATCGATGTTGCGGCGAAAGACACCGGAAAGGTCGCGGTCGCTGTCCGGGGTTCCTCCGCCCGCTTCCGACCAGATGGCACTGGTTCCGTTACCGGAGATCTGGCCCCAGATCGCATACTCGTTGCGAGCCGAGACCAGGGCCGTCGAATTCTCGGAACGGTCACGCACGTAGACGCCGTAGTAGTTGCTCCCAGCGCCGAGATTCCCCGCGTCGGAACTGAACACGATCCTCGAGCCGTTGTTGCTGATGCTTGGCGTGTGGGCCCGGCTGTCCGCGTTCTCGCCCGCCGGCCCGCTCGCCCGGCTGATCAGTCCGGAGGCCTGGTTTGGCATCTGCTTGAGATAGATCGAGGCATTCGACGAAGGGTCGGTCACCCCGTTGTCGGAAAGATCGGTCGCGCTCGAGGTGAAGGCGACCCTGACCGAGGCCAGTGCCTCTGGGGTGCCGGCGATCTGCGGTTCGTACGCCTCGCCATTTCCCCCCTGGGTCGAGGAGTTGAACCGTGAACTGACCAGATAGGTGACGCCGTCCGTCATGTCCCGCACGAAGGTGTCGCGCGCAAACCCACCATTGTTGTCGACGAAGCCGGGGATCAGGTTGCTGGCGGCGGAAGAGAACGTGACCCAGCGCCCGTCCCCGCTGATCGACCCGTCCACCGACCCCTGGTTGCCTGCGTTTGGCAGGGCCGGTATCCGGGAAACGATGTCGATCGCCCCGTTGGCGATGCGGTACCGGTAAACGTCGGTGGCGACGTTCACGTCACCGGGGACCAAGGGACTCCGGGTGGTGAAAACTGCGTACGCACCGTCGGCGGAGAGCGTCGCGTCGCCGACCGGGAAGGCAGTACCGGGTGAAATCAGGGTCGTGGTTCCGGCCTGGATATTGCGCAGATAGAGATCGGTCTCGTCATCGGCATCCCCGGCAGTGAGGCGACGGTCCGAAACCATGATCACAAGGTTGCCGTCGGTGCTCATGTCAAAAAGGTGGATCCCGCCGGGGGTCGAGGCGCCGGATTTTCCGTCGAGTCGGTTGACGAGCACGACGTTCCCAGTCTGCATGTCCTTGCGGAAAAGGTTGATGTTGTTGGGATTCGCGCCGCTTGGACCGAGGTTCGTCGACATCGAGGTGAAGAGCACGAAGCGGCCGTTGTCGGTGATTCTCGAGAAAGCCAGCCCGCCGCTGGCGATGCCCGATTGCCCGCCCGGAACTTCACCCTTGTCGAGGGTCAGCCAGCTGACCGGAAAGGTAGTGCCTGCCGCGGCAACCTTCGCCTTGGCCGGGCCGGCCAGAACCAGTGTCGCGGCCAGCGTGATCGCTCCGATCAGCAAGACCCGACGAGTACTTCCAAATTCCCCCATGCGATTCCTTCCCCCAGGTAACTCCTGCCACCCGATTGGTTGCAATGAGCCTACTGCGCAAACACGAAGATCGCCAATCTGTTTCGGCGGGGAGAGAAAGTTGGGGCATTGGGTAATCATTCACCTGGACGGCCCGACCGCCAGCCCTCTATGCGTCTGCCCAGAAGATCGAAAAAACAGGATTCGCAGCCTTCTCCGGATGACACCCAGGAGATGTTCGCCGCCGGAAAATCCGGGCCGGCGGATCCCGCTCCGGCGGATCCCGCTCCGGAGGATCCCGCTCCGGAGGATCCCGCTCCGGAGGAAACCCGGGAGTACGAGGTGGTCGCGGTCGAGGAGGACGAGTCGATCGAGGTGATCGAGGACGAAGCCTGGGACGGCGATGAGTACGAGGAGTGGGAAGAGGAGCTCGAGGCTCCCGAAGCCGAAGAGAAGCGATCTCCCGGTGAGGACTTCAAGGCCTGGTGGGCCGAGTTCCGCACCCGCGGGCGTGCGATCGGAGCCCGGATATTCGGCAGGGTCGGAGCGATCAAACTGCCCCGGCACGAGATCGACGGCCAGAAGGCACTCGCCGTGGCCGGGATCGCCGTGGTCGCCGGCCTGGTCGGCGCCGGTGGATATCTGCTCGGGAAGGGGTCCGGCGATGACCTCGACATGGCCCGGCTCGAAGGCGAGTTCGCAGGCAAACGGGCGGGTGCGATCGAAGGCGCCACCAAGGGTTACGCGACCGGCTTCAAGAAGGGTCGGGACCTCGCGTTTCGCAAGTCATACTCGGCCTCCTACCGGCGAAATTATATCCGCGCTTACGAGAACGCCGGCATCGATCCACCCAAAGCGAAAAGCATCGAAGTACCGGAACCGTGAACTCGCACCGCCTCACCCCGTGGCTGATCGGCTCGGTTCTCGTGACCATCCTGGCCGGCGTTGTCGGCTGGTCGCTGGGCTCCGGTTCCGCTGACGGCAGGAGCGATGCCCGGGCCGCCCGCGAGGAAGGATTCCGGGTCGGTTACAGGCTGGAGTTCGACCGGGCCCGGAAGATGACTGCCAGTCGCGGCGCCAAGGTCGGAACCACCCGCGGCAGAGGGAGCGGCTCCCGGACCGGTTCACGGGAGGGCGCGATGATCGGAGCCGGCAACGCCGTGATCGAGCAGACAGTCGCGGCGCAAAAATCGGCCGAGTCGGCCGCTTCCGCCGCGGAATCCGAAATCGCCGCCCGTCAGGCCAACTGCGGAATCGTTCCGGCGGCCCCCTCGTGGTGCCCGACCGGCGACGAACTCGCCGCATACCGGGAGGCGGTCCGCGCCGCCCGCGAGGCGGCAGAAGAAGCTGAGAAGGAGAAGGAAAAGGAAAAGGAAAGGCCCGGCAATGGCCGACCTTGAGCCGGAAACCAAACCGGAAGATCCCTCCAGCGACCAGGCCCCGAAACCCCCTCGGCCCTGGGTCAGGCCGGTCCTGGTCGGCCTTGCCGTGCTACTAGCTGCCGGTGGCATCGGCTTCGGGATCGGGCACTTCACCTCCGCCCGGGATGCGGGTCCGGATCTGAGCCGGGAAGAGGCGTTCGAGCAGGCCCGGGACAAGACCGGCAAGGAAATCAGCCGAAAGATGGCTCGCCTCGGGTTCGTCGAGGGCCGACGGTCGGGGCGCAGCCACGGCATCATCGCGGGCGGCATGGCTGCCGAATCAGCGGTCACGATCGAGTTCCGGAAGCAGCGTGCCGCCGCCGCCCAGAACCAGGCTGCCCAGGCCCAGGCGGAACTCGCCGGAATATCCGGCGGCGGACCTCCGATCCCTGACTTCAGCAACGGCGACTGACTCGCGGCCGGCCTGGTCGTCTCTTAGCTCAGGGCCGCGATCCGGTCCGTGAAGGGCGGGTGGGTAGAACCGAGACGGGCCGGGGACCAGGGTTTGTTCGGCTCCGGTTCGCCGTAAATCTCGCGTAGCTCGGCCAGGGCGTCGATCATCTCGAAGCGGAAGCCAATCTCGGCCGAGTAGAGGTCCGCCTCGAACTCGGACTTGCGGTCCAGCAGCCGGATCAGCAGCTGCGCGATACCGAGCAGCAAGAACAGCACGATCGCCGGAATCGCAAGAACCAGACCGAGGAGCAGCACCAGAAATGCCACGTTGCATCCGGAGAACATTCCGGAGATCCGGATCAGCCCGGTCACGAGCAGGACCAGCAGGCCGTAGAGGGTCCGGGCCGGCGCGGCAAACCAGACTGCGAGCATGTTGACCTGGCTGTGCCGGCGGACATGGTGGCCCAGCTCATGGGCGAGGATCGCCTTGAGGTCGGCGTCATCCATTTCGAGAATCCCCTGGTCGAGCGTGATCATGCCGTCACCTACGGCGAACGCATTCTGGACCGGCTGGTCGCTCATCTTCAGCTGATACGCGTCCGGGTGAATCCCCGCCCGGGCGAAGACTTCCCGCCAGAGCGGGACAAGCCGGTCACGCTCGCCAGGTTCAAGCTCGCGGCAGCCCATCCTCCGCATCCAGATGACCCGGTCGGCCGAGGGGGTGAGGAGGAGCGGGGCGATAAGCGTCCAGACGCCGACCGAGCCCGCGAGCACGGGCAGGAAGAGTGGATCCTTGATCAGGTCATTCGCGGAAGCGAAACCGGAGCCTCCCAGCCAGCCGGTCAGAAGCAGGCTGGCCGGAAAGAAGACGAATCCGATCGAAACCACCCAGATGCCAGCAACCACCGGCAGGCCGGCCCACGCCGAGGCCGTCGCATCCTTGCGCTGATCGCCGATCGCTCCCTTCGCCATCTCCGCGGATCATACGACCGGTTTCCGCTTCCGTCAGCGGCGCTTACGCTTCTTCTTCTTCGCTTTCTTGCCGAGCATTTTCACGGTCCGCTTCTTTACGAGCTTCTGGCCGCCGGTTGGAGTGTTGACCACCCTGACCTTGATTTTCGCCCTGCCGCGCTTCCTCAGCTTCTTCTTCAGCCCCGCCCTCGGACGCAGCTTCAGGGTCACGGTCTGGTTCTTTTTCGCAACCCTGGCCTGGGCCGGCTTCAGGCCGGGGCCGGTCAGCTTGACCCGACCCGGGCTCGCGACCCTGACCCGGAGCGTTGCTGTCCCCTTCTTGCGGTTCGCCTTGAAGCGTCGGAAGCTGAAGGCATTCGAAGGCAGCAGCCAGACCGGAGTCGAGTACGCCTCGATCGCCGTGTCGGTGGCGCCGATCGGCCGGGTCAGTTTGAACGAGTAGCGAGCCTGCTTCCGGACGCTGAACCTGTGGCTGAATGAATCTGTCGTCACCGCGACGGAATCGATCTCGATCCCGTCCTGAAGCAGATGCAGCGTGTATGGGCCCGGCCGGACGGCACTCGCCGCGCCGGTTACCTTGAACTGGAGATCGAGCCTCGAGCCGCTGACCGAGTCACCCGGAATGCCCTTGCCGCCCTCCGGCGAAGTCGCCGAAAGCTCGACATCCGGGGCGTCTGCGCCAAACGGTTTGACGTAGGTGTGGCCCGCCCTGACAGCCGCGCTTATGGCGTCGGCGGAAAGTTGTCTGGCGTAGACCACGGTTGCACCCCGTCCAACCGAGGAGTCGAATATTCCGGTGGCTTCGCCACCCTGGTGGTCGTCACTCGAGCCGACCGCGGCGATGTGAAAACCGGCCGCCAGAAGACGTTCATAGGTGAGGATTGCGTCCTTGGAAAACGGGTTCATCGCCGTGGGTGGCGTCGGCTGGTTCGCGGGGACCCCGGCCGGTCCGTTCTGAATCTCCAGGGCGCTTACCTTGCTCCAATCGGTCTGATCGTCGCTGTAGGTCCAGGCGCAGCCGCGACATTGTGCGGGTGCCGACCTTGCCGTCTCCGGATGGTTTACCTGGGTGAAGCCGCCGCCGTCGAGGATCGGCTGCATCTGGGAGGCGGGCTGAATCGCGCCCCGGACTGCGACCAGTTCGCTGTCAGTCTGGATTTCGTCGCCGTCACTGTCATCCCAGCGGAGTACGTCGCTGAAGCGGAAGTCGGCGAAGTTGCGCGAGCCGGTCGCATTCCAGTGCCCGTTGTAGGTGGTCACTTCGACTCCCGGGATGATCAGCTTGCCGGGGTTAGCGGCCTGGTAGCTACCCAGAACCGCGCGCGAATTGTCGTTGTTGTGGTCAACGACCGTCATAAAGTCGAGGCCGTTGCCGCCTTCCACGAGCGGCTTGAATCCGAGGTCGAAAGTCTGGCTCATCGGAGCGTTACCCGGCTCCATTTCGCCGTGGGCGTGCAGGTCACCGGTGTACCAGCCCGCCTTGGTGTTGATCGCGTCAGCTTGATACGGGCTGGCGACGAACGGGTCGTTTGCCCAGCCGTTGTCGCTGCTGGTCACCACTTCGATCCGCCAGTCGACTCCGGCGCCGTCCGGATCGATCCATCCGGCTCCGAGCTCGACCGCCCACTCGCCGGCTTCGATCGGCCCCGGTTTGAAAGCGCGTGTGGTGTGCCCCGGGACATACGCCTTGCGGGACGCGTTGTAGACGGACTCTTCGGTGTACCCGTTTTCGGCGATACCGACCGTGCGCAGGGCACTGCCACTCCAGCCCCGCCGCTCGGCCTGGGTCCAGGATGTGGCGCCGGCCGGTTTCGCGCCGTAGACGCCAAGATCCAGGGTCGGATTGTCGTCGTCCCCGTTCGACTTCGCGAAGCAGTAACTGATCCGCATTCCCTTGATTCCGGTTCCCACCTGGAACGGAATCTGGATGAACTTGCCGTTCAGACCAGCAGCGAAATGTCCGCGGAAAGTCTGGGTCGTGCCCCCGTCGAGGTACTGGCCGTTGCCGGCCGGCAACTCACAGGCGGTGGCAGCGGCGGGCAGGATGGCGATCGCCGCGAGTGCGGCGACACCGGCGATGATGATGCGGATTCTCCTCATTGGCTCAGATTATTCCTGTGGGTTGATGGAGGTCAACGATTGCCGGCCGAGACGCGGAGCTTCTGCCCGGCTTTCAGGCCGACGTTCACATGAAGCACGCCCGTCTTCCGGTTGTAGCTCCATGCCTTTCCTTTCTTCAGGCGCTTGCTTCCGGCCCTGACCGATTTCGGCCGGAACGGTCGCTTCAGTGTCTTCAGCGAAGCATCCAGGTCCAGCTTCACCCTCCCGGCCCCCCGGATCGTCAGGTTCCAGCTTCGTCGCCCTTCCCGGGAGGCGATCCGGCCATTCTCGAAGTATCCGGTCGAGCTCTTGCCCCGGGGCAGGGCGATCAGGTGAAGCTTGCCGCGGTTGTCATCGAGCCCGGTGTAGGCCCGCTTTGCGTAGGGAGCGAGCGTGTCCGTGTTGGCCGGCAGCAGCGGCAGCAGCGTGCCGGCTCTGGCCATGACCGGGACCTGGCCAAGCGGCGCTGCGACTTTGGTCTGGCGGCCCCCGCCGGTCAGCTTCGCCCTGCCGAGATTGAAGCTGCCGCGCTTCTCGCCGTAGCTGACCGCCTGCCAGAAGTTCACCCACTTGCCCTTCAGGAGGTAGAGGCTGCGGCTCCTCGCCCCCGGTGAGAGCACCGGCGAGACCAGCAGGCTCGGTCCGAACATGTACTGGTCTTCGATCCCGGTCGCCTTGTGATCGGCCGGATTGGTCAGGGCAAGGTGGCGCATGACCGGCATTCCGCTCCGGCGGTACTTCGCGTTGGCGGCGGCCAGGTACGGGTACATCTGGGTGCGGAGCTTGGCGTAGCGACGCCAGACGGGCAGGGTTTCCTCCTGCCAGATCTGGGGGCGGGAATCCATCGAGGCGCCGATGCCTTCGGCCTTCGAGCGCATCACACCCGAAAAAGCACCGAACTCGATCCAGCGGGCCAGCAGTTCGGCGTCCAGCTTCTGCGGCGAAAAGCTGAAGAAACCGCCGATGTCCGAGCCCCAGTTCGAGACCCCCGAGAGGCCCATGGTCAGTGCTGCCGTGACCTGGGATTCGAGTCCGTCGAAACCCCAGCCGGTAGTCGGGTCACCGCCCCAGACGATCTGGGAGTAGCGGGCCGAGCCGGTGAAACCGGATCGGACGAAACTGACGATCGGACGCTTCTTCGAGTTCGCGTATCGCAGGCCGCCGCGGTGGTAGAAGACGGGATGCAGATTGTGGAGTCGCTTGCCGCGGATGCCGCTGGTCGAGATCGAATCCGGCGGAGCGTACTCGCCGTAGTCCTCCATCCAGCCGTCATACCCGGCCCCGTAAGCCCGGTCGAGAATCCGGTCGTAGATCCCCTGGGCGTCAGGGTCGGTGAAGTCGAACATGCCGAGCTGGGTGACCCCGCTGCCGACGAAGGTGTTGAAGGTGTAGGGACTGCCGTCGGTGTGCTTGAGGAACGCACCCTTGGCGACCGCTTCGTTGAACGGCTCCTCGTAGGAGGCGCAGATCCCCTCGCGGGTGTACGTGACCGCGGCCAGCCCGCCGCGGTGAAGTCCCGCGACCCGGGACTTCTCGGCCGCTTCCTGACCGAGATCGGAACCGCAGGGCATGTAACGCATGTGGGTCTCGACGGCCGAGACGGGCGCGTCGGCGTCACGCAGGATCTTCATGTACTCGAGCTCTTCCGGTGCGGTGTTCTGGTGGCCGGTCTGGAACCACGGTCCGTAAATCCAGGGTGCCTTCGGCTTCGGCTGGCGGCCGATCGCGTGAGTCATGCGCTTCAGCGCCCCGGCCGGTCTTGGGCCGGCGAAAAAGAGCAGGGTCATCCGGCTGGCGTCGGCCTCGAAGGACCACTCGCCGCTTCTCTCGCTGCCCAGCCGGAAGCGGCTGGTCTCGGCGTTTCTGGCCAGCACCCCGTAGCCGCGGGTCGAGATGAACCAGGGCATCGGAAAGTAGGTCGCGTCGGAGCGTTCACGCACCGCCCAGGTCGGAACGGTGTGTTTGATGATCGGATAATCGCTCGCCTGGTAGGGACCCTCACCGACGAAGTTCTCGACCTCGTTGCCACGCTGGTTCACGTGATCGGAACGCTCGCCAAACCCGAGTAGCCGCTCGCCCCGCTTGAGGCCGAAGCCGATCCCGATCGATTCGACCGGTTCCGGGCCATTGCCGAGCACCGCGGCGGTGAGCCGCATCGTCTCCTTTCCGATGTCCTTGACTTCCAGCTGGATCTTCCGGCCGGCCGGGTCGTTGGTCTTCAGGACGGACGGGTCGGCGGGCAACCCGTAGGGATCGGTCAGGCGGGTAGCGTGGTACCAGCGACCGCCAGAGCGAAAGCCAACCCTTCCGCCGGGACGGTTTCCGGTCGCCGTCGATTCGCTCAGGCCGACATCCCGGGTGAACTGGATGCCGATCCGTCCGTCCGGTACTGACATCCCGGATCCGAAATTCAGCCAGCGTCCGGACTGCGCGTCAGCCTGGCCGGGCAGCAGGGCAGGCAGCGCAAAGGCGATCCCCAGAAAGCAGGCGAAAGCGAACAGGGGCAGGCGGACGGGACTGAGGGCGCGAAGAGGCATTGAGTACTTCCAGAACACTACGGGCGCGACTTAGGTTCGGTCATTTCGGCTCTGGCAGGCGTTCCCGCGTCGAAGTGACCTCCGGACCGAACGGCGGCTGACCCTGCCGACGACGGGCTACTGTCGTAATGTCCCGGTATGGATCGCGAGACGGTAATCCGTGAGCTCAGGCTGGCGCCGCTGCCCCAGGAGGGCGGGATGTACCGGCGGAAGTTCAAGGACGAAAACTCGACTTCGATCTATTTCCTGCTCGAACCGGACTCGCCGACCATGCTGCACCGGTTGCCCGGCCCCGAGATCTTCCATTTCTACGCCGGTGCCCCGGCCAGGATCCACATTCTGGGCCCCGAACCGGGCGAGGCGAGACATCCGATGCTCGGGATCGGCCTCGAAGAGGGCGAGCGTCCACAGATCTTCGTGCCGGGCGGATCCTGGCAGGCGGCCGAGACGACGGGAGCCTGGAGTCTGGTCGGGACGACCATGGCACCCGGCTTCGAATGGGACCGCTTCGAGCTGGCCCGGCGCGACCGGCTGCTGAGGAACTGGTCAGATCAGCGGGAACTGATCGAGCGCCACACCGCGGACTGAGTACCTGAAAAGACGAAGCCGCCCGGGCGGACCCGAGCGGCTTTCTCAGGGGGACTAGCTGGAAGCGTCAGCCGACCTGACTCAGGTCTATCTCCCGCTTCATGATCTTGCCGGTCGGGCCCTTGGGGAGCTCGTCGACGATCTTGATGTGGCGCGGGTACTTGTAGGCCGCGACACCTTCCTTGGCGTGGCTTCGAAGCTCCTCTTCGGTCGCCGACTGGCCTTCCTTGAAGGCGATGATCGCGACGATCTCTTCACCGAGTTCGTCGTGCGGGATGCCCATGACCGCGGCCTCGGCCACGGCGGGATGTTCGTAGAGCACCTCTTCGACCTCGCGGGGGTAGACGTTGTAACCACCGCGCAGGATCATCTCCTTCTTGCGGTCGACGATCGAGTAGTAGCCGTCTTCGTCCACCGTCGCCATGTCACCGGAGGCAAACCAGCCGTCGGCGTCGATCGCCTTGGCGGTCGCTTCTTCCATCTTCCAGTAGCCCTTCATCACGTTCGGGCCCTTGATCTGAAGCTCGCCGACGTCACCGACCCCGAGCACGTTCCCTTCCTCGTCGACGATTCGCATCTCGACGCCATCGATCGGGGTGCCGATCGTGCCTGGCTTCCGTTCCATCTCGACCCTGCCGAAGGAAGCGACGGGAGAAGTTTCGGAGAGTCCGTATCCCTCGAGAATCGGTGTGTCGAACTCGCTCTCGAAGGCGCGGATGATCTCTACCGGCAGGGCGGCACCGCCGGAAACGCAGATCTTCAGCGAGCTGATGTCGTAATCAGCCCGGTTCGGGACCTGGAGCATCGCCGCATACATGGTTGGCACGCCCTGGAAGTTGGTGACCTTGTCCCGCTGGATGATTTCGAGCGCCTTGGCCGGATCGAAACGGGGCAGCAGAGTCAGCTCCGCTCCGGCGGAGATTGCCGCATTCATCGCGACCGTCTGGCCGAAGACGTGGAACAGCGGCAGGCCGCCGAAGAAGACGTCTTCCTCGCTCGGCGTAAACAGCTTCGATATCGCGTCGATGTTCGAGCGGATGTTGTTGTGGGTGAGCTCGGCCCCTTTCGGGGTTCCGGTGGTGCCGGAGGTGTAGAGGATCACCGCGGTGTCATCGGGCGCAACCTCAACCACGTCCTCGAACGGTTCGATCCCCTCGATCAGCTCGCCGACGTTGGTCGGGTTGATCGAGATCACTTCGGCACCGCACTCCTCGGCGGCTTCGATCGCAGCCGGGGCAAAATCCTCCCAGGCGACGATCAGTTTGGCGCCGGAGTTTTCGAGGTAGTGCCTGACTTCGCGGGCGGTCAGCAGCACGTTCATGGGAACTACGCGGGCGCCCAGCCGCAGGACACCGAAGTAGACCATCGGGAAATGGGGGACGTTTGGGAGCATGACCCCGACCCGGTCACCGGCCTGGACGCCTTTCGATTGGAGCAGTCCGGCGACCAGCTTGCTGGTCTGGTCGAGCGCTGCGTAAGGGACCGCGACTTCGTCGAGACGGACGGCGGTCCGCTCGGGGAACTTCTCTGCGGACTCGGTCAGCAGCGTGGCCAGATTCGGATTCAACTTGAGTACCTCTCCCGGTAGTTCAACAACGAGGCGAAGCCGCAAGTTCCAGCCTGCCTCCGTAGCTGGCATGCTACCCGCCATGAGCTTTGAGGAGAGGGTGGTACTGATCACCGGGGGAGCAAACGGTTTCGGCCGGGCGACCGGAGCGCGACTGGCCGCCCAGGGGGCGAAAGTGGTGCTCGCCGACATTGAGGAAGAGACTGGGCGGGAGGCGGCAGCCGAGATCGGGGCGGAGTTCGTCAAATGCGACGTGCGCGATCCCGAGGCGAGCGTCGCTGCGGTCGATCACGCGGTGAAGGCATTCGGCGGACTGGACTTTGCCTTTCTCAACGCCGGCGTCTCGACCGGTTGCGGCCTGGCCGAGACTTTCGACCTCGACCTCTACCGCCGGGCGATGCAGATCAATCTCGACGGGGTGGTCTTTGGAATAAACGCTGCGGTTCCGGCGATGCGTCGTCGCGGCGGCGGTTCGATCGTCGCGACCGCTTCGCTGGCCGGTTTGACCGCCGTTCCCTTCGACCCGATCTACGCGGCGAACAAGCACGGGGTGGTCGGTCTCGTCCGCTCGGCCGGCCCGGTCTACGCGCTCGAGAGCATCAGGATCAACGCGATCTGCCCCGGGTTCTCCGACACCCGGATCATCGACGGTCTCAAGGAAGGACTGGTCGGCGAAGGGATCCCGATCATCGAGGTCGACCACGTGGTCGCCGGCATCGTGGATCTGATGGCATCACCGGAAAGCGGGATCTGCCATTTCGTCCAGGCCGGCATGGATCCGCAGGAGTTCCGCTTTCGCAACATCCCCGGTCCCAAGCCGGCCTGACCCTCCACGAAACCGCCTCGGCATTCCGCGAGGTTGAAGTTTCCGTCACATAGCCCTCGTAACTTCAATCTCGCGGGTTTGCGAACCGTGTTCGCTCAGGGCAGGGGGATCTTCTTGCCCGGGTTGAGCAGCAGCTTCGGATCGAACACCTTCTTGATCTCGGCCTGAAGGCGAACCGCGACCGGGCCGAGGGCGGCTTCGACGTGGGCGGTCTTCATCGAACCGATTCCGTGTTCGCCGCTGATCGAACCACCGAGCCTGATCGCCATCGCGAAGATCTCGGCCGCGGCCTCGTTGCCGCGGGCGATCTCGGTCGGCTCGGAAAGATCGACCAGGAAACTCGAGTGGAGGTTGCCGTCTCCGGCATGGCCCCAGGAGCAGGCTGGCAGTCCGTGGCGGTCGCCGATCGCCACCGTCTCCTCCACCGCTTCGGCCAGCCTTTCGACCGGCACCACGACGTCCTCGGAGATCTTGCCGCCGCGCTGGGCGGTGACCGCGATCGAGACGCCGTCACGCCAGGTCCAGAACTCGCGGACCTGTGAGAACTCGGTGATCTTCACCGGCGCCAGCAGGGCACCTTCGGACATCGCTTCCTCGAGTTCGGCCGAGACGCGGATCACTTCGTCCGCGGTCCCGTCGGCTTCGGCGATCACCGCGAAACCGGCTTGCGCGGGAGCCGAGGCGGGGAAGGAGCCGAGGCTCGACTGAAGCGCTCCCTGATCAAGGAACTCCAGCGCGGTCGGCTGGATTCCCGAACCCATGATCGCCGCGATCGCTTCGCCGCCGCGGCGGGAGTCGGCGTAGAAGCCGACCACGATGCCGCGTTCCTCCGGGGCGGGAACCAGCCGCAGCCAGGCCGAGGTGACTATGCCGAGGGTTCCTTCGGAGCCGATCATGAGATCGGTCAGGTCGAGCCCGGCGACGTTCTTTCGCAAGGGGCCTCCGGAGCTCAGGATCTCGCCGGGCGGAACGGCCGCCTCGATCCCGGTCACCCAGTTGCCGGTCACGCCGTAACGGAAAGCGTGGGGTCCGCCGGCGTTGGTGGCGATGTTCCCTCCGATCGTCGATTGCTCGCTGGCTCCCGGGTCCGGGGGAAAGAGGAGGCCGTTCTCCAGGGCGATCCGGTGGATCGTGGCGGTCCTGACCCCGGCTTCGACCTCGATCCGCCAGAGCTCGGGATCGATTGATCGCACCCGGTCGAGCCTTTCCAGCGACACGACGATGCCGCCGTCAGGCACCGCGCCGCCGGCCAGGCCGGTGCCGCCGCCGCGAACGGTCAGGGGAACCCCCTGGCTGTAACACCAGGCGAGCAGCTCGGCGACCTGATCGGCGGTCTCGGGGAGGACCAGGGCCTCGGCCGCTCCGGTGATTCCGCGGCTCCCCGTTCCATCCTGCAGGGCGACTCTCATCCGAGGGCCGTCGGTCAGCACCTGAGCGGGCGAGAGCAGGCGTGCGAGATCCGCCGCGAGTGTGCCGGCCCCAGCTCGATTATCTGAAATTGCCCTCTCCAACGCGGTTTTCCGCCCTCTCGTTACCCTCACCGGTTTGCAACGTGGCCGGTAATAGGTAATATGTTACCGGCTGTACCCAAGATTGATCAAACCTTTGAGGAGAGGCGCGATGGCAGCGAACGATTTGACTTCCGGCCGAAAGAGCTCGACGTGGGACTGACCGGTGGTGAGTTCGTCGCCGAGTACCTGATCTCGGAAGGGGTGCCGTATGTGTTCGGCATTCCCGGGCACGGGGACATGGCGGCCTTTGACGCGTTCAAGGATCGCTCCGATCGGATCGAGATCATCGGTCCCAAGCACGAGCAGGCTGCGGCCCACATGGCCGACGCCTACTACCGGACCTGCGGCAAACCCCTCGCCACCCTGACCTCGATCGGGCCTGGCTCGATGAACGTGGCGACCGGGCTCGGCACCGCCTTCGTCGACTCGATCCCCCTGATCTCGTTCACCGGCGGGCCCCAGACCTACATGCTCGGCCGCGGCGTCCTTCAGGAACTGGAACGCCAGCAGGACAACGTCTTCCCGCACATCATCCAGCCGATGGTCAAGCGGAACTGGGATGTCCAGCATGTCGATCTGCTGGCCGACGTCCTGCCCCGCGCCTTCAACACCATGCTCTCCGGCCGCCCCGGCCCGGTCCACATCGAACTTCCGATGGATATCCAGGCCGAGGTCACCGACCTCGACCTGCCGGTCCCCGCGGAGCGGCGAGCGACCTCGGGCGCCGTGCGGCCCGATCCGGATGCGATCGACCAGGCCGCGGCGAAGCTGCTGGCCGCGAAGCGTCCCGTGCTCCTGGCCGGTGGTGGCTGTCTCGAAGCGAAAGCGGCAGCGGAACTCAAGAAGGTTGCCGAGTACCTCGACGCGGCGGTGGTCGTGACGATGATGGGCAAGGGCGTATTTCCCGAGGACCATCCCCTCGACGCCGAACACACCGGCTCGAACGGCACCCTGGTCGGCAACCACATGACCAAGAACGCCGACGTGATCCTCGCGGTCGGCACCCGCTTTGCCGAGCAGACTTCGTCTTCCTTCATGGACGGGATGTCCTTCTCGATCCCCCCGACCGAGATCATCCATCTCGACATCGACCCGACCGAGATCGGCAAGAACTATCCGACCGCGGTCGGCGCGGTCTGTGATGCAAAAGCCGGGCTCAATGACCTCTACGACGCCCTGGTCGATCACAACGGCGCCGAGGGAATCAACCGGCCCGAGTACCGGTCCGAGATCGCGAAGCTCCGCGAGGAATGGAAGCAGATGCTGACCGGCCGCTGGACCGGGCAGCTCTCACTCAGCCAGGTTCTGCACAAGGCCCGCGAGGTCCTGCCGCGCGAGGCGGTCGCGATCGCCTCGGCCGGTCACCCCCAGATCCAGGCGTTCCAGGAGTTCCTCTCCTACGAGCCGCGGACCTGGCTCAGCCCGGGTGGCTACTCGACCATGGGCTACACCCTGCCCGCCGCGATCGGAGCCAAGCTCGCCAAACCGGATGTCCCGGTAGTCGGCTTCGCCGGTGACGGGGACCTCCAGCAGACCATCCAGGAACTCGCCGTGGCCTCCGAGACCGGAGCGGCGGTGATCATCGCCTGTCTCAACAACACCGGCTGGATCTCGATCCGTGACTTCCAGCGCGGTATGTTCGGCGAGGACCGGGGATTCGAAACCGAGTTCCGCTCCCGCAAGGGCGACAAGCTGATGCCGGTGGACTTCTGCGAGATCGCCAAGGCCTTCAACTGCGGAGCCGAGAAGGTGAGCGAGCCGGGACAGATCGGCGGCGCCTTCGAACGGGCGATCGCCTCCGAAGGACCCTGCCTGATCGAGTTCGAACTGTCCAGTGAGCCGGCCGACAGCGAAGGCGTGAACATCGGCCACTGGGATCTGCCCAAGCCGGCCTACCTGCCGTGACCGACCCGAGGAGCGATTGGAAATGAACCACGAAACTCCGGAACGCGATCCGGCCGGCGCCGCCCAGAAACTGCGCCAGGAATCTGACGACCACGTCATCAAGTGCATGGGTGACGTGGACATGGGCCTGGTGCACGGTGACGGGGTCCGGGTCAGTGACGCCGACGGCAACGAGTACCTGGATGCGATCTCGGCCGAGTGGGTGCTCAATCTGGGTTTCCGGCACCCCGAGATCAAGCAGGCGATGGAGGACCAGTTCGGCAAGATCGACTATGTCTCGCCGGTCTTCGAGGACGAAGCCCGGACCGCCTACGCGAAGAAGCTGGCCGAACTTGCGCCCGGAGCTCTCTCCAAGGTGCTCTACGGACTTTCCGGCGCCTCGGCCGTGGAAGGGGCGATGCACCTGGCGATGCGGACCACGGGCGGCACAGACTTCGTCTGTCTCGATGCCGCTTTCCACGGTCGTACCTTCGCCACGATCGGTCTGACCTACGTCAACCCGGGCATGGTCGAGGGTGCCAACCAGGGCCTCGACCGTTACCTGCCCCGGCAGATGCGGGTGCCGAACTACAACTGCTACCGCTGCCCGCTCAACCTCGAACCGGGAAGCTGCGATCTGGCTTGCGCAGACCACGTCGAATGGGCGCTCGACAAGGGTCACCTGAACGGCCCGGCCGGGGTGATAGTCGAGCCATTCCAGGCCAACGGCGGCATGGTGCCGGCCCCCGACGGATATCTCGAGCGGGTCCACGAGATGGCCAAGGCGCATGAAGTCCCGCTGATCGTCGACGAGATCCAGGGGTCGCTCTGCCGTTGCGGCCCGATGTACGCCAGCGAGCGGGCCGGGATCGAGCCGGAGATGATCATCCTCGGCAAGGCTCTCGGCGGTGGCTTGCCGCTCTCGGCCACGATCACCACTCCCGAGTACTCGCACCTGCTTCCCTGGGAGTACGGCTTCACCCAGGCCGGCAACCCGATGGCCTGCGCGGCCGGTCTTGCGATGGTGGAGATAATGGTGCGTGACGACCTGCCCGCCAACTCGGAGCGGATCGGGTCGATGATGATTTCCGAGTTGGAGAAGATCCAGCAGGAATCGAAACTGATTGGCGACGTCCGCGGGCAGGGCCTGATGATCGGGGTCGAACTGGTCCGCGACAAGGAAACCAAGGAGCCGGCGTTCGAGGAAACCGATCAGCTGATGGCGGCCTGTCTTGAGCACGGGCTGATGATCGGCAAGACGGGCCCGGTATTCGGCGCCAACGGGAACGTCGCCAAGTTCAAACCGGCCGTCAACGTGACCGAGGAAGATGCCTCCGAGATGATCGAACTGTTCTCCCGGGCGCTCCGGGACGTCGAGGCGACTCTGTGAGCCGTGAGATCAGCTTCATCGCCGCCCTCGGCTACGAGGACATGCCGGCCGGTGACGTGCTCGATTCCCTGCTGAACGCCGGCTACGACTCGGTCGAGTGGACGATGAGTCACGTCGGCGAGTTGCTCGACCCCGCTTCCGCCCTGGCCTGTCAGATGGACCTGGTGAGCGGCGGCGACGACGCGGTCGGCGCAACCTTCAAAGCGATCGAGGCAGCCCAGAAGGCCGGGATCGGGACCGTCAACGTTCTGACCGGACCCAATCTCTGGGAGGCGGGCGCGACCGCCCGTTACGACGAAGAAGCCTGGTCGATCGCGCTGAACGGACTCGAACAGATCACCGCCCGGGCCGATCAGGCCGGCGTCCGGATCGGCTTCGAACCTTGCTGGGGAACCCTTGCCCACGACGCGGCGACCGCCCAGCGGGTGCTCGACTCGGTGCCAGTGTCGATCACCTTCGATCCCAGCCACTTCGTGATGAGCGGAGACCCGATCCCGGAACTGATCGAACGCTGGGGCGAGCGGATCGTCCACTTCCACCTCAAGGACGCGTTCGGCCGGCCCGGCGTCGACGGCGAAGATTTCATCTTCTGCATGTTGGGCGAGGGCAACGTCCCCTGGCCCGAGACCTTCGCCGCGCTCGACCGGATCGCCTACGACGGCCCGCTCTCGGTCGAGTTCGAGGCTTACCGCTACTACGAGCAGGTGCTCAGCAGCGACCCATCCGCGGCCGCGGAACTGGCCCGGGGCCAGGTTGCCGCCCTGCTCGGGGAGCCCGCATGAAGGTCGCGCTCTGCGGACTCGGTGAAATCGGCCAGATCCATCTCCACGCAATCGCCGAAAGTGAGGAAGCCGAACTGGTCGCGGTCTGTGAGCTGGATGCCGGTCTCGCTGCCAAGTCGGTCGGTGAGGAAGTGCCGGTTTTCACCGACGTTGCCGAAATGATCGAGCAGGCCGGTCCCGAGGTCGTCGACATCTGCCTGCCGCACCACCTCCACGTGCCGGTTGCCGTCACCGCACTCGAACGGGGCTGTGACGTCCTGCTGGAGAAACCGATGGCCGACGATCTCGCCGGCTGCGACCGGATCGCGGCGGCGGCGAAGGCGGCTGGCCGGCGGGTCGGAATCTCGCACAACCAAATCCATTACGAACCTTCCCGACGCTTGCGGGAACTGATCGACAGCGGGCAGCTCGGTCAGATCCGGGCGATCTACGAGCGCCTCTGGATGGGTGGCAAGTACGGCGGCTGGCGTGAGGATTCGACCCAGGTCGGCGGCGGTCTCCTGATGGACGCCGGGGTGCACCGGGTTTACATGGCCGAGTATCTCGGCGGGCCGATCGCCAGCGTCTCCGCCAGCATGGACTCACCCCGTCGTGAGGATTCCTTCGTGCTCGACCTGGAGTTCGAGAGTGGCGCCCGCGGGGTGATCCAGGGCGGCTACCACGGTCCCGACGGCGTCTTCGACGACCGGATCGACATCCAGGCATCCCGCGGGATGGCCGAGATGCTCGGCTGCGAAGCCTTCTTCGAAGGGGACCTGGAAGGCGAAGTCCGTCTGCGTACCCGACTCGACGGGGTCTGGGCTGACGACCCGGTCATCGATCATTGGGACCGCTCGGTGATCAGCTCGGTCCGGGCGAGCCTGGCTGACCTGGCCGCCGGTCGCGACCCCGAAGTCGGACTGGACGCCGGCAGATCCGCGGTCGCGGTGATCGAAGCGGCTTATCGTTCAGCCGAGACCGGCAGGAGAATACGAATCAGCGAACTTGACGAGAGGAACCTGGCGTGAGCACGGAAACGGCCGGCAACGGATCACTTCGCGAGATCAAGGCGGAGTCGAGCCTTACTGCGCGGGTCCGCGAATCGATCCGCGAAGCGATCATCGACGGTAGTCTCGAACCGGGTTCTCTTCACTCGGTCAAGTCGCTCGCCGACATCTTCAAGGTGTCCCGGACCCCGGTCCGCGAGGCGCTGATCGACCTGGCCGGGGCCGACATGGTCGAGTTCGAGCGGAACCGGGGCGTCCGGATTCTCGAGACTTCCGTTCACGACCTCGAAGAGATCCTCGTGTTGAGGATCCTGCTCGAGGTTCCGGCCACACATCGAGCCGCCGGGCAGATCGACAGCGACGGTCTCGGTGCACTGCGACAGGAGATCGACGCGATGGCCGAGGCCGCGGAGAGCGGGGACGAGGCGACCCTGATGCAGCATGACCGCCGTTTTCACGAACTGATCAACACGGCATCGGGCAACTCTCGTCTGACCGAATACGTAGACAGCCTCCGGGACCTGATCCTGACCCGCGGCGTTTCCACGGTCGACATCACCCGCTCGCTGGGGGAGATCGTCGCCGAACACGAGGTGATCCTCGCTGCGCTGGCCTCGGGCGACGCGGACGCCGCCGCAGCCAGCATGAAGAAGCACCTGGTCAATACCGCGTCCCTCCTGCTCGAGCAGGAGGGCGGACGGAGTTCCTCGCTCAGCTTCGGCTGGGAGAAGCTGGTGGTCGGCTGATGGGCGCCTCACCGATCCGGAGCGTGAACCCGACCGACCCCGGCGAGACCGTGCTCGAACTCGAGTCCGCCACCGGCGCCGGGACCGGGGCGGCGGTCGATGCCGGAATCGCGGCCGGCCCAGCGTGGGCCGCCGACCCGATGCTCCGGGTGAGTTCGCTCGGTGCCCTGGCCGACGAGATCACCAGTCGCCGCCGCCAGTTCGTCGACCTGATGGTCCGCGAGGTCGGCAAGCCGGAACCGGAAGCGGCCGGTGAGGTCGACCGGGCTTTGGCGATCCTCAGGTTTTACGCGCAGATTCCGCTCGACCCGGTCGGCGAGGTGGTGCCCGGCTCGGTTCCCGGGGCGCAGGTTCTGGTCGAACGCCATCCGCTTGGGCTGATCCTCGCGATCTGCCCCTGGAACTTCCCTCTCGCGATCCCCCTCTGGAAGGCCGCGCCGGCAATGGCCTACGGCAACACAGTTCTGATCCAGCCGGCCTCGCCGGCGATCGCTACCGCCGACCTGCTCGCCGAATGCGCGGCCGAAGCGTTGCCGGCCGGAGTGCTCCAGGTGCTGCCCCTTTCCGGCTCGGAGACCGGCAGCCTGCTCGATGACGA
>JAEYSQ010000112.1 GCA_023434465.1 Actinomycetes bacterium
GCCATCGCCATCGCAAAGATGAAAAGTGCGACCACGATCACCGGGAAAAGGAGCCAAGTCCAGGTGAGCGGCACCCCATACACAATCATGAAGATGACGACGGCGACCATGTTCGTGCCGAAGTTGAACAGGCTGGTAACGACCACGGCGAGCGGAATGACGAGCCGGGGGAAATGGGTCTTCCGCACCACCCCTTCCTGATTTACGACCGACACTACAGCGCCCTGAGTGGCTTCCTGGATGAAGGTCATCATCACGATGTTGAACAACAGGAGCACAGGGTAAAACTCGACATCGGCCCCGATCCGAAAGATCCTGGTGAAGACAAACAGGAGAACCGCGAACAGCATCAGCGGACGGGCGAGCGACCAGATGTAACCGAGCGCCGTGCCGAAATACGTCTTCTTGAAATCGTTGACTGCGATCAGGAAGAGCAGGTCAAGAAAACGGCGCCAGCCCCCGCCGAGCGCTGACGGGCCTGGAACTTCGACGAGTTCAGGAACTGGTTTGGTGCGGCCGCTCACCGGCCGCCCTCCATCCTGATCTGAACGTTGGCCACCATGTCGACCGCGCCGGAGCCGCCGTCCGTGCCGAACACGACGAAGTCGAGGACCCGGACCACCTGCATCGCCGTCTCGGTGCGGTTTTCGTTGTGGAACACGCGCCCGCCGACATGGAAGCGACCGGGCTTGAGGATGTTCGTCACCTCGGCCGAAATCGTCACCTGCTCCCCGGCGGTGAGCCGGTCCGGCACACCAACGACGTCAGACATCTTTTGCGTGATCGCGAAGACGTGGAAAGCCAGCTCGTTGTAGACGATGAAGTCGAACATCGGCTTCTCGATGTCGCGGATCGCTTCAATCCGGAGGGCGATCCGGAACGGCTTACCCTGCTCGACGTTGTGGATCCGCTTGCCGTCGCGGTCCTCTATCCAGGTTTCCGTAACGTGGGCGTCGTCACCTTCTTCGGCGGCTCCGGGGTGGAAGCCGGGCCGTTCGTCGAGTTCGTAAAAGTTCGCCTTGAGGTACCAGTCGCGCACTTCTTCGGGGGTGCCGAGAACCGAGACCTTGCCGTCGTGGATCATCATCGCCCGGTGACAGAACTTCTCGATCGAGTTCATGTCGTGGGTGACCAGAATGATCGTCTTGCCGGCCTCCCGCATTTCGAAGAACACGTCCTCGCACTTCTGGGCGAATGAGGCATCGCCGACCGCCAGCACCTCGTCGATCAGCATGATGTCGGCCTCGACCTCGACCAGAACCGAGAAGGCGAGCCGAACCATCATCCCTGACGAGTAGTTCTTCAGCTTGAGGTCGACGAAATTCTCGAGACCGGCGAACTCGATCACCGACTGGACCCGGGCTGCGGCCTCCTGCCGCGAGAGCCCCATCATCACCGCGTTCAGGACGACGTTCTCGTAAGCGGTCATCTCGGGGTTGAAACCGACCCCGAGCTCGATGAACGGCGCGATACGGCCGGCAGTACGGATCTTGCCGCGGTCGGCCTTGTAGATCGAACCGAGGATCTTCAGCAGCGTCGACTTGCCCGACCCGTTGAGACCGACGATCCCGAAGAACTCACCCTGATGAACGTCGAACGAGATTCCGTCGAGCGCCTTCAGTTCGCGGTAGCCCTGCTTGCGGAACGGATGGACCGCGCGTTCCTTGAGCGAATCAACGCGGTGGTCAGGAATCCGGAACGTCTTGCCCAGGTCCCGTACCTCGACCATGACTGGCCGACCGAGGATTTCCTCGGCGGTGTCGGCGGCAGCGGTTTCGGTAAGGGACGATTCAGGCAAAAGGGCTCCGGAGTGGGGAAGCGATGCTATCCGAGCAAGGCGGAAACCCGGTCCAGGAGCGCATCGTCAAACGCATCGTCCCAGTCTCGCGGCCAGTCGAAGCGGGCGCCCTCCAGGCGGGCGGCGAAATCGTCGACCCGAGCCGCGGCCCGGGAAAGTGCCGCGGCCACCGCGGCCGGGTCCGGTGCGGCGGCGATCAGATTCTGCGAAACCGCCCCGAGAGCCTCGACCGACTTGGTCTCCCCCCAGGTGGTGGTCACGGTCGGCATGCCGGCGGAAGCCATCTCGAACGGAACCAGGCTCGGGTGGGGGGCTTCCATCAGTGCCATGCCCAGGTCGTGGCTGGTCAGGAAACCGGCGTAGCTCTCCTGGTCGGTCCGGGGCACGAGTTCGAGCACGCGTCCCTGACCGAGGGCGATCCTCTCGGCCCGGCCGGTGGTGCCGATCGCGTGGAATGTCCACCCCGGGCCGAAGGTTCCCTTCCCCACCGCGCGGCGGAGCGACTCGAGTGCCACCTCCCACAGGTTGCGCGACGCATGAGCCTCGGGTCGTCCGTAGAGCAACAGCCGACGCGAGCTTCGCCTGGCGAGCTGGAACTCCGACGGAGGCTCGACCGGTGTGATCGCATTGCGGAAGACGAGCCCCTTGCCGCCCCCGGACACCCCTTCGCCGAAGATGCCGATCCGTTCGCGCTCAAAGTGGTCATGGAGGAACTCGGTGGAGAAGAGCGCGTGATGGGGAAAGTCGTATGACTGCCGGGCCAAGGTGCGCCACATCCCCTCCGGGACGGTCAGCGGTTCGTACTCCTGGATCAGGTAGAGGAATCGCTCGCAGCCGGCCGCGTCGGCCAGGCGCGTCGCGACGTGGGCCGTCCACCACGTGGTGGAGATGAACCGGTCGGAGTGGCTGGTGCGGAAGGGCTCCTTGCCGTCCCGGGCGAAGCTGACCTCCACCTTGTCGAACAGACCTTTCAGCTGGCTGAAGCTCTCGACCCGGTCTCGCCAGTCGCTGGGCAAGGGCGGGGTCGGGTCGACGGTGACGATCCGGGTCTCGAGCCCGTATTCGGCCAGGCGCCGGGCGAGGTTGAACTTCGCGATGTATCCCCCGAACAGGTGATCGAGGTCGATGGTGGGGATCAGCAGGTTGACGCGGGCCGGCTGCCGGGAGGAGGTCACCGGGAAGAGCGGTGCGACCTTTTGCCGCATCTGGGCGGTGAGCTCGGTCTCCGGCTTGAGTTCGGTTGCCCGGGATGCTTCGCGGCGTAGACGGCCCGGCAGCCGGCGTTTGACGCCGGCCAGGTGCCGGTAGAGGATCCCCCGGACCAGGACCCGCTCCATTCCCATCGTTTCACTCCTGCCGGTCAGGCGTCGCAGCGGCCGCGCCGCCAGCCAGAGCAGGGACCGGAGGGAGCGGTCGCTGCGATCGAAGCGCTCGAGGACCCTGCGCTTCGGCGCGCTGATCAGCGGTCCGCAGCGTTCGAGCAGCAGCCGATCGATCGCCTTCAGACGCAGATACACATCGAAGTAGGCCGAGCCCCACCCGCCGATGATTTCCCGCCAGCGCCGGGGGTCGAGGCGCCTGATGCCGAAGCGCTCGAGACCGGCGTTCGCTTTCTCGTGCCCGAGCACCGCCCCGCCGTGCTGGACGTAGTCATAGAGCGGGCGGTCCACGTAGGCGATCTCTCCGATGGCCAACGCCACCAGCGCCAGCCAGTGGTCGTGGTACTGCTCCCCGGGCACTTCCGGGAACGGCAGCGCCAGGTCGGCCACCTCCCGCGTGAACACCGATGCGGCGCCAGTGACTGTGTTCGCGACCAGCATCGAGGTGATGTCGGTGTGGTTGTTCTGGCGGGTCGCCCAGTAGGTGTCGGCGATCACCGTGCCCTCGGGGTCGACCAGCCGCTGGTCGCTGTAGACCAGCCCCGCGCCGTTCCGGGCGCGGAGCAGGGATTCGAGCTTGTCCGGATGCCAACGGTCGTCCTGGTCGCTGAGGGCGATCAACGGGAAGTCGTCGGGGACGAGACCGATCGCCCGCTCGAAGTTCCGGTAGAAGTCAAGCCGGTCGGGGGACGGCGAGAGGGTGAACCGATCGTCGCCCTCGATCAGTTCCTGGATCGCCGCCACCGCTTCCGGCCCTGACGCGTCGTCGCTGATGAAGCAGTGCCAATCGACGCCCCGCTGGGCGCGAATAGAGTCGATTTGAGCCTTCAGCAGGTCTGGATCGGGGCGGTAGGTGGCCATCGCGATCGCCACGCGTTCCCGCCCGGCTTTTCTACCTGCGATCGAACCCACGGGCCGAAGACTATTCTGGCCGCGAGCAACTCATCATGTGGCAAGGAAAGACAGTCTCGGTGATCCTCCCGACCTACGCGGAGAAGGACTCGATCCGGAAAGTGATCGAGGACTTCTTCGAGACCGGGCTGGTCGACGAGGTCCTGGTCGTGAACAACAACGCAGAACCGGGAACCCGGGAAGAGGTGGACCGCACCGTCGCCCGGCAGATCTTCGAGACCCGACAGGGGTACGGGCATGCAATCCGGCGTGGCCTCGAGGAATCGGCCACGGACCTGGTCGTGCTGGCCGAGCCGGACGGCACCTTCCTGCCATCCGACATCATCAAGCTGCTTGCCTACAGCGAAGAGGTGGACGTAGTGCTCGGCACCCGCACCACCAACGAACTGATCTGGGAAGGCGCGAACATGGGGGCGTTCCTCAAGTGGGGGAACTGGGGGGTCGCGAAGATGGTCGAGTTCCTGTTCAACACGAGCCACCTCAGTGACATCGGTTGCACATACCGTCTACTGACCAGGGACACGGCCGACTTCCTCGCCGCGAACATGAAGGTCGGGACCAGCCACGCGGGCCCGGAGATGCTGATGCTGCTGCTTGCGTCACGTCACCGCTTCGTCGAGGTTCCCGTGAACTACCTTCCTCGGGTGGGGACCTCGTCGGTAACGGGTGACCTCGGCACCGCATTCTTCCTGGGGCTGCGCATGATCCGGCTGATCCTCGGTTTCCGCCTGCGCAGCGGCCGCAGTTCCGCCTAGACAGTCTTCAGGGTTCGCGCGTGACCCGGAACAGCTCGAGGTCGGCGAGGCCGGGAAAGCTCTCCGAGGAGCTGACGCGCCACCCGCCCGGCAAGGTCACTTCGCCGTTCTCGAATGCCGCATGGATCCCGGTGGCCACCCGGACCCTTGGCCCGAGTACAAACACGTTCCCTGAGGAGCGGTTCAGCGCCTGGCTCAGTAACCGGTCCGGATCGGCAACCGGAGTGAGCGGCAGATAGGGGGGCTCGCCCAGGGGCCGGTTGAGGGTATAGACGCTGACTCCGTCGGGCAGGTCGAGCTCGGCGCCGAGCGGTGTAAGTGGCACCGGCGAGAGTGGCGGCGAGAAGACGTCGACCACGCGGTCGCCGGGACGGGCTTCGGCCTCGATCCGGCTTGCGGCCGCGGCATAGTCCGGCAGCCGGTGACTGGTCACCGACCTGACCGTACCGTAGGTGAAACCGGCCAGCAGAACCAGGCCGAGGACGATCGCCGGAACCCTTCCCGACCGCGTGACCATGAAGGCCACGATGATCGCGGCAAACGGCCAGGAGGCGGTCAGGTTCCGGGCTCCAAGCAGATCGTTGCCGGCGAGCGCCATCACCGCTTCGGCCAAAGGGGTCGCGAGCGCGGCCAGGCCGACGAGGATGAGGACGGGGTTCTGTCGCAGCCACCTGCCCGCTTCCGTCACCCGCTCGCGGTGGTTGGCCAGGGCAAGCGCCACCGCCACCAGACAGGCGGCGAGCATCACCAGAGCGATCGACTCGCCCGGCAGTTGGTCGAGGGCGACCACGGGGTGGCCGAAAGCCCACTGCGTGAAAGCCTCCCGCTTGGTGCCCAGTCCGGACCCCTGCAGGCTCTGCAGCACCTCGTTGGTGGGGGAGTCGAGGTCGGCCCGAAGCTGCCACAGCCAGGGCAGAAAGAGCGCCGCTGCTGCGAGCGCCGCCGTGAGCGGCCGCCGCCAGGCGTCGGGCCGCACCCAGACCGCCCAGGCGAACTGCGCGACGAGCACGAAGATCGCCGTGTAGTGGGAGTACATGGCCCCGGCCGCAGTCAGGACCCAGGCCGCCCACCACCATCCCCCGGAGTTGGTCGCCTTGACCAGGAGCAGGCAGGAGATGACCAGCAGGGCGAGCATCAGTGAGTAGGCGCGTCCGGTTGCCGAAACGAACACCATGAAAGGCGCCAGGGCAACGAAGGCGGTGGCCAGCAACCCTGCCGCGCGACCGGAGGCCCGGCGGGCGAGTGCGAAGGTGAGCGGTATGAGCGTCGTGCCCGCCAGCAGGGCCGGCAGCCGCACCATCTCGATCGTCTCCCCGAAGCGGGCCGCGAACCAGGCCAGGACGAAGTAGAAGGGCGGGGAGATCTCCGCGTCGGACGAGACTCCCGAGATGACCCCGCCCAGGCTCTCGCCCTGGATCAGGTAAAGGGTCGAGAGCTCGTCACCGAAGGGCGACTGCTGGAAGACGAGCAGGCGAAACGCGAGCCCTGCCCCGGTGATCAGTGAGACCGCGGCGAGGGTGCGGCGGTCCACTCGTCAGGAAGCCAGCGGGACGTAGATCGGCGGGAAGGCGGAAGCACCGAAGAACCAGCTCTCGATCGCGTAGCGCGGGTTCGGCATGTCGGGATCGGACCCGGTCTGGTGGAGGAACTTGTCGTCGAAGAGCAGCGCGTCGCCGGGATTGAAGACCGGACGGACGATGCCGATTTCGCCGGCGGCTTCCTGCGCCACCGCGTCCGAAACCTGAGTTTCGAGCCAGGTACCCTCGGTGCCCATCGGGACGAAGTCGTCCAGGCGGGTCGGAACGAGGTCCATGCCGGGAGCGACGTCCCCGCAGCGCGAAAGCGACAGCCACACGTTCATCGCCCGCACGTCGCCCATGAAGGCGCCGTCCTGGTGCCAGGCGCCTGGAACGTCGGGAGTCGCCTTGCGCAGCGTGCACTTGTCGGCCGAGATCAGCGCCTCTTCGCCGAGGTAGCCCTCGATCACGCGGGGCAGGCCGGCCCGGTTGAAGGCCGAGAGCATGTCGGTCAGGAGCTTCGGCGAGTCGACCGCCAGCACTCCGCCGCCCTCTTCGATCCAGTCCCGCTTGTCGACCGTGTACGGCTCTTCGGGAACGAGTTCGTCGTAGAAACCGTCGGCGTCGGTGCCTCCGTTTTCCCGAAGGGCCACGCGGGTGCTGAACGCCTGTTCGATGCCGTCGGCCATGGTCAGCGCGTCCTCGTCCGGCATCAGGTCGCGGACCAGGAGGCAACCTGCTTCGAGGATCGCCGCCCGCAGAAGTTCCGGTGTGAGCTCGTCCGGGGTCACCTCGGGGCATTTCGACTCC
>JAEYSQ010000120.1 GCA_023434465.1 Actinomycetes bacterium
AAGATCAGGGGCCCGTTCGGTCTCCCGCTCGGCCGCTATCCGTTGAAGCTCGAGCGGTTCGAGGAAGGGCGAGGCTTTCTCGAGCAGACCTGGATGTTGCCGTTCTTGCTCTGGCAGCATGAGCGGAAGATCGAAGCGGACGGCGACGGGGTGAAGGTCACCGACGCGCTCGGCTGGCGCTGGAAGCTCGCACTCCTCGATCCGCTGGTGCGGGCCGGGGTGGGGGCGTTCTTCCGGCACCGACACCGGCGGTTGCGGCACCGGTTCGAGCCGTAGGGTCGAGCCGGGCCGGGGTTTCGTATGGTCAGGACATGCGCGAGCCGAGCAGCCCGGACCCGAACTTTTCTCCGATCGAACTACCCGAGGGGGTGACGGTCGGCCACTGGACCGACACCGACCGCTGGACCGGCTGCACCGTGATTCTTGGCCCGGATAACTCGGTCAGTTCGGGAGAGATCCGGGGCGGTGGGCCAGGCACCCGCGAGTTCGACCTGCTTTCCACCTTCACCTCGACCCCGGGCGCCCACGCGGTGATGCTCTCCGGCGGCAGCGCCTTCGGGCTGGGAGCCGCCAACGGAGTGGTCGACTGGCTGCGGGAGAACGGCAAGGGCTTCCCGACCCCGGTCGGGCCGATCCCGCTGGTCACTGCGGCGGTCTGCTTCGATCTGCCGATGGGCGAGTTCGCCTGGCCGGAACCGGAGAACGCTTTCGCCGCCTGCGAGGCCGCTGGCCGCACATTCGAACGGGGTTGCGTCGGGGCCGGGACCGGGGCGACCGCCGGGAAAGTGCTGCCCGACGGCGGCTGGACCAAGACCGGGCTCGGTGCCGCCACGATCAAAGTCGGTGACGTGACGATGACCGCGATCGCGGTCGCCAACCCTTACGGCGAGGTGATCGACGCCGACGGCAGCATCATCGCCGGCTACTGGCGGGACGGTGCCTTCCGCCGCACGGTCGACGTGCTCCGCGAGGGGCCGGCCGGAATGCCGCTGGGCGAAAACACGACCCTCTGCTGCATCGTCACCGACGCCAGGCTGACCAAGGCGGAGGCCCACAACGTCTCCCGGGCCGCCGCGCCCGGCTTCGCGCGGGCCCTCTCGCCGGCCGCGACCGCGGTCGACGGCGACCTGACCGTCTGCCTCAGCACCGGCCAGGTCGAGGCTGATCCCTTCACCCTGACCGTCTTCGCTTCCGAAGTCGTGGCGGAGGCGATCCGGGACGCGGCCCGCCAGGCGACCAACGCCGGCGAGGTACCGAGCGGCAGCACCCGCCTGGGCAAGTAGCTCGCTCCGGTTTGAGATTCTTCTGATCGTGGGAGAAAGAAAACACTGATGGGAGGACCGATGGATCGGATCAAGGGACTTGTGGCGGCAACTGCTGCTGTGATGCTGCTCGCCTTCGCGGCAGCTGAGGCTTCCGCTGATCAGGCAAGGATCACCAGCGAGAAGGCCGAAAGCGAGCGTCTGATCGACCTGACGATCGAGACCTCCGCCTACTCGGAGCCGACCAACGTCCATGTGTACCTGCCGACCGGATACGACGCGAACCCGAAGAAGCGCTGGCCGGTCACCTACTCCCTGGCCGGGATGCAGAACAACTACAACTCCTTCGCGAAGCTCCTCAAGGGCGAGGAAATGACCAAGGACTACCCGTCGATCGTGGTCTCGCCGGACGGCAACAGCGGCTTCTGGAGCGACTGGTTCAACAACGGCAACGGCGGCCCGCCGATGTACGAGAGTTTCGTGATCGGCGAACTTATCGATCTGATCGACGCGCGTTACCGGACGATTCCCGACCGGGCCCACCGCGCGATCATGGGGATCTCGATGGGTGGATACGGAGCGACTTCGCTGGCCGCCCGCCACCCGGACCTGTTCGGATCGGTCGCCACCCTTTCCGGCGCGGTCGACAGCAACAACCCGCTGATCGGCTCGGTCATGTCGCTCGCCCCGACCTTCGACGGTGGCGCGATGGACTCGATCTACGGGCCGCGCCTGACCGAGGAGGTCCGCTGGCGTGGCTCCAACCCGGCCGACCTCGCTTCGAACCTGCGCGGCATGGACATCCAGGTGCGAACCGCGAACGGCATCCTCAACCCGGGGATCGGCGAGGGCGACCAGCCTGCCGACGCGGTCTCCTGCATCATCGAGAACGGCGTCTACCAGGGCAGCATCAGCTTCCATCAGGAACTGGCCGAACTGGGGGTGAAGCACCTCTGGAAGGACTACGGGAACGGCTGTCACACGCCGGAGAACTTCACCCGGGAAGTGGTGGACACGATGGCGGCCTTCACGCGGATCTTCGCGAACCCAGCCCCGGCGCCGACTCGCTTCCAGTACAAGTCGATCGAGCCCGAGTTCGAGATCTGGGGCTGGAAAGTCGAGGCCGACCCCCAACGGGCGCTCGAGTTCATGACCGTCGAGACCGGTCAGAACACGGTCGCGCTCGCCGGCAGCGGCAAGGCGACTCTCACTACGCCGCCGCACTATCGGGGCCTCAGGAAGGTCGACGTCGGAGACTCGACCCCCAGACCGGACGCAAGCGGCAGGGTCCGCTTCGAACTCGACCTCGGTCCCGCCCACACGATCCAGCAGTACCGGCCGGGCGCCTCGACCGGGTTCGTCCGCCGCCAGGTTTCCTTCCGGCCCCACGCGGTAATCCGGATCCTCAAGGCGAAGCGACTGAAGCGCGGGGTCAAGGTCTGTGCCAAGGCGATCGGCGGGGTCGTCCCGAAGGCGAGGATCAGGGCCGGCAAGCGCAGGGTCCAGGTCAAGCTGACCGGCAAACGGACCTGTCGCAACCTGAGGACGGGCAAGGGCAAGCCGAAGAAAGTCAGGATCAAGGGACGCGACACCTACGGCCACCCCGCCGTCGCCTTCCGCAAGGTCAGTCGCCGGGGCTGACCGGGGGAGAACTTTTCTTGCCGGGCCCTGAACGGGGCATGGCCAAGAAGAAACAGAAGAAAGCTGACCTGTCCCTGGACCACGAGCCGACCGAGGCGGAGCTGGCGAGCTGCGCCGTCGTGGTCGAACTGCTTCGCTCGGGCCGGATCCTCACCTTTGTGAGCGACATCCTGGTCGAGCAGGTCGATGAGGTCGATTACCCCTGGGACCCGGAGGAAGCGGTGGTGATGAGGCGCTTCTGCGAACTGGTCGTGCCGGTCCTGGCCGAGCAGGAAAAGGTCGAGACTCTCTGGCGAACGGCCGAGCTGATCGAGTCGGTTCGCGACCGGATCGTCACCGACTTCCAGCTGGAACTGGACGGTCAGGACCGCCGGAACTAGCGGGATTCAACCGCAGCGGCGGCCCGAGACCTCGAGGGTGAACTTCCGGCCGGAGGGTTCGACGCTCAGCTCGACCGCGCCGTTTTTCACCTGCCACTTGTGGTCGGCGAGCTTCCTGCCGTTCAACTTCACGCAGCGGGGCTTGATCGGCTTCTTCATCGTCGCGGTGGCGATGTTCACATTCCAGTCGCGGACGGCCGAGTCACTGACCGTGATCTTCATGCTTCCCTTCTTCTCGACCGAGTTGATCCGGCCACGGTTCTCGAAGCGCCCGGTTGAGTTGCCGCGCGGGAAGGCAAAGAGCGTGCGCGCATTGCGGTCGCTCAAATGGACGATCGATTCGTCGCTGCCGAACGGGCTAAGCGTGTCGACATCCGCGTCGAGCATGGTCAGCATGCCGCCGGCCCGGACCAGCAACGGAATCTCCTCGGTCGGGGCGGGCAGGGTCCGCCAGCCGTTGCCGTTCTTGAGTTTCGCCGTGCCGGCCGTGATCTCGCCGCTCACCTCGTCGTAGCTGAAGCTGCGCCAGAAGTCGACCCACTTGCCCTTCGGCAAGTAGGTCCTGCGGGTGGTCATGCCGGGCTCGATCACCGGCGCGACCAGCAGGTCGTCGCCGAACATGTACTGGTCCTCGAGCCCGGCGACCCGGCGGTCATGCGGGAAGTCGAGCAGCATCGCGCGCATCATCGGCAGCCCGGTCTCGCGGTACTCGCGGGCGGCGCCGGCGATGTACGGGTAAAGCTGGGTGCGGAGCTTGGCGTAGCGGCGCCAGTTGTCGATCTGGTCCGGGTCGATCACCTGCGGAAGCGGCTTGCCAATGCCATCGGCCTGGTTTCGCATCACGCCGGAGAAGGCACCGAACTGGACCCAGCGGGTGAGTAGTTCCGGGGTTAGTGCCGGAGCGGTGAGCGAGAAGAAGCCACCGATGTCAGATCCCCAGACGCCGACCCCGGAGAGACCCATGGTCAGCCCGTTGCGGATCGAGTCACGGAGACCGTCGTAATCCCAGGTGGTCGAGGGGTCACCGCCCCAGATGATCGGCGAGCAGGCGGCCGACCCGGTGAATCCGGAACGGGAATAGCGGGCCACCGGCCGTACGTGATTCCTGGTCTGATCCCAGGCGGCGCAGTGGTACTGCTGCGGGTAACGGTTGTGTTCGACCATGCCGGGCGTGCCGTCGTGGGAAATCGAGTCCGGCGGCGTGTACTCGCCAAAGTCCTCCATCCAGCCGTCGTAACCGTGCTCAAGCGCTTCGCGGAGCAGATCTCCGTAGGAGTTCCGGGCGTCCCGGTTGGAGAAATCGAACTGTCCGACGTGGTAGCTCAGGTAGTCGTACTCGTACGGGTTGCCTTCGCTGTCTTTGGTCAGCTGGCCGAACTTGTCGAGCCAGGTGAAGAGTTCCTTGTCGGTGCAGAGCATCGGGTTGAAGTAGGCGGTGATCGCCATTCCGTTCGCGTGGACCTCGCCGGTGAAGTCCCGCTGCGCCTGTTCGTTGCCGGTCTGGTGGAGGCAGGGCAGGTAGTGGAGATAGGTCTGGAGCAGCGAGGTGGGAACGTCGTTGGCCCGCAGCGAGTCGACCGTCGCCATCGCGTTGCCGCGCGGCTGGACCCAGGGACCGAAGAAGAACGGTGCGGGGGCGGGCTGGCGACCGAGCGCGCCGCTCAGTCGACGCACCACATCGGCCGGTTTCGGTCCGGAGAAAAAGCGCAGATCGATCTGGCGCGGAGCGGGCCGGTTCTCGGGCTGGGCGGCGAGGCCTTCGACCGTGCGGCGAAGCTCGACACTCCAGGTGTCCTTGCGGTCGGTCCCGAGCCGGAAGTAGCTCGGTTCGGTGTTCTCGACCAGCACCCCGTAGCCGGAGCTGGAAAGCAGCCACGGCATCGGGAAGTAGGTGTCATCGGCCCGCCGGCGCATGCCCCACTCCGGGACGAAATGCTGGATCGCCGGGTACTCGGTCTCCTGGTAGGGGCCTTCGCCGACCCAGTTTTCGACCACGTTGCCCCGCTGGTTGACCCCGTTCGAGCGTTCCCCGAAACCGAGATAGCGCTGGCCCTGCGGTGCCCGGAAGCTCATTCCGATCGCCTCGATCCCGCTCACCGAACCGATGATCGCGGCCGAAAGCCGGACCGACCCGTGGCTGGCCGGTATTACCTTGACCCGCAGGTCCCTCGATCGGTCGTTGGTCGCGAGCCGCAGCATCCGCGCCCGGCCCCGCTTCCAACTCTTCTTCACCCGGGTCGCGTGCTTCCAGGAACCGTTCACCTCAAATCCGAGCCGGCCGACCGGGCCGGCGCCCTTCCCGGGCCGCTCCTTCAGGACCGGCTTGCGGCGCTTGTCGCGAAAAGCGAAAGACCACTGCTTGAGGCCGACCACGGCCTTGGCCTGCCCGCCGCCGACGGTGGCGTGGGTTCGGGCCGCATCGGCCTGGCTTACGTTCGCTGACAGCAAAGGCAAAGCTGTCAACGCCACCAGCAACAGTGGCACTCTGAATTTCCCTGTAATCCCCTGCACTGCCGTGCAGTGTGTCAGAGCTCTGCCGGAACCGACTGTCGGACCCCGGATCATGCGGTTTTGGTCAGCGCCGCTCGGTTTCCGCTTCTCCCGGTCGGGTACCGCAGAGCCTTGATACGACCACCACGACGAGTAAGGAGAAGCGCATGGCGAATGACGGAACGGCCCGCGAGGCGAAGCTCTCGCAGTATCTGATCGAGGCTTACGGCAAGGAAAAGGAGCTCGAGGTAGCCCTTGAGGCCCACATCGGCATGACCACCCGCGCCCCTTACAAGAAGCGTCTGCGCGAACACCTCAAGGAAACGAAGCAGCATTCGCGCCTGCTCGAACGGCGGATCAAGAAGGTGAACGGGGACGCGGCGACGGTGATCGCCAAGGCCGCCAGCCAGGCGAACAAGCTGGTCGCTGCCGCCAAGGGTCCGCTCCATGCGCTCCGCGGCAACAGCGACACCGAGAAGATGCTGAAGAACGCCAAGACGGAGTACTTCAACGAGCACGAGGAGATTGCCACCTACACGGCCATCGAAACTCTCGCCACCCAGCTCGATGACGAAGAAACCGCCAAGGTCGCCCGCCAGATCCGGCGCGACGAGGAACGGATGGCCAAGTTCCTTGAGAAGCAGATCCCGATCCTGACCCGCGAGATGGTCAAGGAAGAGATCCCGGCCGCCGAGCGCAAGGATCCGAACAAGAAGCCGGCCCGCAGGTCACCGGCGAAGAAGGCGAGCCGCAAGTCACCGGCCAAGAAGGCCAGCACGACCAAGGCAGCGTCAACCAAGGCCAAGTCGACCAAAAAGGCAAGCTCGACCAAAAAGGCTAGCTCGACCCGCAAGAAGACGAAGAAGTAATCAGGTCTTGCCACGCTGATCGAGTAGCGTGGAGTCAGGCCGTTCTTCTTCGGTGGCACCTTCGGGCTTCTGGGCCGGATCTTCGGTATCCGGCCCAGGATGCGCGTTTATGCCGCTGCCTTTCCGGGTCTTCAGTCCGTAGGCCGTCCCGATAAAGGTGACGATCACCACGGCAATCACGATCAGCGTTGTCGGCTCGAAGTTCACACGCGGCCGGTACCCACCGGACCGCGGGTCTATTCGCGGAACTCGTGTCGGTGTCGACTGGCTTCCGGTCAGACCTGGCGAACTTCCAACGAGTCGATCCCTTCGAAGTCGTGTGGATTGGCGGTGAAGAGCGGCAAGCCTCGGGAGATCGCTGTCGCGGCGATCATCGCGTCGAGCGAGCGGGCCGTGGTCTTCCTGCCGGACTTTCGAAGGTTCGCGGCCACGGTCCCGAAGGTTCGTGCGGCCTGGTCATCGAACGGAATCGGATCGAAGTCAGCTTGTGCCAGAAGCAGGTGAGACTGACGAAGCAGACGTTCGGATTCGCTTTCCGCCACCAGCGGGCCGACGGCAAGTTCCGCCAGGGTGACGGTAGAAATCATCGGCTTACAGGGAAGTCGCTGTGGGTCCAGATTCTCGAGCAGGATCACGGTCGAGGTGTCGAGCATTCCTCGCTCGATCCGGGTCATCGCACGTTCCAAAGGTTCGGGTCGAGGATCTCGTCGATATCACGGCGAAGCGATTCCGGATCCATCGCGGGGAGGTTCCGGCGCCGCTCAATCAATACCTCGGCGGAAAGTGCCTTTCGCACCGGCCTGAGTTCCGCTACGTCTTCGCCGTCCCTGGTGATGATCACCTGCTCCCCGCCTTGAACCCGGTCAAGCACTTTGCCGCCTTGATTTCTGAGTTCCCGAACGCTTACCTTTGCCATTACCGGAGTGTATCACCGGTGATACAGGCGCAATTTTGCCGTGGCTCGCGAAGAATTCGGCCGGGTAGCGGGGGCCGAGACCGAACTCGGGCATCCCGCCTTCGCGATGAGGCTTCTTTCTGCTCCCCGGTTTCGGCATCACGATGTCGGTCTTCTCGCAGATGATCTCCATGAAAGTCCGGATCACGGACTCATCGTTCTGGTACTCCGGCCACATGAGGAAGACGAGCCCGATCCCCCTGCGGTCGGTCAGCGCATAGACCCGACCCCATTCGATCTTGTGGATGAGCCGATCCTTGATCGCCAGGCCGATCGCGGTCGCTCGTTCGTCAAGCCAGTCGTCATCCACATCGGGAAAGTGGCTTACCTCGATGCAGAAGCTGCGGGACAGCACTTCGTCGTCCATTGTGGGTCTCCTTGGTCGCGAAGGTGAACCGGTTCAGGCCGCGAGGTTCTGATCGCCGGTGAGGTCTTCGCAGGCGATCTCGCGGATGATTCCGACCAGCGTCTCCGGCATCGTGGAATCTGGCCCCGGGCCCTCCGGGTCGACCTCGAAGAACACCCGGAACCCGCTGATCTCCGGCTCCCCGACCACCGAGTGCCAGAGAAAAGCCCCGTCAAGCCGCTCACCGATTGCATCCTCGATCGCCTGAGCCTTCTCCAGCAGCCAGGGCAGGTCGGCCCCGGGAAAGTCAGCGAACTCCAGGCAAACCTTCTGCGCTTCGTTTACATCAGTCATCAGCATCCCTTCGGTCGGAATTCTCAGACCGTCACCAACCAGGCAACGACCCCTTCATCCCATAAGTCCGGAAATCAGATAACTCGCCCCCCGAAGGAGGGGTTACGGCAGGTTCCCGGCGTCGATCACCGCGACGATCAGATCCACGATCGGTGATTCGGCGCGGGACGCGGAGGGTTCCTGGAGCCAGTCTTCGATTACGTCACGACGGATCTCGAGCATGATCGATCGGACCCGGTCGTCGCTCGTGTAGTAGCGACCGGGCGTATAGGTGCCGGAGAATGGCTGGTTCAG
>JAEYSQ010000169.1 GCA_023434465.1 Actinomycetes bacterium
GCGGGGCCCGTCTGGAAGTTTCGCCCCGACCTCGCCGTGGCGCACGGGTCGGTCGACCTGGCGGTGCTTTCGCGGACCTTTTTCATTCCTTCGGCCCAGATGCAGGACTACGAGTTCGCCGGCCTCCAGCGCAAGATCGCCTGGCGGGTGGCGAAGCGGGTACTCGTCCCGGATGCCATTCCGGTCGACCGCCTCGAGAAAGCCGGCGCCCGCGAAGGAAAGCTGGTCCGCTTCCCGGGACTCAAGGAGGACTATTACCTGGCCGACTTCGAGCCGGACGCCTCGGTGCCCGAGGAACTAGGCATCGACCTCGAGCGGGTGCTGGTCATCGTCCGGCCGCCCCCGGAAACCGCTGCCTATCACGCCGAGAATCCCCTCTACGAGCGGGTGATCGATCGCCTGGCCAAGTCGGAGAACCTGACCGCGGTGATCATCCCTCGAACCGAGGGACAGGCCGAAAAGGCCCGGGCGCGCGATTCATCCAACCTGATCGTGCCGAAGAAGGCCGTCGACGCCCAGAGCCTGATCGCCTTCGCGGACCTGGTCGTGAGTGCCGGGGGAACCATGAACCGCGAAGCGGTTGCACTGGGAACCCCGGTCTACACGACCTTTGCCGGAAGGATGGGCGGGGTGGACGAGGCCCTGATCGCCGACGGCCGTCTCAAACTCCTTGAGAGCCCAGAGCAGCTCGACCTGGCCAAGCGCCATGACCCGACCGGTCCGCGCAACCCCCGCGATCCGCAGATCCTCGTCGACGGGATGCTCGCCACCCTGACTTAACGGGGGAGCCGACTCCTAATATTGCTTCATGGTCGAAGGGATTGATGCCGTCTGGGCCTTTCTCACGGCGGCGCTGATCACTCTCGTGACGGTCCGGCCGGTCGAGTGGCTGGCTCTGCGGGCGGGCGCGATCGACGAGCCCGGTCCCCGAAGCCAGCACACCGCTCCGACACCACGGATGTCCGGCCTGGCGATCCTGATCGGGATCCAGGTGGCCGGCTGGATCTGGCTGCCGGTCAATACGGAGACGCTCAGCATCCTGCTCGGGGCTGCTGTCGTCGCCCTGGTCGGCGCACTCGATGACATGTTCGACCTGCCGGCCGGCCTGAAACTGCTCGGCCAGCTCGGCGCGGCGACGATCCCGGTGGTGGGCGGGGTCTACCCTCCGAACCTGACGATCCCCTTCCTGGGCGGCACGGAACTGGGCTGGGTCGCCTACCCGCTGACCGTGATCGGCATCGCACTCGTCATGAACATCGTCAACCTGATCGACGGGATCGACGGACTCGCCGCCGGTTTCTGCGCGATCGCCTGCGCGGCGATGGCGATCATCGCCGTCTCGCTGGAACGCTACGAGGCCGGGGCCCTGGCGGCGATCACGGCCGGCGGCGCGATCGGCTATCTGCGCTACGGCTTCCCGCCCGCGTCGAGTTTCATGGGGGACACGGGGTCGAACCTGCTCGGTTACATGATCGCTGTGGCCTCGGTGCAGGGGGCGCTAAAGACCAACGCCGTGATCGCTTTGGTCTTTCCCCTGGTGATCCTGGCGCTGCCGATCTTCGACACGGCCTTCGTGGTGATGAAGAGGCTCAAGTACCGTCAGCCGATCTTCCAGGCGGATCGCTGGCACTTCCATCACCGGATGGCGAACATCGGGTTCTCGCAGCGTCGGACTCTGGTCTACCTCTACGGCTGGACCCTGGTCCTTGCCCTGCTCGCCCTCGCGTTGCGCTTCGTTCCGTACAGCGACGACCGCGGCAACTTCGACCCGCTCTGGACCGCGATCATGGTCGCCGTCTTGCTGGCGGCCCTGGCGGTCACGGTTTACCTCGCCTTCGTGCTCGAAATCATCAAGCGTCCACGCTGGCGGGATGAGCAAACCGGAGAAGACTGAGCAGAAAAGCGGAAGGGCGGGTTTTCCGCTTGAATAAACGGATAGTGCCACTTGTCACTTTGGGTGACCGCACCGCGCCGAGCGGCCTTTCTTGGATATAGTCGCCGTCCCTTGACGACGTATGCCGCAAAGACCTCCCTCGAGGGGGACATGGGTAGCCGCAGCCTTACCGCAATCAACAATCTGGACCTCCTGATTCTGGTCCTGGCGCTTCCCGTTTTCGTTTTTGCCGGCTTCGACCTCGTCGGATACGCGGTTGCCGCCGTCGTCTGGGTCGCCCAGCGCCTGATTCAGGTCTGGGCCGAACATCAGGCGAAGGTCAAGCTGGCGGCCGGTGAACGCACCCGCGCGATGGGTGCGGTGGCCGCAACTTCGCTGGCCCGGCCCTGGCTCATGGCCGCGGTCGTCCTCGTCACCTGCATCATCGACCGTGAAGTCGGCCTCGCCGCCGCGGCCCTGCTGGTCGTCCTTTTCACCGTGAACCTCGCCGCACGCGGACTCTCCTTCCTGCTCGGCAAGACCGACAAGCCGGAGGAAACCGCCTGATGAGCGAAGCCACCCACGAGCAGATGCCTGACACCAAGACGGGCTTCAGCACCAAGGCCAAGGTTTTCCTCGGTCTCGGCATCTGGCTGGCAGTGGCGATCGCCTTCGGTCTGATCTTCGGTTCCGACGGCAAGAACGACGGTTTCAAGCCACAGAACGAGTTCAAGCTGGAAGCATGGATCCCGATCAACCTCGGCGGGATCGACCTTTCGATCAACAAGGCAGTGCTCTACCTGTTCATCGCGGCGGTCCTCACGATCACGATCATGATCTGGATTGCCAACAAGATGCAGCAGAAGCCGAACCGGGTTCAGACCGCGATCGAAGTGGCCTATGACGTCACCAAGAACGAGATCACCGGCAACAACATCCCCGAGGAGAGGCTGGCCCGGCGCTGGTTCCCGTTTCTCGGCGCGCTCTTCTTCTTCATCTTCTTCTCGAACATGATCGGCTACATCCCGCTGCCGACCAACACCGCTCACCCGGTCGACATCTTCGGCATCGAGGTTCCGTCGTTCGCCCTCTACGCAGCGACCGCCAACATCGCGATCCCTCTCGTCCTGACCCTGATGGTCTGGATCGCGTACCACGTCGAAGGCGTAATCGCCAAGGGACCGGTCAAGTACCTGGCGAGCTGGCTGCCGGCCGGCCTGGAGGACATGAACCCCTTCGGCAAGGCCGCGATCTTCATGATCGAAGTGATCTCGCACTTCGTCCGTCTGATCTCGCTCTCGGTTCGACTTTTCGCCAACATCCTCGCCGGCCACCTCCTGCTGCTCTTCATGGGCGGCGGCCTGGCAGTGCTGCTCGGGATTGCGGCGCTCGGCGTCCTGACCTTCCCGATGGCCTTTGCCTTCTACGTCTTCGAGGTTGGCATCGTCGCCACCCTGCAGGCCTTCATCTTTTCCATCCTGACCGCTATCTACATCGGCGGAGCAACCGCCGAAAGCCACTAAAAAGGAGTACCCGTAATGGATCCCAGTTCCATCGTGCCCCTCGCCGAAGTTACCGGCGATGTCACCGACGCCGGCAAGGCGATCGCCCTCGGCGTCGGCGCCGGTCTCGGTTCGATCGGTGCCGGCATCGGCGTCGGCTTCATCTTCGGCAAGGAGATCGAGTCGGTTGCCCGTCAGCCCGAACTCGCCTCCGAGCGGCAGTCGATCCGGTGGCTCGGCTTCGCTCTGACCGAGGCTGTCGCCTTCTACACCTTCATCTTCGCGCTGATCGCGTTCTTCCTCTAGGCCGACCATGGAGCCTGTTCTCTCAAATATCCTGGCTTCGCTGCCATTGGCGGCGGAAGCAGCCGAGGAAGAGGGCGGCAACTTCCTGGTGACACCCGAGCTGGGTCTGATGATCTGGACCCTGCTCATCTTCGGCGTCACCTTCATGGTGCTGAAGAAATTCGCCTTTCCCAAAATCGGCGAGGCACTCGACAAGCGCGCGGCAACCATCCGCGAAAGCCTCGAGGCCGCAGAGAAGCAGAAGGAAGAGTCGGACCAGATGCTGGCCGACTACCGCCAGCGACTGACCGAAGCCCGCGAGCAGGCCGACGAGATCGTCAGCAAGGCTCGCAAGGCCGCCGAAACCACCAAGTCCGAAGCGACGTCGGAAGGACAGGCCAAGCGTGAAGAGCTGGTCGAAGCCGCCCGCAAGGACATCGAAGCCGAGAAGAGCCGGGCTCTGGACGACATCCGCAAGGAAGTCGCCAACCTGACCATCTTGGCCACTGAACAGGTGACCCGCAAGTCGCTCGACGACGCCGCTCACAAAGAGCTGGTCGAAGAGGCACTGCGCGAGGTCGACTTCTCGTCGCTGGCCGGCGAGGAACGGAACAACTGATGGAAGAACTGGCTCGGGTATATGCCGAGTCCCTCTTTGGCGTCGCCAAAGAGAAGGGCCAGCTGGACGAAACGCAGGCGCAGCTTGCCGAGTTCAGCGATGCCCTGGAAGAAAACCGCGAGCTCGCGGTCTTCTTCTTCAGCCCGTCCTTCTCTTCACAGGAGAAGCTCGACGGTCTGAACAAGGCGGTCGAGGGGGCCAACCCCGAGGTTCGCAACTTTCTCGAGTTGCTCATCGAGAAGCACCGGATGCCGGCCATTTTCCGGATCCGGCGTCGATTCGACGAGCTCTGGAAGAAGGAGAACGACCGGATCGAAGTGACCGTCACCAGTGCGGTCCAGCTGGATCCGGCAGTAGCCCAGGAAGTCGCCGGCGCGGTCGAGAAACAGACCGGCAAGCAGGTGGACCTGACCAGCCGCGTCGACGAGAAGATCATCGGCGGGCTCGTACTTCAGGTCGGGAACATGGTTCTCGACAGCAGCATTCGCAACAACTTGGAGAAACTCCGCCAGAGCGTGGCTCAGGCGGGCTAAGGAGGACTTAGACCGAGATGCAGATCAAGCCAGACGAGATTGCCAGCATTCTGCGGCAGCGCATCGAGGGCATTGACCCTGGTAGCGCGGACCTGACCGAGGTCGGCACCGTGCTCTCGGTCGCTGACGGTATCGCCCGTATTCACGGGCTCGACAATTGCATGGCGCTGGAGATGCTCGACCTGCCCCATGGGGTGACCGGACTCGCGCTCAACCTCGAAGCCGACAACGTCGGCGCCGTGCTGTTCGGCGAGTGGGACAAGATCGTCGAGGGCGACACGGTGAAGCGCACCGGCCGCCTGCTCGAGATCCCGGTCGGCGAGGAGTTCCTCGGCCGCATGGTCGACCCGCTGGGTCGACCGCTCGACGGCAAGGGGGACATCAACTCCGGCAAGACCCGTCCCGCCGAGTTCAAGGCCCCCGGAGTCGTTGCCCGCCAGCCCGTTCGTGAGCCGCTTCAGACCGGCATCAAGGCGATCGACGGAATGATCCCGGTCGGCCGTGGCCAGCGCGAGCTGATCATCGGTGACCGCCAGACTGGCAAGACCGCGGTCACCATCGACTCGATCATCAACAACAAGGATTCCGGCGTGATCTCGGTGTACGTCGCGATCGGCCAGCGGATGTCGACGATCGTCCAGGTGCGGGAGGTCCTTGAGGCCGCCGGCGCCATGGAGAACACGATCATCGTCGCCGCTCCGGCCGACGAGGCCGCCCCGATCAAGTTCATCGCGCCCTACGCCGGTACCGCGATGGCCGAGTACTTCCTCTACAAGGGCGGTCACGCTCTCTGCGTCTACGACGACCTCACCAAGCACGCCTACGCGTACCGCCAGATGTCGCTGCTCCTGCGGCGCCCGCCGGGACGTGAGGCATACCCGGGCGACGTCTTCTACCTGCACTCGCGCCTGCTCGAGCGGGCGGTCAAACTGAGCGACGAAGAGGGCGGCGGATCGCTGACCTCGCTGCCGATCATCGAGACCCAGGCCAACGACGTGTCGGCCTACATCCCGACCAACGTCATTTCGATCACCGACGGACAGATCTTCCTCGAGTCGGACCTCTTCAACTCGGGTGTGCGCCCCGCCATCAACGGCGGCATCTCGGTGTCGCGAGTCGGAGGTGACGCACAGACCAAGGCGATGAAGAAGGTCGCCGGCAAGATGAAGGGTGAGCTTTCGCAGTACCGCGACCTCGCCGCCTTCGCGCAGTTCGGTTCCGAGCTGGATGCGGAAACCCAGCGCACGCTGGCCCGCGGCGAGCGTCTGGTCGAACTGCTCAAGCAGAACGAACGCGATGCCCTTTCGGTCGCCGATCAGGTCGCTTCGATCTACGCCGGCACCGGTGGGTATCTCGACCGGATCAAGGTCGAGCGCGTCCAGAACTTCCTGGTCGACCTGCTCGCCCGCCTGCATTCCGACAACAAGGAACTCTGCGACCGGATCAACGAGACCGGCCAGTTCCCGGAAGAGGACGAGAAGGCGCTTGGCGATGCGATCGGCAACTTCGTTGACGACTTCGGTCCCGACTTCGACAAGGACGGCGAACCGCTGGCCGAAGGCGAATCGGTCCGGGTCGACTCTTCGTTCGCCGAGGAGCCCGATTCGGCCGGCGAGGAAGTCGTGGAAAACGAGGAGGCTCCCTCCGCCGCCTAGGCGGAACCGGACCACCCTGCCGCAAGGCAACTACGGAAGCATTAGATGGCCAACCGCAAAGAAGTCACAAACCAGATCACCAGCGTCAAGAACATCCGCCAGATCACGCGCGCGATGGAGATGGTGGCTGCCGCCCGGCTGCGTCGGGCGGAGACGCGGATCGAGCACCTGCGACCGTACGCCCAGGCGATGCGTCGCATGACCCAGCGAGCGGCCGCGGAGGCCGGGGCCGTCACCCAGGTTCCGATCCTCGAGCAGCGCGAGAACGTCAAGCGCGTGGCCCTGCTCCTGGTGACCGGCGACCGTGGTCTGGCCGGCGCCTTCAACGCCAACATTCTGCGCGACGGTCTCAACCGCCGCGATGAACTGAAGGCCGAGGGCATCGAGACCGTCTTCTTCGCGGTCGGTCGTCGTGGCGATGGTGCCCTCACCTTCCGCAAGGCGGAGCCGAAGGAGTCCTGGACCGGGT
>JAEYSQ010000148.1 GCA_023434465.1 Actinomycetes bacterium
TCGGGGCCGGAGATTCCGGGGAGTCAACGTCCGGGGTCGGTTCGGGGGCTGCGGATTCACCGTTGCCGGTTAGGGAATTGGCCAGGTCTTCCAGCTTCAGTTCCTTGAGGCCCTGGTCTACGGCAGCCAGTTCGGCGGCGCAGTACTGGATGAGGGTCTTTGCTTCTTCGCAGAGTTCGAGGGTTTCGCGGAGTTGGGCGTCACCGGAATCGAGGCGCTGGATGATCTCCTCGAGACGGGCGGTGGCGGACTCGTAGGTCTGGGTGGTTTCGGGGGTTTCTTCACTCACTGTCTTCAAGTCCTTCCATGCTGATCTGCTCGAACTCCTCCGGCTCTTCATTCTTGCGCTGCCGGCGGCGCCTGGTTCCTCCGACCGCGGCGTCGACCGCGCCATCGGCGAAACGGATCTTCACTTCAACGGCCCTTCGGGCCGCCTTCGAATCCACTACCGGCTCACCGGCCCGGTCCTCGACCCGGGCGTAACCCCGCTCGAGGGTTCGCTGCGGGTCGTGAGCCCGGAGAGCGACCCGTTCTGTCTCGAGTTTTCGTTCTCCCGTCACCAGCCTCTGCCCTACTCTCGCCGCCAGTTCGCGGGGCCGGTTGGCGTTGCGGGCCTGACCGCTTTCGATCGACCTCACCGCCCGGTTCGAGGCCGGCACCAGTCCGGTCGCCAGCTGAAGGAGGGTCGAGTCAAACCGGGCATTGATACCGCGCTCGGCCGAGGCCCTGATCTCCCTGGTCTTCTGGTTGAGCCGGGTTCGCTCGGTCCTGACCGCCCGACCGGGACCGGCGGCGAGGGTCGCAAGGGGACCGATGCGGTTCCGGACCGCCGACTTGCCCGCCCGGCTGATCCGGTTGGTCGCCACCAGAAGAGCGTTGCGGGCGGCCGGGATCTCGATACCTACGACAGCGTCGGCGGCGTGGGTAGGGGTCGATGCCCGTACCGCGGCGACGTCGTCGATCAGGGTGACGTCACGCTCATGACCGACCGCCGCGATGACCGGCACGGCCAGGAGAGCCACCGTCCGGCAGAGATCCTCGTCGCAGAAGGCCCAGAGATCGGTCAGGCTGCCGCCGCCGCGGCAGACCACGATCGCATCGACCTCGGCGAAGGCGGCCATGTCACTGAGAGTGCGCCTGATCACCGGCGCCGCCTTGCGGTCCTGGACCGGAGCGAAGCCCCAGACGATTTCACCCTCCCAGCCGCGGCGCTGGAGGCCGACCAGAAGGTCCTGGCGAGCGGCGCCGCCTTCGGCGGTGATCACGCCGATCCGGCGCGGAAGCAGCGGGCGGTGGAGCTTCTTCTGGGGCTCGGTCAGGCCTTCGGCCACGAATCGCTTGCGCAGTTCGGCCAGCCTGGCGATCAGATCGCCCTCGCCCGATGGACGAATGTCCGTGGCCCGGAAACTGAATGATGGCGAGGCCGCCTTGCCCCCCTCGTAGTAGTCCGGGCCGCCGGTCGCCACGATCTGGGCCCCGACCCGGACCGCGGGTTCTGGCAGCCCCAACCGGTCGAATTCCCGCCGCCACATCGTGCAGCGGACTCCCCCCTGGTCGTCCTTGAGCTGGAAGTAGATCTGAACCGGCGTGCGGTTGAACTCCGTGATTTCGCCGGTGATCGTCGCCCGGGGAAGCCCCTTCACCTGCTGCTTGAGAGCCCGCGCGTACTCGCCGACCGGAATCGGCGCTGGTTCAGCTGCGGGTCGATTCTGTCCGTCCGGACCGTTGCTGGCGGCTGGTTCGCCCTCTCTCTCGAAGATCCCTTCGCTCACCGTCCCAGCATGACAGTGAAGGCTGACGGCGATCTGTGACCGATCGGCAAAAACCTCTCATTTCGCTTGGAGAAAGGAGAAACCCTGCATTACTGATCCGAAATTCGACCTTTATGACCATCTGACTCGACATTCCGCTGAAAACCGTGGTACCTTGCCCGTCTCGTTTATTGAGTAAGTAGATAAACAAAGTAACTTCATCGACAAGGGGGATATCCCGAATGAGCAGTTCCTTCAAGACACGGCGCAGCATCCAGGCGCTTCTGATCCTGGCTCTCGTTGCCTTCGGCGCGATCATCGTTGGTTGCGGCAGCAGCGACGACAGCGGTGACGGCGACGGCGGCTCGGTCGCACTCGTCGCCTACTCCACTCCTCAGCAGGCCTATGAGGATCACCTCGAGCCCGCCTTCAACGAGACCGACGAAGGCAGCGGCGTTTCTTTCACCAACTCATTCGGCGCTTCGGGCGACCAGAGCCGCGCGGTTGAAGCCGGCCAGAAGGCCGACTACGTGAACTACGCCCTCGAGACCGACGTAACCCGCCTCGTCGAATCCGGGCAGGTTGCGGCCAATTGGAACAAGAACAAGTACAAGGGCATCGTCACCAACTCGGTCGTCGCGATCGTGACCCGTCCCGGTAACCCGCTCGGCATCAAGAGCTTCGAAGACATCGTCACCAATGACGACATCGAAGTCGTCACTCCGAACCCGTTCACTTCAGGCGGAGCCCGCTGGAACATCATGGCCGTCTACGGCGCCGCGCTGAACTCGGGCAAGTCCGAGAAGGAAGCCCTCGCCGACGTCCAGAACATCCTCTCCAAGACCCCGACCCAGTCCGAGTCGGCCCGCGTGGCGCTGCAGGCGTTCCTGGGCGGTACCGGTGACGTCCTCCTCTCCTATGAGAACGAGGCGATCGCCGCCCAGCTCGCCGGCGAAGACGTGGAGTATGTCGTGCCCGAATCAACCATCCTGATCGAGCAGCCAGCTGCCGTGATCGAAGGTGGCTCGGCCGCCGCGACCGACTTCCTGAACTGGAACTGGACCGACGAGGCCCAGAACATCTGGCAGGAACAGGGTTACCGCTCGGTCAACCCGCAGCTGCTCGACAAGGAGAAGTTCCCGGTTCCGCCCGGCCTGTTCACGATCGAGGAGTTCGGTGGATGGGACGCGGTCGTGACCGAGTTCTTCGAGGACAAGACCGGTTCGATCTTCAAGATCGTCCAGGACCTCGGGTTCGCAACCGAGTAAGACGCTCAT
>JAEYSQ010000271.1 GCA_023434465.1 Actinomycetes bacterium
AACCCTGTGTGTCTCCTCGATCTCCAGCTCTTCGAATCCGGCCGCGATCAGATTGACTTCGAACTCGTCTTTCGTAAGGGCGCCGGCAATACAACCAGTCCACTGCTCCATGTCGGCGCGGGTCTCCGCCGACATGTCCGGGTCGGCGATGACGTCGCTTACAGCGAATCGTCCGCCGGGCCGAAGGACCCTCGCAGCTTCGCGGAGCACTTTCGGCTTGTCGGCCGAGAGGTTGATCACGCAGTTTGAGATCACCACGTCGACGGAGTTATCGGGAAGCGGGATGGCTTCGATCTCTCCTTTCAAGAACTCGGCATTCTCGACACCGGCCTCCCTCTGGTTGTTGCGGGCAAGCTCGAGCATTTCGTCGGTCATGTCCAGGCCGTAGGCCATGCCGGTCGGCCCAACCCGCTTCGCCGAAAGCAGAACGTCGATCCCACCTCCAGATCCGAGGTCGAGAACCGTCTCGCCTTCGTTCAGGTCTGCAACCGCTGTCGGGTTGCCGCACCCAAGGGAGGCCAGCTGGGCTGCCTCGGGAAGATCTTCGCGATCCTCGGCGTCGTAAAGGTTCGACCCGAATACGTCGCGTTGCTCATCGGTTATCACCGCGGCATTCGAGCAACAAGACGCATCTCCGGAACCAGACCCAACGGCCGCGGCGGCGTAACGCTCTCGCACTAAGTCCCTGATTTCGGGCTCGCTGCCTTGCTCACCGGCGGAACATCCGCACCCTGGTCCCTCACCGCAACAGTCGCTCTTTTCTTCCGGTTCGCAACAGGAAGCCTGAGCTTCCGGTGAACAACACTCGGTCACTTCTAACTCAGCCATGCGCTCAGCTCCTCAAGCTCCTCGGGATTTACGTAGTAGTAGGCCCATAGGCCCTGGCGCTCGGAATCGAGAATTCCGGCATCACGCAGTTTCTTCAGGTGATGGGATAGCGTCGACTGACTCACGTCGAAGAGCGGCACGAGCTCACAAACACACACTTTGCCCGCGTGTTTGCGAAGAACGTCAACCAGAGTGAGCCGGATCGGGTCTCCCAGCGCCTTCGCGATTCTGGCCATCCTCTCGGCCTCTGTCCGCTCGACATCGGGGTAAACGACAGGTTCGCAACACGGCTGACCGTTCGGACTCTTTTGCTTCGGGGCGAGGGTTAGTTCGGTGCTCATCGATATTCATCAAATCAGTTCCATCGACGTTTGTCAATGGATACGATGAACGTCGATGGAATCTCAAAGGAACCCCGAATGAGCCACGTCCTCTTCGTCTGCCTGCAGAACGCAGGCCGCTCCCAGATGAGCCGTGCCCTCTTCGAACGCTCTGCAAGCGGCAAACACAAAGCCCGCTCGGCCGGGACTACGCCAGCCGACCAGGTCCACCCGAAAGTCGTGGAAGCGATGGAAGAAGAAGGAATCGACCTGCGGGCGGAGACTCCGAGACAGCTCACCAGGGAGCTGGCCGAGTGGGCCGACGTGGTGGTCACGATGGGTTGCGGGGACGCCTGCCCCTACATTCCGGGCAAGCGATACATCGACTGGGAACTCGACGACCCTACGGGCGAGCCGATCGAAGAAGTCCGCCGTGTGCGGGACGAGATCCGCCGGAGAACGGATGAACTCCTGGCCGACCTTGACCGGGAGGTTTAGTCGATGAAGCAGCTGAGCACGCTTGACCGGTTCCTGCCGCTTTGGATCGCCCTCGCCATGGCTCTCGGCCTTGGACTCGGCTCCCTCCTCCCCGGCCTCAACTCCACGCTGGACTCGATGCGGATCGGCACGGTCTCGCTACCGATAGCCCTCGGGTTAATCCTCATGATGTACCCGGTTCTCGCCAAGGTCAGATACGAAGAACTGGGACACCTGACCGGGGAACGACGCCTGATGGTCAGCTCACTGATCCTCAACTGGATCGTCGGACCCCTACTCATGTTCGCGCTCGCCTGGATCTTTCTCGCCGACCAACCCGAATTTCGGACCGGACTGATCATCGTCGGACTGGCCCGATGCATCGCCATGGTCCTCATATGGAGCGACCTGGCCTGCGCCGACCGGGAAGCCACCGCCCTACTCGTCGCCATCAACTCACTGTTCCAGATCGTTGCCTACAGCATCCTCGGCTGGTTCTACCTCACCGCACTGCCCGACCTGCTCGGTCTTGACAGTCACGGATTCCACGTTTCAATCTGGGAAATCGCCAGGACCACACTCATCTTCCTCGGCATCCCGCTTGTCGCCGGCTACCTGACCCGCATCATCGGTATACGCCGGCGCGGAACCGACTGGTATCAGGAGGTCTTCCTCCCCCGAATCGGCCCCCTCGCGCTCTACGGGCTGCTATTCACGATCGTCCTGCTGTTCGCTATCCAAGGGGAAGCGATCACCGAACAACCCCTCGACGTAGTCCGGATCGCAATCCCGTTGCTCATCTACTTCGGACTGATGTTCGCGGTCTCATTCTGGGCCGGCTGGATCATGCGAATCGGTTACGAACGAACCGCCACCCTCGCTTTTACGGCCGCCTCCAACAACTTCGAACTGGCAATCGCCGTTGCAATCGGTGTCTTCGGAGCCACGTCAGGCGAAGCCCTCGCCGGCGTCGTCGGCCCACTCGTCGAAGTACCAGTCCTCGTCGGTCTGGTCTACGTGTCGCTCCACCTCAAGGACAAGCTCTTCGAGGACGGGAGTCGACGATTCCGTTGCTAGTTGCGCGAAATAGCCTGCCTCCCCGCGCGTACCCGGAGTGCGCGTGACTCTTTTCCGCGAGACCGTCGACGAACGCCCGGGTCGCCTTCTCGAGCGCTCGCCGGTAGACCCACCCCATTCCGGGCACTTTGGGCTTGAAAGTCGTGTGCCAGTGAATCGCCGTCTGATCCGGTTCGACCGGAATCTCCCCCTTCAGTCCCCGTCGTCAAGTGACTCAAGCAGCCGTATGTCAGCGAGGTCCTGCGGGCGACCCGCGTTTCGCTTGAGTTCGAGCAGATCCTCGCGATGTGCGACGGGTACTTCCCCACAAGCCAGCGGCACCTTGTGTGCCCGCGCGAACATCTCGGCGAATGAACCCAGATGCGCGGGCGGAGTCAGGATGTCCAGACGGCCATCGGTTGTGACGAGGCGCCACCGATCGCTTGACCCCAGGAGTTCGGCCGACGGAACCTTCGCGGAGACCTGGCCACCCGGGCCGAGTATCCGGGCATCGAGGCCCTTCAACGCAAGGGCCAGTCGCGCGTAGTTGTCAGGACTGGACTCAATCACGACATCGAGGTCCTGTGTGAATCTCTGTCCTCCGTGAGCCTGCATCGCGACTCCGCCGATCGTCACGTAAGCCACTTCATGATCGGCCAAGGCCTTGAATATTCGGGTAGCGTCAAAACGGACGGTCATCGGTCTTCATCTCGAGAAGTCCGGCACGCAGTTCACTGACGGCCAGGTTCCAGCTCAAGGCCTGCTCCAGCCGCTCCGACATCGGCCGTCGCCTGGCAGCGCGGACCGAATCGATGTCTTCCAATGGATCCCGGACCGTCGATTCGGAGATCACAAAGCGTCGGGCCAGCGATCGCAGCTCCCGGAACTCTCCCGGAGTAGACGCCTCGCGAAACGACTCAATCGGTGCCCTGTCATCAAGCGCGGAGTTGGTCCCGAGGAGCCAGGATCTCGCCACCTCGGTGCTGAAGGCGCAAGTGATCGTTCCGACCAGTTTGTACGCCTCCCGCAGCCTCATCTCGACTATCGGACGAGGCTTCGGTCCGTCACCCTTCCGGTAGCGGCCAAGCTGGCGGCTGTCACCGAGTCCGATCAGATCGGCGCCCGTTCTCTGGCCGAGGGCTTCCTGGAGGTTCTTGGCCAGGGCGGATGTCGACAAAGTCGAGGCTTCATCGTCAAGTCTGCCCTCGGCCAGCCGGGTCAGGCTGGCTTCAGATCCAGGTGACATCGGGAAACCCTACCGAACTACACCAGCAACTACACGACAAAAGTCCTGGCGTTTACTCTGGTCGGATGGAAAAGGATTATCGGCAGCTTCCTGACGATCTTCCGGTTCCGGAAGACGATGGCGCGGCCGATCACC
>JAEYSQ010000124.1 GCA_023434465.1 Actinomycetes bacterium
CCGCCCGATCGGGCGGCGCCTTCGCCGAGCCACCAAGCACTGAGCAGACCCCTCAACCGCGAGATCCATGTTTTCGTTCCATACGACCAATAACTCGGATCTCACCGATAGCGAAGTGGTAGAGAGGCGAGCGGTGGCGGGCTGAGGCCGTTCAGGCCAGGGTGCGGGCGTACTCGCTGAAGAAGTCGAGTGCTTCGGGGTTGGCGAGCGAGTCGCGGCTGGCGGCCTTCTCGACCGGAGTGCCGGTGAGGATTCGTTTTACCGGCACCTCCAGCACCTTGCCGGAGAGGGTGCGAGGAACTTCCTCGATCTCGATCATCTCGTTGGGCACATGCCGGGGAGAGCAGCGGGTCCGGATTTCGGATGCAACCCGTTTCTTCAAGTCATCGGTCAGTTCCGCGCCCTCGGCCATCACCACGAAAAGCGGCATCCAGCCTTCGGTCCCTTCGCGCGGGATGTCGACCACGAGCGCGTCGACGATGTCGTCGTCGGCGAGTACGGCCCGGTAGATCTCGCTGGTGCCCATGCGGATGCCACCGCGGTTGATGGTCGAGTCGGAGCGGCCGTAGATGATCGCGCTCCCGCGTTCGGTGATCTCGATCCAGTCTCCGTGCCGCCAGATTCCGGGATAGGTGTCGAAGTAGCTGTCGTGGTAGCGGGAGCCGTCCTCGTCACCCCAGAGGTAGAGCGGCATCGAGGGCATCGGCTTGGTGATCACCAGTTCTCCCACCTCGCCGGTGTGGTGGTTGCCTTCCTCGTCCCACGATTCGATCGCCGCACCGAGCGCCCGGGCCTGAAGCTCACCGCGATAGACCGGTAGCGTCGGGACCCCGCCGACGAACGCGGTGCAAAGGTCCGAACCCCCGGAGGTCGAAAAGAGCCAGGTGTTCTGGCCGATGTGTTCGTAGATCCAGTCAAACCCTTCGGGGGCGAGCGGGGAACCGGTGGAGCCGACCGAGCGGAGCTTCGAGAGGTCTCGCCCGTCTGCGGCGGGTTCGACACCGTCCTTCATGCAGGCCGAGATGTAGGAGGCCGAGGTGCCGAAGCAGGTCACCTCTGCGTCGGAGGCCAGCTGCCAGAGCGCCGACATGTCCGGGTAGCCGGGGTTGCCGTCGTAGAGCACGATCGCGGCGTCGGTCAACAGGCAGGAGACCAGGAAGTTCCACATCATCCAGCCCGTCGTGGTGAACCAGAAGATCCGGTCGCCTTCCTTGGCGTCCAAATGCAGATGCATCTTCTTCAGGTGCTCGAGCAGAATCCCGCCCTGGCCCTGGACGATCGGCTTGGGCAGCCCGGTGGTGCCAGAGGAGTAGAGGATCCAGAGCGGGGAGTCGAACGGAACCCGGGTGAACTCGAGTTCGCGTTCCCGGCAATCGAGGAACTCGTCTTCGTGGGTGAACCGTTCCGCATCCCATTCGAGGCCCTCGGGAAGGTCGAGGTCCTGATCTCCGTGCCAGACGAACACGACCTTCTCAATCGAGGGCATGGAGTCGGCCAGGTCGAAGACGGTCTCGCGACGGTCGAAGTTCTTGCCGCCATAGTTGTAGCTGCCGACCGCGAAGAGCAGTTTCGGTTCGACCTGCTCGAACCGGTCGCGGACCGCACCAGCACCAAAGTCGGGTGAACAACAGGTCCAGACGGCACCGATGCTGGCCACCGCGAGGAAGATCATGATCGTCTCGTAGTTGTTTGGCAGATAGCCCGCAACGCGGTCGCCGGGACCAACTCCCATCTGCCTCATCGCGGCTGCGTAGTCGGCAACATGTTGCCGGAGCTGGCCCCACTCGACGGTCCGCAGGCCGTCCTCGCCCTCAAGTTTCTGGATGATCGCGATCTGATCCGGATCCCGGTCCCGAAACACATGCTCGGCGTAGTTGACTTTCGTGCCCTCGAACCATTTCGCGCCCGGCATCTCCTGGCTCGAGAGGACACTGGTCGGCTCACCGTCGTGGAGCACGTCGAAGTAATCCCAGATCGAACGCCAGAACTGCTCGGGTTCCTCGGTCGACCAGGCCCAGAGATCCCCGTACTCCTCGCTGTCGGGGCCGATGCCCTGCTCTTTCAGCCACTTCGCCCAGGCGACGAGCTGCGAACTCTCGATTGAGGTCGGGGAGGGCGACCAGAGCAGTTCGGGGTTCAAGCGTTCTCCTCGTTGGCGGGCAGGGCGCCTTCGGCGGCGTCGAGGATCACGTCGACCCCGGCTTCGCCGCGACCGACCACCGTCGTGGCGCGCAGCCCGCGCCGGCGGGCGATCGTCGCCGCGGTATGACCCCGCAGAGCGACGGTCTTTGGCTGGAGCGGACTTTCGGCGGCCAGTTCCGGGCTCATTCTGGTCGGCAACAGGTCACCTTCACTGCCGGTCACCTCGGGCGAGGATGCCCGGGCGCCGCGGAGCAGGTTGATCACCGCGCATTCGGACTTGAGCCGGAGTCGGCTGTCACCGAAAAAGGCCATGGCGCCCCCGGCCCCGGCGAACCCGGCTCCGAACAGGCAGACGGCAACCCCTGAATCACCCTCGGAATCGTTGTCGGCCTCCCGCGCGGCGGCCATCACGTCGCGGGCCGGAGCGAGGTCTTCCTGGGTCGCGACCGGGGTGCCGGCCAACATGCGGTCGATCTGGGCCGCGATCACCCCCAGCGGAATCGCCGCGGCCAGGGTCTGGAATACGTTGAGCGCCGTATCCTCAATCTCTACGGCACGCAGCATCAGGGCGGCGAACGTGCCGATCATGCCGCCGTAAAAGAGAATACGGTCGGTAGTCAGCTGACCGGAGAAGCGCCGTGAAAGCCACTCGCCGACCGGATAGGAGTCCGGCACGTCGTACCCTGCTGCGAGGACCACTTCTACCTCTTCCCAGGCCGGCCCCGGAGGAGGAGAGAGGACGTTATTGGTCCGCCGGCCGGGAATCACGCGACCTAGCAGTCGCAGGCCGAAACCACGCTCCGCGTAGAACGAGAAGATTGCCAGCAAACAGATCGACGCTCCAATCGCCGGCCAGTCCAGGCCGATCAGGCTGGCCGCCAGCACGAGCAGGGCGTGAAGGGTGATGGTGGCCGACTCGGAGGCGGGGATCCGCACCTCCTGGATCCGGGCATCTCGGCCCTTGCTCTCCAGCTCTTCGACCAGACGTTCTGCCGCGTTTCGCTCCAGCCCGCTTCCGGCGATGCCGGTCGGACCGCCGGCAAGCACGTCGCTTTCCGCCGACTGCGGCGGCTTGGGCGATTCATCGTCCCCCTCGGCAGTTTCGTCGGCTGCGTCGCCGGCGGCCTCGACCGATGGCTTTTCGTTGCCGGCGTTGATCACCTCGAACTCTTCGGGTTCGTCGGCGTCGGCCGGAGTCTTTTCTTCAGGGGCAGCCATCGGTTTCTCCCTATGCGGCGGGTGGGAATCGAACCCACACGCCCTTGCGGGCAACGGATTTTGAGTCCGTCGCGTATACCAGTTCCGCCACCGCCGCCGGGACGCCCAAGTCTATGACGCTCGACTCAGGAAGCGCCGGCCAGTGAGCCGGTCCCGGCCGTGTCACCGTCACCGTCTCCGTTGCCGGAGCCGATCGGCCGTTCTTCTTCCACGTGCCATTCCTGGTTGAAAGCAATGGCGGCCGCGATCAGCAGTGCGATCTGGACCGGAATCAGAAGCACGACCAGCAGCCCGATCAGATCGGAAGGCAGCGCTGCTTCGGTGAACCCCGCCTTGTCGCGGGCAAACCATGATTCGGCTCCGACTGCGCAGAGGATGCCGAAAAGCACCGAGAGGGCCATGGTCAGCGAAAGGGCGCCGCGGCTCCAGCGCCAGGTCATGACGGCAAGGAGGACGTAGACGCCGATCATGACGAGAGAGATGATCCCGTAGGTGCTGCCACCTACCAGGACGTCCCAGCCACCGAGGGTCACGATCAGCATGAGGATCGCGGATACGACGAGCAAGAGCACGACCAGAAAACGCGTGGTCAACGATTCGGTCTTCTCCCGATTCGGGCGCCACAACTCGTAGCCGGGCCTCGCCTCTCCTACTGCCATGTCCCGATCATAGATTCAAATCCGGATGTCCGCAGCCCCGCGGAGAAATTTGCATGTTTACAAATACCGCAACTGCGTAAAGTAAGAGGACATGGCGGCAAGTTCTGACAAGAATCCAGCATTCGGACCTTCTGCCGATGGGGCAGACGGTCACCACCACGGCGGCGATCAGATCGAGCTGAATCCGGCCGGATGGCGAGACGGAAAACGGTACGCCTGGCTACTCGGTGTCCTGGTGCCGCTCACTCCGTTCATCTCCTGGGGACTGGTCGATTTGACCGGCATCGGTCTGTTCTGGTTCCTGGCGCCGGTCCTGGTCTTCGCGGTGTTTCCGGTACTCGACATCCTGATCGGACTCGATCCCTCCAACCCGCCGGACAGCGTCCTCAAGTGGCTCGAGCAGGATCGCTATTACCGCTGGTGCACGTATTTGTTCATCCCGGTCCAGTACGCGGGCCTCATTTTCGCCTGTTGGCAGTGGGCCGGGGGAGGGCTGAATGCGATCGAGGCGATCGGCCTCACCCTGACCATGGGGGTGGTCGGGGGAATCGCGATCAACACTGCCCACGAACTCGGCCATAAGCGCGAGGAGCTGGAACGCTGGCTCGGCAGGGTCGCACTGGCCCAGACGGGATATGGCCACTTCTTCATCGAACACAATCGAGGTCACCACGTACGCGTGGCGACCCCGGAGGATCCGGCGAGCTCCCGCATGGGCGAGAGCTTCTGGGCCTTCCTGCCCCGGACGGTGGCCGGGAGCCTGCGTTCGGCCTGGGGTATCGAGACCGCCCGGCTCGACCGAGTCGGTGCCTCGCACTGGGGTCCGAAGAACGACATCCTGACCTCCTGGGCGATGACCCTGATTCTTTTCGCGGGCCTCGCCGTGGCCTTCGGCCCGGTCGTGCTGCCGTACCTGATCATCCAGGCCGTGGTCGGGTTCTCGCTGCTCGAAGTCGTCAATTACCTGGAGCATTACGGGTTGCTGCGTCAGCGCCGGGACGACGGCCGCTACGAACGTTGCCAGCAGGAGCACAGCTGGAACAGCAACAACGTCGCTTCGAACGTGCTGCTCTACCACCTCCAGCGCCACAGCGACCATCACGCTCACCCGACCCGCCGCTACCAGGCCCTGCGCCATGCGTCCGAGGCCCCGCAGCTGCCGACCGGCTACGCGGGAATGATCGTTCTCGCCTGGATTCCGCCCCTCTGGCGCCGGGTGATGGATCGCCGGCTGCTCGACCACTACGAAGGGGATCTCTCGCGTATCAACGTCCAGCCACGGGCCCGAGCCCGGATCGAGTCCCGTTACGGGAGGCCCGCGTGAGTCGCTGGCGCTGCCCGGACTGCGGATACGTATACGACGAGGCAGAGGGCCATCCCCGCGAGGGATTTCCGCCCGGAACCCCGTGGGTCGAAGTTCCGGACGACTGGCCCTGTCCCGACTGCGCGGTCCGCGACAAGGTCGATTTCGAACTGGACCAATGACCGCCCCGGCTGCGACCATGTCACCCATGGCCGAGACCGAAACCCGTAGTTCCTTTCGGCAGGCGACCCGGGAGTTGCTCCACCAAACCGCGTTCGCGGCGGCTCGAGCACAGCTCGAATCCCGAACCTGGTCCGAGATCACGATGAATGACATCGCGCTCGAAGCCGGGGTCAGCCGCCAGACCCTCTACAACGAGTTCGGTAGCCGCAACGAGTTTGGTCTTGCCTTCGTGATGCATGAGGCGGCGAATTTCCTCGAAGGAGTCGAGGTGGCGATTCGCGGCAAGGCTGATGATCCGCGCGCCGCCGTAAATGTCGCCTTCGAGCAGTTCCTGGTCGTCGCCAGCGAGGATCCGATGATCGCAACCCTGCTGAGTGACGACGGCACCGGTGGGATGCTGCCGTTCATCACGACCCGTGGCACACCGGTGATCGCCTGGGTCTCGCAGCGGATCGCCACGGTGATCGTCGAAACCTGGCCGGAGATGAGAGCGGAAGACGCGAGCCTGATCGCAGAGAACCTGGTCCGCCTCGCGATCAGCAACGTGACCGCCCCGACCGGCACCCGCGACGAGACTGCGGTCAGGGTCGGCAGGCTTATCGGTCCTTTCATCGACCAGGCTCTCGGCCAGGCGGACTGAGCGTGGCCGGTCCGGGCGGTCGTAGCCCGGACTGCCAAAGTCAGAATGCGGACGAGAGGACTCGAACCTCCACACCCTCGCGGGCACCAGGACCTAAACCTGACGCGTCTACCAGTTCCGCCACGTCCGCTTGTCGACCGAAGTCCGGCCGTCGGTGATTCTAGGCGCCGACGCCCGACCAGGCCAGATCGAAGGCCTTGTTGGCGACGTTGGCAATGTCGGAACCGGGCCGGTTGCCTTGGGCGACGGCTTCGAGAATCCCGGCCGCCGAGAACATGACCCCGGCAAGTAGCACCGCCGCACAGATCGGGATCGGGGCGTCGGGCTTTATCTCGCCGCGCTTTTGTCCCTCGGCCAGGAGTCCGGCCATCATGGCCGCAAGTGGGATTTCTCCTTCACCCAGGATCGCTGCGAAGCGGGCCGGATGGCGGAGCGTCTCGGTCAACATTTCGGCATGGAACCTGGGACTGATGCGTGGTTCCATCATCAGCAGGATGACCCGCCGCGAGCCTTCCTTGATCGACGTCGATTCGTCGGCCAGCGCCTCGTCGTAGGCGGGTCGCATGTATTCCCGGAAATGTCTCGCGGACTCGTGCAGGAACACATCTTCCTTGCGCGGGAAGTACCGGAAGAAGGTTCCCCAGCTGGTTCCGGCTTGCTCGACGATGTTCTCGACCCGCGACTCGACGATTCCCTTGCTGTCGATTTCCTTGATCGCCGCCTCGTAAAGCCGGTCGCGCACCTCGATCCCGCGCTGCTGTTTGGGAATCGCGCCCAGCCCGACGCCGCCGACGAGGGCACTCTCGGGGGTGGGGGGTGTGATGTTTGCTGCGGGGGTCGCCATATCTCTCGGGGTGTCACAGGCATTATTGCCGGGGCGGAGGTCGGGTTCCTCGGTCTGGAGGATACGAAAGTTGACGTGCGTCGGATTTAGGACTCATCCGGAGGCGTCAGGTGAAGCCTCCCCGGCCACTTCGGTCCCGGCATCGCCGCAGTCCGGTGTCAGGTTTTCGGACCCACGAACTCGTCGAGAAGGGTGACGCTGGTCCGGTGGGAGATCGAGATGACCTCACGGCGAGAAGTTCTCCAGCTGTCCGGTTCGAATTCGTATGGGGGCGGCTCAACCGGAAATCCGTGCTTGCGCCACCGGTTGACCGTGCTTCGATCGACGCCGGTTCTTTTTG
>JAEYSQ010000152.1 GCA_023434465.1 Actinomycetes bacterium
GCCTGGGGCGAGAAGTCCCGGGAGGGCCAGATTCCGGCCCGCGTGGTCGGCCTTCACCGGAATCACATCGTCGACCTGCTGACCGCCGAAGGTGACCTGCCGGGGCGCCCGGCGGGACGCATGCTCCAGGACCGCTCCTCGGCCACCGCGATGCCGGCGGTCGGTGACTGGGTGGCGACCCTGCCCGACGGAACGATCCAGGAGATCCTGCCCCGCCGCAGTGCCCTCGCCCGGCGGAGCGCCGCCGACCGGGACCGGATCCAAATCCTCGCCACCAACATCGACAAGGCGATCGTGATCAGCTCACTTAATAGAGAACATGATCCGGTTCGCCTCGAACGGATGGTCCGCCTGGCCGAATCTTCGGGCGCGGAGCCCGTGATCGGTCTTTCCAAGTCCGACCTGACCGACGAAGCAAGGGAGCTGAAGGAACGGGTCGCTCAAGCCTTCCCGGGCACCAAGGTTTTCGTTTTCAGTTCCGAGACAGGAGATGGAGTGGCCGCGGTCCGCGAGTTCCTCGAACCGGGCGAGACGGTCGTGATGCTGGGTCGCTCCGGGGTCGGCAAGTCGACCCTGGCCAACACCCTGCTCGGCTGGGAGCGCCAGAAGACCGCCGAGGTCCGCGGCACCGACGACCGCGGCCGCCACGCGACCACCAGCCGCGAGCTCTTCACCCTGCCGGGCGGATCGCTCCTGATCGATACGCCGGGCCTTCGCGCCCCCGGTTCGATCGAAGCCGACGACCTGATTCCCGGGGCCGCCGAAGCGGACCTGACCAGCGAACGCGCCGCCGAAATAGAACGCCTCGCCGCCTACTGCCGATTCCGCGACTGCGCCCACGAAACCGAACCGGACTGCGCGGTCACCGCCGCAATCGAGGCGGGCGAACTTCCCCGCCGCTGACCACGACCGTCTACTCGACGGTGGCCAGGAACCCGCTCAGAAGCTCGGTGACCGCGGGCGGGTCGTCGATGAACGGCCAGTGGCCGGAGGCCGGGAGGATGTGAACCTGGGCCCGCGGGAAGGCGCTCCGCTGGCGGTCGGCGAAGGACGCCGGGATGTAGGGGTCGCCGGCTCCCCAGACCACGAGGCAAGGCAGATCGGCGGCGGCCAGCGTGGGGATCAGCGTCTTCGCGTTCTTGCCGACCTTTTTCAGGTCGCGGTAGATGCCAAGCACGGCCCGACGGGTGCGGCGGTCGTAGTTGTCGTACATCCCGTCAACGAAATCGCGTGGGAGGCCGTGAGGCTCCTGGGAGATGATCGCACGCCTGAAAGCAGTCCGGAAGGTGATCGCCTGAAGCAGTTCACCGACCAGAGGAGTCTGCCAGCCGCGGGCCGTGCGGTGCCAGCGATACCCGGCCAGAACCCCGGTGTTGATCAAGGTCATGCTGGCCACCCGGGAGGTGTTGGCCGAGGCCCACTCGAGTCCGATCGGTCCGCCGAGGTCATGCAGCACGAGATGGGCCCGCCGTATTCCCAGTACCTCGAAGGCATCGTCGAGGAATTTCGCGTACTCGGCCTTTGTGTGGCTGAACCCGGGAGCGGCGATCGACTGGCCGAAGTCCGGCAGGTCGAAGGCGACTGCCCGGCGGGGCGGCGCGACGGTCTTTACGAGTTCCTCGAAGTCGGCGGCGGAGCCGGGATTGCCGTGGACGAACACGACTGCCTCCGAGGCCTGATGGGGCCCGCCCTGGAAAGTCCGGATCCAGTGGTCGCCGACCGCGATGTTGGACCATTCCGGGACGCCTTCGAAACTCAGGTCAGCCGGACCGTTCATCAGAGCGCGAACATCGCGACCGCCGCAAAGTGGAATGCGGCGGCGCCGATCACGAAGAGATGGAAGACCTCGTGATACCCGAAATAGGTGGGGCTGGGATTGGGCCGGCCGGTCGCGTAGACCACCGCCCCGACCGTGTAGAGGATGCCGCCGGTCGCGATCAGCAAGCCGGCCCAGACTCCGGCGGTGCCGACGATATGCGGAAACGCGACCGCGCCGATCCAGCCGACCGCGACGTACATCGCGGCGCTCACCCATTTCGGGGAATGGATCCAGAGCAGTTCGACCACGATGCCGATCGCTGCGGCCGACCAGACCGAGACGAGAATCGCCGTCGACCAGGTGCCGTCCATGGTCAGGAGGGCAAACGGCGTGACCGTGCCCGCGATCAGCAGGAAGATCATCGAGTGATCAAGGCGGCGCATCAGCATTCTCGATTTGACCGACTTCCAGTTGACCCGGTGATACAGAGCGCTGGTTCCGAACAGCGCGCAGAGCGAGACCGCGTAAATCCCGACCGCCAGCACCTTCTTCGGAGTATCGGCCAGCACCAGCAGGGAGATGCCGAGTCCGAGCGAGAGGAAGAACGCCCATTCGTGGGAGACACCGCGAAATTTGGGCTTGATCTTCTTGAGCGATTCGCTCGCTGAATCCTTGACGGCGGTCGCTTTCTCGACGGCGGCGTCCCGGGCGACTCCCGCCCTTTCGACGGCGGCGTCCCGGGCAACTCCTACCTTTTCGACGGCAGCGTCACGAGCGTGTCCGGCCCGCTCGACTGCGCCGTCCCGGGCGACGGTCGCGCGGGTCACCGCGGACTCTCGTGCCTGAGCGGCTTTCTGGCGCTTGTTGAGGGGCCCCTGGCTCACAGGACCAATCGTACCGACCCGTGGGCAGCGGCCAAGGTTGCGGACGCAAGTGACGTGTTCATGCCTGTTGCGTGGTGTGCCCTTCCCGCAAATGCCGGAAACACTTTTCGGGTGAGACGCTATATATAGCGTCTCAAGAAGGCATCCGACCCCAGTCCTAGTATAATTGGCCATGTGCATTGCCCGAGATGCGGACACCAAAGAAGCCGTGTCCTCGAGAGCCGAAGCTCCGAGGATGGAAGCGCCGTGCGCCGTCGGCGCCAGTGCTCCAGTTGCGAGAACCGCTTCACTACATACGAGCGGTACGAGACCCAGGCCCTGTTCGTCATCAAGCGGGACGGCGGGCGACAGCCCTTTGATCGCGCCAAGCTGCGCGGAGGGCTGGAGCGCGCGTCGCACAAGCGGCCGGTCCGGCCGGAAGCGATCGACGATCTGGTCAACCGGATCGAGAAAAAAGCCGTCCGGGACGGTGGTCAGATTGAGGCTGCCCGGATCGGCGACATGTGCCTGGCGGGGCTCAAGCGAATCGATCAGGTCGCATACCTGCAGTTCGCCGCCGTCTACCGCCAGCTCGGAGTCGAGGACGTCCAGGCTGAACTCGACCGGCTGAGCCCCACACTCAGCAGAAACTGAACTTGAAAAGCCCCGAAGTACCCGCAGGAAAGAGCAAGTGAGAGTCACGAAGTACCAGTCCCCAGCAGAGCCAGCCGTCCCCCGCAGCAGAGGAGAGAACCACAGAATGTCCCAGTCAGTATCCGAGTCGCCCCGCGTCAATCCACAGGGTGTCGTCGTCGAACGGCGGCTGACCCGCGAAGGTGTCCACCCCTTCGATGAAATCGAGTGGGAAATTCGCGACGCCGTGATCGGCGATCCCGAGAAACCCGCCTTCGAGCAGCGCGGCGTCGAGTTCCCGAAGACCTGGTCGCAGAACGCGACCAACATCGTGTCCCAGAAGTACTTCCGGGGCCAGATCGGCTCGCCGGAACGCGAGAGCTCGGTCAAGCAGATGATCGGCCGCGTCGCCGGCACGATCGCCGGCTGGGGCCGCGAGGGTGGTTATTTCGCCTCCGACCTCGATGCCGACGCCTTCGAGGCGGAGCTGACCGCGACCCTGCTCCACCAGGAAGTCGCCTTCAACTCGCCGGTCTGGTTCAACGTCGGTTTCGAGGAGACTCCGCAGTGCTCGGCCTGTTTCATCCTCTCGGTCGAGGACACGATGGAGTCGATCCTCGACTGGAACACCAAGGAAGGCAAGATCTTCCGGGGCGGGTCCGGTTCCGGCATCAACCTCTCCAACATTCGCGGTTCGATGGAGCCACTGAAGAAGGGTGGCACCGCTTCGGGGCCGGTCTCCTTCATGCGCGGCGCCGACTCCTGGGCCGGCACCATCAAGTCGGGCGGCAAGACCCGTCGCGCCGCGAAGATGGTCGTTCTCGACGTCGATCACCCGGACGTCGAACACTTCATCACCTGCAAGGCCGACGAGGAGAAGAAGGCGGCGGCGCTGCGTGACGCCGGCTTCGACATGTCGATCGACGGTGACGGCTTCACCTCGATCCAGTACCAGAACGCCAATAACTCGGTCCGGGTCTCGGACGAGTTCATGAAGGCCGTCGCCGACGATGCCGAATGGAATCTCCTCGCCCGCACCGACGGCTCGGTCACCAAGACCCTCTCGGCCCGCGAGCTGATGGAGAAGATCGCCCAGGCGGCCTGGGACTGCGCCGACCCCGGCGTCCAGTACGACACGATCATCAACCGCTGGCACACCTGTCCCGAGTCGGGCCGGATCAACGCCTCGAACCCGTGCTCGGAGTACATGCATGTCGATGACTCGGCCTGCAACCTGGCTTCGATCAACCTGATGAAGTTCCGCCGCGAGGACGGCAGCTTCGACGTTGACGGTTTCTGCGCCGTGGTCGACACCGTCTTCCTCGCCCAGGAGATCATCGTCGGCCCGTCGAGCTACCCGACCGAGGAAATCGGAAAGAACGCCCGGGCGTTCCGTCAGCTCGGTCTCGGTTACGCCAACCTCGGCGCACTGCTGATGTCGGACGGCATGCCGTACGACTCGGACGAGGGACGCAACGTAGCCGCCGCGATCACTGCGCTGATGACTGGCCGCGCCTACCGGCGCTCGGCGGAAGTCGCTGCCGCGATGGGTCCGTACGACGCTTACGAGATGAACCGCGAGCCGCACAACAACGTGATGCGCATGCACCGCGATGCGGCCTACGAGATCGACGGCGAAGGCGTCTACGACGAACTGCTGGACGCTGCCCGTCACGAATGGGACGTGGCGGTCGCGACCGGTGAGGAACACGGTTATCGCAACGCCCAGGCGACGGTGCTCGCTCCGACCGGCACGATCAGCTTCCTGATGGACTGCGACACGACCGGCATCGAGCCGGACTTCTCGCTGGTCAAGTTCAAGGAGCTGGTCGGGGGCGGGAACATGACCATCGTCAACAAGTCGGTGCCGCTGGCGCTTCGCACGCTCGAGTACTCGGAGCCGGAGATCGCCCAGATCGAGGCCTGGATCAACGAGCACGGCACGATCATCGGCGCCCCGGGGCTGAAGGATGAGCACCTGCCGGTCTTCGACGTCGCGGTCGGTGAGAGGGCGATCAGCCACACCGGTCACATCGACATGATGGCGGCGACCCAGCCCTTCCTTTCCGGCGCGATTTCGAAGACGGTCAACATGCCGAACACGGCAACCGTCGAGGACATCGCCGACGCCTACACCCGCGGCTGGGAAGGCGGTCTCAAGGCCCTGGCGATCTACCGGGATGGTTCAAAGACCGCCCAGGCCCTCAGGACCGACGCCCAGAAGGAGAAGGAGAAGGATGCGGAAGCCGAGTCCGCTCCGGCGGGCCCGGTCAGGCACCGCATGCCCAAGACCCGGGACTCGGTCACCCACAAGTTCTCGGTCGGCGGCCACGAGGGCTACATCACGGCCGGCAAGTACAAGGACGGTTCGGTCGGTGAGATCTTCCTGACCGACATCGGCAAGGAAGGCTCGACCATGCGGGGCATGATGAATGCCTACGCAACCGCGATCTCGCTCGGGCTCCAGTACGGGGTGCCGCTCGAGGTGTTCGTCAACAAGTTCAGCTACATGCGGTTCGACCCGGAAGGGATCACCGGCAACCCGGACATCCCGTTCGCCAAGTCGATGCCGGACTACATCATGCGCTGGCTCGCCTCCCAGTTCATCAACGATCCCGACTTCCTCGAAGAACAGGGAATCATGACCCAGGAGGTCCGCAACCGCAAGGAAGCGGAGAACGCCGGCCTCAACATCGCCCAGGCAGGCGGGAGTGGTCAGCCCGGCAACGGTGGCAACGGTTCCGCGAGCGGAGGCAACGGCGGCTCGACCCCGCCGGCCGACGCGGGTGCTCCGGTCGCCGATACGGGAGGCACCTCGGTGCCGGCCGGAACGGCACTCACCGACGATGTTCCGGTGGTCCCGGCCAAGCTCCACATCACCCCCGGCGCAGCCGAGCTCGGCCCGGCCTGCGACCAGTGCGGAGGCATGATGCAGCGCACCGGCGCCTGCTACACCTGCTCGAGCTGCGGCAACAACACCGGCTGCGGCTGAGCCGATAGGCATCAGCGCCGGGTCGGGCGCTTATCGACTCACTGCCGTAGGAAAAGGCCCCGGTGATCCGGGGCCTTTTCTTTGCCCGGAGGCGACCGGCAACCGGGGATGGGGTCGAGGCCAACTCCCAGAATCGGGAGAAGTTTGGCACCAGCTCTGGTACTTTCGGAAAAACCGTCCCGCTTGCGGGCCGGGAGTGAGTACCGGAAGGGTCTCGCGTGAAAACAACCGAGCAGTTGCCAGAGCGGATCAAAGCCCTCGTGAAGGGGAGCATCGCGCTGATGCTGGCACTTCTCGCGGCCACTATTCCGCTTCTGGCAGTGGACGAGGGAGCGTGGATACTCCAGGACCTTGCCTACTTCGGGACGATGGGCCTGGCGGCGGTCCTTTGCCTGGCGCGGGTACTGCTCGTGAATCACCAGCGAACGGTGTGGATGTTCGTTACCGCCGTGCTGTTCGGAAATCTGCTGGCGGAGTCCCTGTACTACTTCCTCGAGTTGCCGGTTCCCTCAATCGCCGACGTAGTCTGGCTGCTCTGTTACCCGCTCATGCTCGGGGCGCTTATCGCGCTTATCGCGCCCATGGTTCAGGACAACCGGCGGCTGCTCTTGCTCGACTGGCTGATTGCAACACTGGCCCTGTCGGCGCTGGCGGTAATGCTCTTTCTGCCGTCGGTTTTCGAAGCCCATCCGGGTTTCAGTCTGGAGTCGGTTGTTCCGGTCATCTACCCGGTCGCCGACATCATCCTGATCGCCGCTCTCTTGGTGGTGCTATTCACCGGCGCCCGACGAAGAGGCGCTGCGATTTCGCTGATCGCCTTGGCCGGTTTCGTCTGGCTGGCCAGCGACACCATTTTCAGCTACCAGAGCGCGGTAGGTGACCCCGTTGAAAGGAGCATTCTCGAACTGGGCTGGCCCCTGGCCTTCAGTCTGCTCGGCCTGGCCGCATGGTCGCCTGCCGAAATGACGATCGATCGCCTGGCGCTGCGGCGCAGGGCGGGCATGCTCTCCGGGATCTGCGTTCTACTGGCCCTTTCGGTGCTGACCATTCGAGAGCTCAGGGAGGTTCAGTACACGGCGACCTTCTTCCTCGCGATCGCCGCAGTGGCTGGCGGCGGGATACGCCTGATCATGGCGCAACGCGAGAATCGCCGGCTTCTAGCCGCTGCCAACACCGATCACCTCACGGGAATCTCGAGTCGCGCCCGATTGTGGGCAGACGCAGAAGCATTCACCGGCAGCAGAGTCACCGTTGCGGTGTTGGACCTGGACGGGTTCAAGTTCTACAACGACAGCTTCGGGCACACCGCCGGCGACGCGCTACTCCAGAAGATCGCGACCGAACTGGTCAAGGCGACTGAAACGGACGGGGAGGTCTACAGGATCGGCGGCGATGAGTTCTGCGCCCTGCTGCCTGGTGATTCCAAATCGAACGCCGAGGTCCTGGAGGGGTTGCGACGCGCGACCAGGATCACCGGCAAGGGCTTCGAGATCTCCGCCTCACTCGGCTTTGCGGACTACCCGGCCGAAGCTGACGACATCGCGGGGGCTCTCTCACTGGCTGACGTGCGGATGTACGAAAAGAAGAGCAGCGTTCGAACCTCGGCCCGCAGCCAGGTGCACGAGGCGCTGGTCCGATCGCTCCGCGAGCGCGAGCCCGAACTCGCCTTTCACAACAGCCGGGTGCGTCGGTTTGCCGTCGCCGTGGCATCAGAGCTGGTCAGAAGCAGCGAGGATCTGGACATCATCGGGCGCGCGGCCGAACTTCACGACGTGGGCAAGGTGGCGATTCCCGATGCGATCCTCAGCAAGGGCAAGGCGCTCGATCAGGACGAATGGGACCTGATGAAGCAGCACACCGAAGTCGGAGAACGGATCATCGGGGCGTCGCCAGCCCTGAAACCCGTCGCCACTCTGGTGCGCCACTCACACGAACACTGGGACGGCACCGGGTATCCCGACGGTCTCCTTGGGACCGACATCCCGCTCGGGTCGAGAATCATCCTTGCCTGTGACGCGCTCGACGCGATGATGAGCAATCGTCCTTACTCCCCGCCGAGTACCGCCCGGGAAGCGCTGACGGAGTTGGAGGGTTACGCCGGCAAACAGTTCGATCCGAGCGTAGTCGCGATCCTGAGGAGATTGATCGACTCCGGTGAGTTGACCGTCGAGCGAGAACCCGTGGCGTTCTCGACTCCCGAACTTGACAAATGAGGTGAGTGAGTGCATACTCACACCTGATGGCTACATCCTCGGACACGACAGCGACCACCCCGGGTGGGAAGAGGCGCAAGGCCCCTTCGGCCGGTGAGCGGTCGCTGTCGACCGCGGAAGAGCGCCGGGAAGAGTTGATCAACGCTTCGATTCCGGTCTTCGCGGAGAAGGGCTACCACGCCGCCCCGACTGCCGAGATCGCCAAGCGGGCCGGAATTTCGCAGGCCTATCTCTTCCGCCTGTTCCCGACCAAGGAAGACCTGTTCGTGGCCGCGGTCGAGCGATCCTGCGAAGTGATGTACGGCAGCTTTGCGGCGGCCGCCGACGAGGCCGACAAGGAAGGTCGCGACCCGCTCGAGGTGATGGGCCTCGCCTATGCCGACCTGGTCGCCGACAACCGAAACATGTTGCTGGTCCAGCTGCATGCCCAGGCGATCTCGCCCTCGGTCCCGGCGGTCCGGGACACGATGCGTCGTTGCTTTGCCACGCTGTTCGCGGTCGCCTCGGAACGCTCCAAGGCAACCCCGGAAGAACTGAAGCTCTGGATGGCCGGTGGCATGCTGATCAATGTGATGACCGCGATCGGCGCCAACGAGATCGAGGAACCCTGGGCGGAGATCCTGGCCGATTTCGAGGGCGATTGTGATTTCACACCGCCCGACCTGCTCGACGGCAGCCGATAGACAAAGACCTCTTTTTTTAGGAGCAATCAGTGAGTAACCAATCACACACTTTCAACTTCTTCAGAGTGAGTAACCAGTCACACACCGGAAGGAGGCCATCATGATGGCCGGGAAGCGAAACGGAGCGGCCGTCTGGACGCTCATCATCACGGGGGCGGCGCTCTTCATGACCTCCCTGGACAACCTCGTGGTCGGGGTGGCATTGCCCTCGATCCAGGCCGACTTCGGCGGGACGATCGAATCGCTCGAGTGGACGGTGAATGCCTACACACTGAGCTTCGCGGTCCTGCTGATCACCGGGGCCGCACTCGGTGACCGGTTTGGCCGGCGCCGGATGTTTGCGATCGGAGTGGGCATCTTCACGGCCGCCAGTGCCGCCGCAGCGCTGGCCCCGAACCTCGACGCGCTGATCGCGGCAAGGGCGATCCAGGGGGCGGGAGCGGCGATCGTCACTCCGCTCACCCTGACCCTGGTCTCTGGGGCATTCCCGCCAGAGAAACGAGGCGCTGCGCTCGGCGTGTGGGGCGGAATCAGCGGCCTCGGAGTTGCGCTGGGACCGCTCTTCGGCGGTGCCGTGGTCGAAGGGATCTCCTGGAACTGGATCTTCTGGCTGAACGTGCCGGTCGGTCTCGTGCTGATCCCCCTCGCGCTGAGACGCCTTCCGGAGTCGACCGGTCCCGACCGGTCCCTGGACCTGCGCGGTCTGGCCCTGATCGGCCTCGGCCTCTTCGGACTCACCTTCGGGATCATCCGCGGTGAGTCACTGGGGTGGAGCAGCCCGACGGTCCTGGTCTCGCTGATCACCGGCGCAGTGCTGATCGGCGCGTTCGTGATCTGGCAACTCAGGGCCCGCGAGCCGATGCTGCCAATGCGTTTCTTCCGGTCGCGCGGCTTCAGCGCCACCAACGGTCTTTCGTTCGCGATGTTCTTCGGAACCTTCGGAGCGATCTTCCTGCTCAGCCAGTTCTTTCAGGTCGCCCAGGGCCTCGGGCCACTCGAGGCCGGAATCAGAACCCTGCCCTGGACCCTGATGCCGATGTTCGTCGCGCCCCTGGCCGGTCTTCTCAGCGACCGGATCGGCACCCGCCCGTTGATCGTGAGCGGATTGCTCCTGCAAGCTGGCGGGCTCGCCTGGATCACCGCGATCTCCAGCCCGACCACGGCGTTCGGGGACTTCATCGTTCCGTTCATGATGGCCGGGACGGGCATGGCGCTGGTTTTCCCGACCGCCGCCGCGACCGTGGTCTCGTCGGTCCGGGAAGCCGAAACCGGAAAAGCCTCCGGGGCGACCAACGCGATCCGCGAGATCGGAGGAGTCATGGGCGTTGCGGTCCTCTCTTCGGTCTTCGCGGCCAACGGCGGCTTCACTAGCCCCCAGGCCTTCACCGACGGCGTGGTCGCCGCGATGCCGATCGCGGTCGTCGTGCTGGCGATCGGCGCGGTGCTGGCTCTGCTGATACCTGGCAAGGCCGAGGTCGAGGCTGATGCCGCGAAAACCAGGGAAACGGAATCCGGTGAACCCGGCGGCGAAGCCGGGTCTCAGGAGTCCGGCTCCGGTCGCCCTTCCGGTCCGCGGCCGCTCGGCCACCCGGATCCTCAGGTGCTGGTTCCCTCGAAGTCGTAGAGGTCGTCCCGCCGGTCCCCGAGCTCACCGTAGAGCTCGGGGC
>JAEYSQ010000157.1 GCA_023434465.1 Actinomycetes bacterium
GCACCGGGAGCGGGATTCCCTCAACCGGGTCACCCGCGCCGTCGAACCCCGATCCAGACCAGCGACAGGAGCCACCGGTCGACGACAGTGGCGAGACGGTTACCGGACAGTTGATCGACCCGACCCAGGTTGCGACCGTGGTGCCACCGAGTGATGAATCCGCCGCCGGCAACCCGACCGAACAAGCAGCCCCGGCCGACGAAGGGTCGGGCGGGGGAGGGATTTCCGGCGGAGTCAAGACCGCGCTCGGGATCGGCGCCCTGCTCGGCCTGGGCGGTCTCGCCGAGGCCGGTGCCTTCACCGGCGCCTTCCGACGAATCGGGCGCCGGCTCTGAAGCTCGGACCAAGGCTCTGACCTTGGCCTAATCAGATCGGCTCTGGACCTATGCCGCGGTAGCGGTTAGATTCGAACCATGCGCTTTAACGGAGGAAGTTCCGGGCGCCGTCAAAGCTGGCGTCGCTTTCTGCCACGCGCCTCGTACGCCAACGTGGTTTCGACGATCGCGTTGTTTCTCGCCCTGGGAGGTGTTGCCTACGCGACGAATCTGCTGCCAGCAAACAGTGTCGGTTCAAAGCAGCTGAAACCAAAATCGGTCCGTACCGGCAAGATCGCCAACCGGTCGGTCACCTCGGTCAAGATCCGCCGAGGAGCGGTCCACTACCGGCACCTCAACCGGCAGCTGGTGAGGCGGCTGGCGGGCCGGCGCGGGCCGGCCGGGCCCACCGGCCAGGCTGGTGAACGAGGCCCGCAGGGTGAGGCCGGTCCGGCCGGGGCTACCGGGCTGATCGGCCCGATCGGTCCCGTCGGACCGACTGGAGCAGCCGGGGCAATCGGTGCGACCGGTGCCGAGGGCAGCGATGGGGTGACCGGGGCGACGGGACCCGCCGGTGCCCCCGGTGCGACCGGGGCGGAAGGCCCGACCGGAGCAACCGGACCGGCCGGACTCGGAGACATCGTTCATGTATCCGAACAGGTGCCGTTCACCGATTTGGCGCCTGGCGCCAGCTTTGACCACTTCCTTCAATGCCCGCCCAACCGCCTCGTCATCTCGGGTGGTTTCTCGTCGGTTCCGGCCGGCGCCACGCAGACCTACCAGTCATACGCGTACAGCAGCAGCGTCTCCGGGGAACCGCTCGACGGGTGGTTCGTCGCCGTCTACAACCCGACCTCGACAACGCAGAGCGGACTGCTTGACGTCTCCGCGTTCTGCTTCGGGTGACCACCTGCGTCCTTCCGGCGCCGGCACCGTTTCTTCAGACTCAGCCGCGGCTGGTGACCTGGGAGCCGCCGGTGATCTTGTCCTCGCCGTCCGGGAGGCGAATCCAGGCCTTGTTGGTTCCGTCGTAATCGGGGGCCCAGAGGATCAGGGTCGCGGCCCCGAGGTTGTTCACTTCGCAGGGCTCCTCGCCTTCGTCGTCGAGTCCTCGCCAGACCCGGATGAAGGGGTTGTTTTCCCACTCGTCACCGATCGTCGAGGGCTCGCGGTGGCCGGGGTGCATCCTGGTTTCCGGCGGCAGGGTCATCAGGCGGTCCATGATCGAGCTCTTCAGTTCCGGGAAGCCGGTTTCACCCGGAGCGACCGTGCCGCCGACCGTGCCCTTGAAGATCACGTCGGCGGTGATCACGTCGGTGCCGTTGATCAGCAGGGCCATGTGGCCGTCGGAGTGGCCGGGGGTGGCGATCCACTTGATCGTCAGACCGCCGGAAACCGTTTCGTCGCCGTCGCTCACGATCTCGTCGACCTTGAAATCAACCAGGTCGGCGGTCGTCTGGCTGGCCAGGATCGGCACCCCGTAGCGGTCGGCCACCTCGCGCAGGTCGACCACGTGGTCCCAATGTTCGTGGGTGAGCAGGATGTGGGTGAGGTCGATGCCCTCCCGGTCGACCCGTTCGAGCAACGGCTCGATCACCCCGTTGCCGTCGATTAGTACTCCGGAGCCGCCTTCCTCGTCACAGACGAGGTAGGAGTTGGAAAGCCATTCGGACTGCTCGACTCGCTGGATGATCATGGGCGGTCCTTTCCGGGGACGGGGGAGGGGTTGAATTCGGAGAAGAGGATCAATTGAACTCGATTACGCTGCGGATGCCGTCCTGGGCTTCCATCAGGTCAAAGCCTTTGTTGACTTCATCGAGGGTGATCCGGTGGGAGAGGAACGGTTCGACGTCGATCTCGCCAGCCAGGTAGCGGTCGACCAGCTCGGGAACCTGATCGCGGCCCTTGACTCCGCCGAAGGAGGAACCGGCGATGCGGCGTCCCTGAATCAGCCAGCGGGGAATCACGTCGAGCGTCTCGCCCTTGCCGGCCACCCCGGCCACGGTGCAAAGGCCCCAGGCCATGCGGGCGGATTCGACCGCCTGCTGCATCACGCCCACAAGACCCGTCGCCTCAAAGGTGTAATCGGCGCCGTAACCGCCGGTTTCCTCGACGATCCACTCGACCGTGTTCTCGTCGGCGACCTTGAGGTCGGTCGCTCCCTGGCCCCGGGCCAACTCCAGCCGGTCCTCGGAAAGGTCGACGCAGATGATCCGCTCGGCACCCATGAGTCGCGCCCCTGCGACCGCACCGAGCCCGACCATGCCGGCCCCGAAAACGACGCAGGTCGTTCCCGGCTCGACCTTCGCGGTGTACATGGCTGCGCCAAGACCGGTCGAGAGACCGCAGGC
>JAEYSQ010000182.1 GCA_023434465.1 Actinomycetes bacterium
GTCCAGACCAAGCTCGGTCCGTTTGCCGAGGCGGGTCGGATTTCAATCACCAGCCTCGGTCGCGCCACCCGCACGGCCGGCCCGGATCTGGTCGCTTCCCAGCCGATCGTGCGCAAGCTCGGCAACCTCTCTCGCGAGGCCTTTTCACCCTCGGCCAACCTCAATTTCTTCCTCAAGACGCTTGATCAGGGCGGCGGTTTTGACGACCTGATGAGAGTTATCTACAACTCGTCCTCGCTGCTCAACGGTTACGACCAGTACGGGCACTACCAGCGCACCAACCTGATCGTGACGGGTTGTACTACCTACGCGAATGCGGCAGTGGGAGGCTGCCAGGGCGTCTGGGATCAGAGCGGAGCCTCGTCAAGCCTGGCCGAGGCTCTGGACGATCTGGATGACCTCGACCAGATCGAAGACGTCACCGGTCCGACCGGTGCGACCGGCGACACCATCACCCCGACCGGTGAAACCGGCGTCACCGGCGTCACTCTTCCCACCGGTCCGACCGGGGTCACCGGAATCGACGAGTTCGGCAACCCGATCGGGCCCACCGGCGCCACCGGGTTCTCCGGCCTTGAAAGTCGCAGCCGGGAGACCACCGGAGCGACCGGGGCAGCTTCCGCTTCGGGCCGCATGAAAATCCTCGACTACCTGCTCGGACCGTGAACCGCCGCCGCCGCTCAAGAATCTCCGCGAGCCCGGTTCTGGTCGGGGCGATCACCGCTGTGATCGCCGTGGTCAGCGTCTTTTTCTCGTACAACGCCAACAAGGGCCTGCCCTTCGTACCGACCTACGAGATCAAGGCCGAACTGCCCTCGGCCGCTTCGCTGGTCTCCGGCAACGAAGTGCGGATCGCCGGCGTGAGGGTAGGCGTGGTCAGCCAGGTCAAGGCCGAGCAACTGGATGACGGTCGGTCGATCGCCGTGGCGACCATGAAGCTGGACGAAAGCGTCCGCCCGGTGCCCGAGGACTCGACGGTGCTGGTCCGGCAGCGATCGGCGATGGGCCTCAAGTACCTGCTGCTGACCCCGGGAGATTCCGGGGAGGGGCTAGCCGAGGGCGGCGTCATTCCCGAATCGCAGGCCGAAGAACCGGTTGATATGGACCAGTGGTTCAACATGTTCCAGGAACCGGTGCGGCGGGCGATCCAGAAGAACCTCGCCGAGTACGGCGGCGGCTTCGCAACCCGCGGAGCCGACATAAACACGATCATCGCCGACCTGCCACCGCTGCTGAAGCTGGCCGAACCGGTCGGGCGCAACCTCTCGTCGAAGAAGACCGGCCTGCGCGGCTTCGTGCGCGGGCTCTCCCAGGCGGCCGCCGAGGTCGCGCCCGTCGCCGAGACCCAGGCCGACATGTTCGTTCAGCTCGATCGCACGTTCATCGCGCTGGCTGAAGTGGCCCGACCCTACATCCAGGACTCGATCACCGAGGGAGTCGAGTCCGAGCTCGCGATCATCCGCAACGGTCCTCCGATCAGGTCCTTCCTCTATGCATCGGCGGACTTCATGGACGCTCTCCGGCCCGGGGCAAGGGCACTTGGCGAGAGCGCCCCGACCGTCGCCCGGTCTTTTGACATCGGCATACCGGTGCTGCGTTCCTCCCCTCAGCTCTATGACGAACTGGCTCCGACCGCCCGGTCACTTCGCCGTTTCGGGGAAGGCACGGCCAACAACCAGGGCCTGGATTCTCTGATCCGCACCAACCAGATCTTGACTCCGCTGGCCCGGTACGTGACACCGACCCAGAACGTCTGTAACTACCTGAATCTCCTATTCCGCAATGTCGTTTCGGCCACCGATGGACACAACAGCGAAGGCAACGCAGTTCGGGCAGTCAGCGTCCTACCGCCGATCGGCGTGAACGCAGAAGGTAACCCGGCCGCGAGCTACGCCAGCGGCGGCGCCTATATTCCGCCGCCTGCCTCGCCGGAGCCCAAGAACTTCCTTCACTCGAACCCCTATCCGAACTCCGCTTCGCCGAACCAGTCTCCGCGCGAATGCGAGTCCGGCAACTTTCCGGCCAGCTGGTTTGCCGGCGGATGGGTCAACGCAGCCCAGATCGGCAACATTCCCGGCAATCAGGGCCTGGTGACCGAGGAACAGACTCAGCAGCAACTGAACTGGGTGACCAAGTGAGCTCCGGCCACCGCAAACCCAGCCGTTACAACCAGCAGTTCATCCGCCAGTGGGGCGGGCCCGGTCCGCTCTTCTTCGGGCTGCTCGCTGTGATCCTCGTTGCGATCGGAATGTGGCTGGCGTTCACCAAGTCGATTCCGTTCACCAGTCCCGGATACGAAGTCCAGGCAACCTTCCGCAACGCAGTGAACATCGCGATCAAGTCGCCAGTTCGCATTTCCGGTGTGAACGTCGGCAAGGTGACCGAGATGGAACAGAAGGGTGACAACACCGTGGTCACCTTCACGGTCGACGATGAGGGTCGGCCGATTCGCGAGGACGCCTCGGCCCAGATCCGGCCGCGGCTCTTCTTCGAAGGTAACTGGTTCATTGATCTCGATCCGGGGACCCCCGACTCGAAAGAAATGCCGGACAACGGCATGATTCCGGTCGGCAACACCGCCACCAGCGTTCAGGTCGGTGACCTGCTCCGGACCCTTCAGACCCCGGAACGGGCCAACATCCAGCGACTACTCGAGAGCCTTGGTACCGGACTCAATTCGGAGCCGACCGCCGAGCAGGACCTGACCTTCGAGCCGTTCGTCCAGGGATTGAGCGGTGGCGAAGCACTTAACCTTGCCTACCGCGAAGGTGAGGTCGCTGCCCGTGGCACCGCGATCGTCAGCGCGGCAACCCTGGGCACCGAGGAGAATGACCTCGGCAACCTGCTCCGCGGCCTCGCTCGGGTGACCGGCGCGGTCAACGAACGGGGCGATGACATCCAGGGCTTCGTAACCAACTTCGCGACCTTCACCGGCGCACTCGCCGCCGAGTCGGAGAATCTCGGCCTGACCATTCAGAAGCTCGGCCCGACCCTGGTCGTCGCCCGTCGGGCCCTGACCAGCCTCAATGCCAGCCTGCCCGCTCTACGCGGCTTCGCGATCGCTTCACGGCCCGGCCTGAACGAGCTGCCCCGGACGATCCGGGTCACGAGGCCGTTCCTCCGCCAGCTCCAGCGGCTGCTGACCCAGCGTGAGCTCGGCGGACTTGCCCGGATCCTCCAGCGTTCGACTCCGGCCGCGGCCAAATCGGCAGTTGCGACTCTGAACCTGCTTCCCCAGCTCCGCAACTTCGGCCTCTGCATTGCGGACACGGTCGGCCCGACCGGGGACCAGGTGATTGACGACGGCGCCTTCAGTAACGGCCAGCCCGCATCTCGTGAACTCTTCTACGCAGCAGTCAGCACGACCGGGAGCTCGAACGGGCTCGACGGAAACGGCTCCTTCGCCCGGATTCAGGGTGGCGGCGGGCCGGTAACTGTCAAGACGGACAATCCCGAGAATCCCGGTCCTCAGTCCGGAACCCTCTACGGCAGGCTCCAGTCGGCCCCTCTAGGTACGACACCGCTCGCGCCCGGCACTCCGCCTATCGTGAGCGACCAACTCTGCAGCGAACAGGAACTCCCCGACCTCAACGGGCCGATGTCCGGCCCGGGAGCACCAAGTCCGGTGGCCTACCCGTGAAACGCGCGATCAAGACACACATCAAGGACTTCCTGGCGATCGCCGGTCTGATCCTGATCGCGATTGCGGTGCTGCTCTTCATCCTCTCCAACCAGAAGGCAGCGATTCCCTCATGGATCCCGTGGCTGGGTCAGGATTTCTACTCGATCAACGTCGAGATGGAAACCGCCCAGGCGGTCACGCCGGGTCAGGGTCAGGCGGCCGTGATCTCCGGCATCAACGTCGGCAAAGTCGGTGCCTCGACCCTCGAGGACGGCATCGCCCGGGTGCGGCTCGACATCGAACCCGAATACCGCGAGTTGATCCACGAGGATGCTGAGTTCCTGCTCCGGCCGAAAACCGGCCTTAGCGACATGGTGGTCGAGATCGATCCCGGCACTGAGGGTCCGACCCCGCCCGAAGGCTTCACTTTCCCGGTGGCCCAGAGCATGTCCAACATCCAGAAGGATCAGATCCTCGCATCGCTCTGTCTCTAAAACACAACTGACGCTCACGACGATCGCATAAGAT
>JAEYSQ010000243.1 GCA_023434465.1 Actinomycetes bacterium
CCAGGGCTCTCTCCGGGCGACTCTTGCCCTTGAGGTTGAGTTCCCGTGGGGAGGTGTGGGCAGCATCGCTGCCCAACCGCTCTCCCAGCCCCGCCGCGATCACGATTTCACCCGAAGCGGCGGCCCCCTGAAGCCTTGCTGCCGTGTTCACCACGTCGCCGATCGCGGTGAAGTCCTTCACTTCGCCGGCGCCGACGTTGCCGACGAAAGCCGGACCGTAATCGAGTCCGATCCCGACCTCGACCCAAGGGTCTCTGTCGCCGTAGCCGGCCGCCGTGAGGAGGGATTCGGCGTCGGCGAGCATGTCGCCGATTGGTTCCCCGTCGAAGAGCCCCGGCAGATATAGCGCCATGACTTCGTCACCGACCAGTTTGTCGACGATCGCGTGCTGGCAAAGGACCTCGACCGCGCAGCCGTAGAAGCGGTTCAGGAGGTCGACGACCTGGTCGGGTTTCTGGTTCTCGGTGAAGCTGGTGAAGCCGCGGATGTCGGCGAAGAGCACGCCCACTTCCATCTCGTGCCCACCCATCGGGATCATCTCGAAGCAGCGGTCGCACAACTGGGGATTCTTGCGGGAGGGCGAGAATCCCATCGGGCCCATCAGCCGGCCGCCGACCCCGGCGAAGGGCGCCCGGCAGATCGCGCAGCGCGGAGACCTCGGCAGGTGAGACATGACCCGGACGAACATCCGCGTCCGGTGGCTCTCGAGCGCCCGAAGGAAATCCTCAGCCCCGTCCATCCTCCGAGTATGACCCCCGGGTCCTGGCACCGCCAGTGCAGAACCCGCGCCGGTTCCTCCGCGCTACCGGAGCGCTAGCGGCGGCGCTCGCAGAGCTCGGACCAGTTCCGGACGAAGACCGCGTCGCAGACGTAGAGCGGGAGGGATGCCCAGCCCCTGGTTCCGCGGAAGACATCGGACAGTGGAACGCCGAGGTTGCAGGAGGAGAACTGCCAGGCCTGGAGGCATTCGGCCGAGGTCATGCCGAAGAGCTGGTTGCGCAGCGCCGGGTTGACCATGCCGCCGAACCCGCCCCGGTTGGTTCCCCTCGACAGAGCCCACCCGTAGCCGTCAACGTCGTAGACGCATGCCGCGAGCGCGTCGCAGTAAAACTTCCGCGAGCCTGAACTGCCGGCGAACTGAGACACCTGCCAGACCTCCGGAGCCAGGGTCTGCCAGGCACGGACCGAGTAGGCCCGCCCGGCGCCTGCCTCGGCCGAAGCGGTTTGACCGGCCGTCATCTTGCGCCAGACGCCGTTGCGGATCAGGCGGTCGCCAACTGCCACCTGCAGGCCATAGTTTCCGTTGATCTCCTCCCGGGCCTCGCCGAGGCCCCGGAGTGCCGACTGGAAATCGCCCTGGAGCTGGCTGCGCAGATCGGTGTAACGGACGGTGATTCCGTCGATGCCCCGGTCGATCCTCGGCGCCCCGATCCCGGAAGAAAGTGCGGCCCCGACCAGGCTCGAGGCGATCGTAAGTTCCGGAACTGCCACGGCCAGCGCCTTGGTCATCCCCTGCACCACCCCGCTCATAATCGCCCACTGCCGGACCTCGATTGCGTTGCTCCGTGAGGTGTCCAGCTTGATCAGTTCGGCGGTCGCATCCATGCCCTGGATCGTGAAGATCTCCTGGGTCAGCGGCCGCAGATAACCGTCGAACCACTCGGCGACCCGGAAGCCGTTCTGGAGTTCCCCGTCGATCGCGGAGCGGACATCGGACCAATCGCTTTCGGTGATCCCGGCCGGCGGGTTGAGCGCGGCGAGGGTGGTGCGGGCGTTGGTGAACGATCCGGCGCTCCAATCCGGGTAGGCCGCGCGCAAGTCTGTGCCAGGGCCGGCCAGAGCGTTCGATATCGCGAGGTAGGCCTGCTGGTGAGCGCCGGAGAAGGTGGGAAAGCTGGCCGAGGGGTCCCGCCAGCTACCGGCCTGGCTTTGCCGGAAGGTGCTGATCCCGCTCACCCCGCGTCCGACCAGCATGCGCGGTTCTGACCCGCCGGGGTCAACCAGCTGGATCGTCGGGTAGTAGCGGTCGCTGTCCCAGTTGGCCCCGTCGGAAAAGCCGGTAGCGGTCTGGCCGACCTTTTTCAGGCAGGAACCCGCCCCGCATTGGGCAGCCGAGCCCGCCTCGTAGATCACGACGCCCGCCGCGGCCCGGCCGAGGATTTCGTCGCGACCGTCACCGTCGACGTCAGCGGTCTGGATCGTCGAGCCGTACGGAGCATTTCCCCAGCCCGCATCCCAGGAGAAAGCGTTCTCCCTGATCCGGGTTTGATTCGCTTTGTAGACGGAGAGACCGAGAAAGGCGTTACTGCTGCGACCGACGATGTAGGAGGCACCGTCTCCGAACGGGTTGACCCACGCCTGGATCGTCGAGTAGGCCTTCGGGTTGGTCCAGTCACCCGATTGGGAGCCGTCACCAAACTCGGTCATCGGCCGCGACTGCCGGACCCAGTCGCCGTCAGCCAGGGTGTAGAACCTGATGCCGGTGGCTCCGCGGGCCCAGAGCACTTCGTAGGAGTCGGCAGTGTCGAGCAGGCCCGGGTCCGTCTGGATGGTCGAAAAGTACTCGGGGTGGTTCCAGCCGTCCAGATCACTGAACGGTCCGCCGCGGACCAGCTCTTTCCAATGCCCGTTCTCGAGAGCCCAGACGATCATTCCCGAACCGCCGCGGGCGGTCACCTCTTCGGCCGGGGAACCGATCAGGTTGGCGGCCTGGATCGTTCCGTAGTAGGCCCGGGAGCTGTCCCAGCCGTGATCATCGGACAGGTTGGTCAGGGTGGGCAGCCCGCTCCAGGTCGCGCTCGACGGGTTGAACTTCCACACATGGAGACCGTCCGATGCCCGGGCCAGAAGTTCGTCGGTCCCGTCACCGTCGACGTCAGCGAGCTGGATCGTCGAGTAGTAGGCGTGCTGGTTCCAGCCGTCTTTGTCGGCCAAAGCCGGGCTCGGCTGCCGGTAAAGCGGCAGCCACTGGCCGGTGGTCCTGTCGAAGTCGAATGCTTCGATCCCATTCGGCCCCCGGCCGATCAGTTCGTCGGCACCGTCGCCGTCGATGTCACCGGCCTGAATGGTCCGGTAGGCGGAGGGGTCGGACCACTCGGCATCAGACCAGCCGGGCAGTGAGAACGAGGGCATCGGTTCGCTGGTTCGAAGCGAAGGCCGGATCGTCGACTCGCAACCCCGAACCCGGTCGATCCGGTCGACGTGCGCCCGGTCCCGGCCCGGTCCGCAATTGACGAGATCGGAAGTACCGTCGATCGCCCGGACGATGTCCCGGCCGGCGCCACCGAATATCCGGTCCCGGCCCGGTCCGCCGGTCAGGTGATCGGCCCCGGGACCGCCACTCAGCAGGTCGGCGCCCTTACCGCCGAACAGACGGTCGCTTCCGGTACCGCCGCGCAACCGATCGGCACCCCGCTCGCCGGACAGCCGGTCACCTCCATCGCCGCCCGAGAGCCTGTCCCGTCCTCGGCCGCCCGAAAGCCGGTCCGATCCTGCCCGTCCGCAGATGCGGTCGTTCCCACGCAGGCCGAAAATCCGATTGGCTCCCCGGTTGCCGACAATCACATCCGCACGTTTGGTCCCGAAGGTTTTCCCGGCTCGATTCAGGTCCAGATTCGAATGGCGGCCCTCACATTCCGGTCCCTGTTTCGCCGCAGCCGAAGAAGGCATCGCAAAAACAGCCAGAACCAGGCTCGCAACCGTAACCGCCCCCGCCAGGAAGCGCCCCTCCCTTAAAAATCTCATTACGGAGATGATTCCGGTTCAAGAGCCGAAAAGCAAGCACGGCCACCATTCCGATCAAAAGCAACGGCCACGATTCACCAGGAAGGGTTGGACAAAAGCTCGTCCCAGACACCACCCCAAGTGAGCTCTTGCCGGTCTCTCGAATGGGCACGGCTGGTTTCTATTGGCGCTGGACCTGGGCTAGCGGATCGAGATGCTACGAATTGCTACTAACTTCAGTCTCCATTGACGAAAACTTCGTCAACGAACGGCACTACCAAGGTGTCCTTGTACTGGACCGTTATCGTCGGCGCATCAGAAAGGCCGTCTGCCGTGGTCCAAGAGTCCTGATTGCCGATCGTGGTGGGTTGGCCCATCCAAGCCGTGACTTCGGGTCGGCTCATTCCGTCGAGTGTCCCGCATTCCTTGATGGCTTCGGCTTCGTCTGTCCTATCCCCGCTCGCCTGCGATTTCCATTCGCTGGAAGAAAGCTCATCGCACGAAACGCTTGAGCCGAAAATACCGAGACCACTACAGCCCGCGACTGCCAGCGAAGAAACAGCGCACACCGCTATGGCCGGAACGATCTTCCTGATCTTGGTCTTCATCCGCCGATCCTACATTCAGACTTTTCGCTTTGCTAAAGCGAGGAGCGAATCTCCTCGTCTGCTACTGCATACACACGTGGCTTGCTACCTCTTGCTACCGACTCGCCGGTTCAAGCGACGTCGCGGTCGTTCGCACCTGTTCGCACCTCGGCGTCGCTCCCAGAGCAAAACGGTTTCCGGATCGTTCGCACCCTTTCGTAGCGGTTCGTTCCTGGAAGGTAATGGGCACGGCTGGTTTCGAACCAGCGACCTCTCGCGTGTGAAGCGAGCGCTCTCCCGCTGAGCTACGCGCCCGGGAGCGGGCATTGTAAATGGAGCAGGCGGGTAGCCGCTCCGCGGGAATCCGTCGCGTGCGGCTCCGGGTCGCTAGGATTCCCTTGGACCGTGCTAGGCGGGGAGTCAGCGGTGCCCTGTCACTTGCAATCCGCTTTAGCAAGGCCGAATGCCGTTCTGAGGGTCTGGCCATCGGGGTCAGTGCACCGAGGGAGGTGTTGACGGTCAGGTCC
>JAEYSQ010000254.1 GCA_023434465.1 Actinomycetes bacterium
GTAGACGCACCGGAACCGCCCGGGCAGCTGCGTCGGCCGGAGCCACGGCTCTCCGCAACCAGGACAGGGTGGACGGCGGTCGACTGTCTTCTCTGACTCTGTCGCCATGCGGCGATTATCCCGGACCGATCGGCGTTCCGCGCCAATCGAGCTTCCGGGGGTGATCACTCACCGAATCCGTGGAGAATCGCCCCCGGAACTTTGGGGTCGGGTGGGTTGACCGGCCGGTGACGGTTTGTTATCTGGCCGTAAGCCGGGCGATGAAGAAGCCGGTCGTTCGATCCCGGTCCGGCATCAGCTGGATGAACCGCGAGTCGTGTGGATCAGCCAATTGCGGGGCGCGGGCTCCGAGATCGTCGATCTCGAGTCCGTGCTTCTCGGCCAGGGCAAGGGCCTGGTCGGAGTTTTCCCGTTTCGAGATGGTGCAGGTCGAGTAGACCAGGCTGCCGCCCTCGCGAACGAAGGAACAAGCCCGGTCGAGGATCTCCCGCTGAAGTTCCGCAACCCGTTCGATCAGGGCCGGGGACTTCCGCCAGCGGGCATCCGGGCGCGAGGAGAGGGCCCCGAGATCGGAGCAGGGCGCGTCGACCAGCACCCGGTCGAAACCGGTCATGATCTCGCCGTCGCGGGCGTCGACCTCGACCACCAGCCCGTGGTGGAAGCCGAGCCGCTCGAACTGGATCGAAATGTCCTCGGCCCTCGACTCGACCGGCTCGACCGAAACCATGTTCCCCATCCGCCCTACCCGGGCGGCGATCTGACCGGATTTGATCCCCGGACCGGCACACAGATCGAGGATTCGCTCCTCCTCGAGCGGGTCGAGAACCTCGACCACCGCAGCCGAACCCCGTGACTGCACCACGACAAGTCCCTGCTCGGCTGCCTCTTCGATGGCGCCGAGACTGCCGCGAGCGATAAGGAGTTCCGGCGGGGCCAGTGGCCAGGGACCTTCGGCCGGGGTCAGTTCCAGTTCGGGACTCGAGAATCGTGCGACCGCCTCCTCCGGGGTGATCCGGGCCGTGTTGACCCGGACCGCCTTTTCGGCCGGCCGATTGGCCTGCGCCATCAGTGCCACGGCGCGATCGGGTCCGAGTTCATCCCACCAGAACCGGGCCAGCCAATCCGGAAAGGAATGGGCGACCGCGGCCTTCTCCGGGGTCGAATCGTCAGCCAGTCTCCGGAGGATCGAGTCCCGTTCCCGCAACGTCCTGCGAAGCACAGCGTTGGCGAAGCCGGCGGCGTGATCGGCCCCGGCTTCACGGACCAGGCTCACTGCCTGATCGACCGCCGCGTGATCGGCGGTGCCGTCGGAGTAGAGCAGCTCGAAGATGCCGAGCCGAAGGGCTGCGGCGACCGGCGGGTCAGGTCGTCGTCCCTTCTGCTTGGTGAAATCGGCAATCACCCTGTCCGTGGTCCCTCGCCGCTGGACCGCACCGAAAGCGAGTCGCTGGGCCTGGGCCCGGGTCCGGCCGGAAAGTTCCTGCTCGATGGCGATCTCGCGAAACGCGGCTTCGGTGTGCTCGTCCTTTTCGAACGTGCGGCGGAGAACGGCGAAGGCAACCTGCCGCTCGGGAGTGACCCGGCTCACGTTTCCAGACCGGGAACGGAACTCTTGCCCCGACCCCTGAGCCAGGCGTCGCCGTCCATCTCCTGTTTTCCGGGCGGCTGAACCCGGTCGAGCCGGACCGCGCCCTCGCCGCAACCGAGCACGGGCCAACCTTCCCGGTCGGCGAGGGAGCCGGCCGCGGGACCGCTTTCCAGGACGGTGGTCCGCCGTATCCCCAGCCTTTCCTCTTCGCCGAGCGGCAGCCAGGCCCCGATGTGAGGAGTCAGGCCACGGACCCGGTCGTGGACCCGGTGCGCGGCCTGTTGCGGGTTGATCTCCCGGTCGGTGGCGTCAATCTTCTCGGCGTATGTGACCCCGTCCTCGCCCTGCTCCCGCCAGGTGATCGAACCGTCCCGGGCGGCGACGAGCGCTTCGACCAGCATCCGTCCACCGATCCCGGCCAGGCGCTCGGAGAGCGAGCCGAAGTCATCGTCCGGCTCTATGGCGGTCACCTCCCGCAGGGCGACCGGACCCGAGTCCAGCCCCGCCTCCAGCCGCATCACGCAAACACCGGTCTCGTCGTCACCTTCCATGATCGCCCTTTCGACCGGCGCGGCTCCCCGCCAGCGCGGCAGCAGCGAAGGATGAACGTTCAGCATCGGCAACTCGGAGAGAAGTGGCTCCTTGATCAGTTGGCCGAAGGCACAGATCGATGCCCATCGGCCCCCGACCTCGAGGATCTTCGACCGGTCTTGATCGTCGTTCACGTTGCCGGACTTGAGAACCGGGATCCCGAGCCCTTCGGCCTTCTCCGCGACGGGCGAAGCCTGTTCCTTGCGCCCCCGGCCGCGCCGCCGGTCGGGCAGGGTGACCACGAGTTCGGGTCGCTGTTCGGAAGCCGCGAGGATTTCCAGCACCACGGCGGCGAATTCCGAGGTACCGAGATAGACGCCAGGCATAGACTCGCGTTCCTCTTCGCTTCTCAGTCGTCTTCGTGCGGCGAGTAGCTCTCGCCGCGCCGGAGCGCCTTCATCGCGCCCTTGCGCTGCTTCTTTTCGGTCCGGTCAAGAATCAGGACACCGTCGAGGTGATCGATTTCGTGCTGGAGCACCCGGGCCTCGTGGCCGGAAGCCTCGATCAGCACTCCGGTGCCGTGGCGGTCCTTGCCGCGGACCCTCGCGTAAAGCGGCCGGTCGACCTCGACGATCACCCGGGGGATGCTGAGGCAGCCCTCCGGTGCTTCCTCGGTTTCCTCGGAAAGCCACTCGATCTCCGGGTTGACAAGTTCCTGCGGCACCGCGTCAGCGTTGGTCTGGAAAACGAGCAGGCGGCGTAGCTTGCCGACCTGGGTCGCGGCAAGTCCGACCCCGAGGCCGTCCTTCATCAGTTCGACCATCCGCTCGATCTCGTCGGAGAGCGCCTGGTCGAAATCGGTCACCTCGGAAGCCCGGCTCTTCAGTACCGGGTCCCCGAACTGCACGATCTGGGCGAGCGCGGCTTCCCGCCGCCTCAGGGTCTCCTCGTCGATGCGACGAGCCGGCTCTTCGCCGCCTTCGGGCTCGACTTCAACCTCGCCGGCGGCGGCGCCCAGAGCCTCTTCAGCCCGCTCCATGCCCTCGGCATAAGCGGCCGCTTCTTCGCTCAGAGTCGCTGTTTCATCCTCGGAAGCCATCGCCGCCGAGTGTACCGACGCCCCGACCCAAGCCGTCCTACTGGGGGTCGACGTCAATTGCGAGGGTGATCTTGGTGAGGGAGCGCTCGGCGAGCATCGCTTCGATAGTCGTGTGGACCGCTTCGATCGACTCGGCCCTGGTGGTCGAGCGGATCAGTATCCGGCGGCGGTAGCGGTTGCGGGCCCGGAACATCGGGGCCGGGCCGAGCAGTTCGGCACCCTGTGGCAGGGCAGCGTCGAGGCGGGCGGCGACCTCGTTCGCGGCCCGTTCGACTTCCGGCTCTCCCTCGGCGGCGAGCTGGACCCGGATCAGGTGGGAGAAAGGCGGGTAGCCGAGTTCGCGGCGGCGGTCGAGTTCCCCGGCCAGGAAACCGGCTGAATCATGGGTGGCGGCGTGGCTGATCGAAGGGCTGCCCGGGGCGAGGGTCTGGACGATCACCCGGCCCCCGGCCCGGCTGCGACCACTGCGGCCAGCCAGCTGAGTGACCAGCGAGAAGGTCCGCTCCTCGGCCCGGAAATCCGGGAACCTGAGAGTCGCGTCGGCGTCGAGGATCGCAGCCAGGGTGACCTCGGGGAAGTCATGGCCCTTGGCGACCATCTGGGTGCCGACCAGGATCGCGCTTTCCTCCTGATCGAAGGCCGAGAGAATCCTGGCGTGACCACCCGGGCCGGCGCTGGTGTCGGCGTCGAGGCGGAAGACCGGCATCGGCTCGAGCTCTTCGGCCAGCAGCCGCTCGATCCGCTGGGTTCCAGCCCCGGTCTGGGAGAGCGTGGTGCCGCCGCACTCCGGGCAGGCGCGAGACAACGGTTCGGCGTGGTTGCAGTGATGGCAGATCAACTGGTCAGACTCGCGGTGAACGATCAGCGAGACGTCACAGTTCGGGCAACCCCAATGGTGACCGCAGGTCCGGCAGGTCAACCACGGGGCGAAGCCGCGCCGGTTGATCATCACGATCGCTTTTTCGCCCCGTTCCCTGACCTCGTTCAGAGCCTCCCAGGTACGGGTGTGAATCGGGCCCTGGCGCGGATCGGCCTCACGCATGTCAACCAGTTCGACCGGTGGCATCCCCTGGCCGTCTACCCGTTCCGGCAGGTCGATCCTCGCCAGGCGCTCCCAACTTTCCGGTCGCGGCGTCGCGGTACCGAGAATCAGCAGCGAGTCGTTGTCGAGCGCGCGCCGCCGCGCCACCTCGCGGGCGTCGTACCGGGGATCGCCCTCTTGCTTGTAGGAAGAGTCGTGCTCCTCGTCGATGACGATCAGGCCAAGATCGGCAAGCGGCGCGAACACAGCCGAGCGAGGACCGACGCAAACGGTCGCCTCGCCGCTCTTCAACCGCTGCCATTCGTCGAAACGCTGACCGGCGCTGAGGGCCGAGTGGAGCACCGCGACCCGATCTCCGAGCCGCGCCTGGAATCGGCCCACCGCCTGTGGGGTCAGGCCGATCTCCGGAACCAGGACTATCGCGGTACGACCCCGGGCCAGCACCTCCTCGACCACCGCCAGATAAACCTCGGTCTTGCCCGAACCGGTCACCCCGGCCAGTAGCACGCCCTCGCCTGCCTGCGGTTCACCCAGCCGCGAAACCAGGTCGGCCACCGCCGCGGACTGGTCGACGGTCAGATCGGGTGCGGTGGTTGCCGCGGCTCCGACCTCGGCCCCGTCCGGCCGACGGCGCACGTTCACCTGCTGTCGCGCGATCAGATCCCGATCTTCCAGCCTTTTCAGGGTTGAGGAATCGATGCCGGCCCGGGCCGCGAGCTGCCTGCCGGTCAGGTCTCCTTCAAGCAGTTGTTGGAGAGCGAGCTGCTGTTTGGCTCCGAGTCTGACGCTCCCTTCGAGCGCTTCACGACCGGCTCCGGTGATGGAGTTGAGTTTCTCGATCCGGAAGCGGGTCCGCTCGCCGCCGGTGCCGGTGCCGGGCGGCAGGACCAGACCAAGCCCCCGAGCCGGAGTGGAACAGTACTCGGAGGCGATCCACCTTCCGAGCCCGATCAGATCCTCGGTGGTCCCGGTGCCCAGCATCCGGATCGGTTCAGCTAGCTTCTCCGGGGGCACTTCGGATGTCGCGGCCAGTTCAACCACGACCCCGGTGATCCGCCGTCGACCGAAAGGGACTTCGAGCACGGTTCCGACCCCGATCTCACCCGCGAGGCGTTCCGGAATCAGGTAGTCGAAAGGGCCCCGCAGAGCGCGGGCCGTCGTCAGCGGCTCGACCCTGGCGATGGACATCGGTCGAGGGTACGGAGGCAGGCGGACGAGCGCGCTCACCCTTCCCGCTCCCTACGAGCATTTCCAACATGGGTCCGCAGCGGTCGAATATGCTCGCGCCGTGGCATTCACTCCCAGTCCCGGCGAGCAGATCATTTTCCAGGGCCATCCTTCCTGGCGATCAATCCTCGCCTTCTACCTGAAGGGCCTGCTGATCGGCCTGATTCTCGCGGTGATCGCTAAGTTGCTCGGCGAGGGATTCCTCACGGTCTTCATCATCATCCTGGTCGCGCTCGGCATCGCCGTGCTGATCGGCTTCATTCGCCGGGTCGCGACGGTCTACACGATCACCGACCGCAGGCTGAACATCAAACGTGGCATCTTCGCCCGGGACATCCAGGAGACCAGGCTGGAGCGGGTCCAGAACGTCAACTACAGCCAGACCGTCTTCCAGCGTCTGCTGCAGGTCGGTGACGTCGACTTCGACACGGCAGCCTCCGATGCCGACAATCTCTTCGTTTTCAACGGTGTCTCGGATCCGCTCGGCGTGGTTCAGAAGGTCGACCGCGCGACGTCGATGAGTGCGGCTGGCTCTCACGGGCTCGGCCAGCCCAGCGACAAGTACTGACCGGACCGACCGGGTTGTTCGCCTGCCGGTTCCCACAGTAGGCCACGGTTTCGTAGGATGGCGGTCGTGACCGATTCCCTCGACTCCCAGACGCCCGAACTCCGCGCAATCAACACGATCCGGACCCTTTCGATCGATGCGATCGACAAGGCCAACTCCGGCCATCCGGGGACGGCCATGGCCCTGGCCCCTCTGGCTTACAAGATCTGGCAGGAGTACCTGCGCTACGACCCGGCCGACCCGCACTGGCCGAACCGGGACCGTTTCGTGCTCTCGGCCGGTCATGCCTCGATGCTGATCTACTCGGTTCTGCACCTGGCCGGAGTCAAGAAGGTCGAGCACGACGGGACGGTCACCGACCGGCTCTCGGTCACCCTCGAGGACATCGAGAACTTCCGTCAGCTCGGCTCCTCTACGCCCGGTCACCCGGAATCGCACCTGACCACCGGGATCGAGACCACCACCGGACCGCTCGGGCAGGGCATTGCCACCTCAGTCGGCATGGCGATCGCCGGCCTCTGGAAGCGGGCCGCCTACGGCGAAGAGCTCTTCGATTACGACGTCTACGCGATCTGCGGTGACGGCGACCTGATGGAGGGCGTCTCGCAGGAGGCCGCATCTCTGGCCGGGCACCAGCAGCTCCACAACCTCTGCTGGATCTATGACTCGAACCGGATCACGATCGACGGTTCGACCGACCTCGCCTTCACCGACGACACCGAGGCCCGTTTCGTTGCCAACGGCTGGAACGTCCATCACGTCATGGACGCCAACGACCTCGACGAGATCGGCGGCGCCCTCGACAAGTTCAAGGCCGAAACCGAAAAGCCGACGTTCATCCTGATTCACAGTCACATCGGCTACGGATCGCCGAACAAGGTCGACACCGCCGACGTCCACGGCAACCCGCTCGGGGCCGAGGAAACGAAGCTGACCAAGGAGGCGTACGGCTGGCCGGTCGACGAGCACTTCCTGGTGCCGGACGGCGTGTACGAGACCTGGGCCGACGGCGTCGGCAAGCGCGGTGCCGAGCTTAGTTCCGCCTGGCAGGACCGCTTCAATTCCTCGCCGGCCGAAACCCGTGATCTCGTCCTGTCCATGCTGAGTGGCGACCTGCCGGATGGCTGGGATGCCGACATCCCGGATTTCACGGCCGGGGAGCAGGTCGCGACCCGTTCAGCCGCCCAGAAGACCCTGCAGGCGATCGCCCCCAAGGTTCCGTGGCTGATCAGTGGCTCGGCCGACCTGACCGGTTCCGCCTCGAGCGGACTCAAGGAAGAGGTCGCCGGCGTCTTCGATCCGGAGAACCGTTCCGGTCACATGCTTCACCTCGGCGTCCGCGAGCACGAGTCCGCCGCCGCCGCGAACGGCATGGCCCTCTCCTCGCTCCGCCCGGTCTGGTCGACCTACCTGATCTTTTCCGACTACGCCCGTCCGGCGATCCGCCTTTCGGCGCTGATGGAGCAACCGGTCGTCCATTGGCTGACCCATGACTCGATCGGGCTCGGCGAGGACGGTCCGACCCATCAGCCGATCGAACAGCTCGCTTCGCTGCGCGCGATGCCGAACCTTGACGTGATCCGACCCGCCGACGCGGCCGAGGTCGCGGAAGCGTGGAAGGTGATCATGCCCCGCACCGATCATCCGACCGCCCTGGTTTTGACCCGTCAGAAGGTGCCGGTGATCGACCGCAGCAAGTACGCCGCCGCGTCCGGCCTCGCAAGGGGCGGATACGCGATCGCCGATTGTGACGGTGAGCCCGAGCTGATCCTGATCGCGACCGGGTCCGAGGTCCACATCGCGCTCGAGGCCTACGAGACGCTGACCATCGAAGGTGTAAAGGTCCGGGTCGTCTCGCTGCCCTCCTGGCACATCTTCGAAAGCCAGGACGAGGCCTACCGTGAGTCGGTCCTGCCTGCCGCGGTAACCAAACGGATCTCGATCGAGCAGGCCTCGACCTTCGGCTGGGAGCGATACATCGGCGAGGAAGGCGTGGCGATCGGCATGACTACCTTCGGAGCTTCGGCGCCGTTCCCGGACCTCCAGAAATATTTCGGCTTCACCCCCGACCGGGTTGTCGAGGAAGCCAAGGGACTGCTCGGCTGAAGCCATGAGCGCGCTCCGGGAGTCCACCGCCTTCAAGACCCTCGAGCGCCACTACGACGAGGTCGGTGATCTCCACCTGGGAGATCTCTTCGATGACGATCCCGCTCGCGGGACCGACCTCGTCGCCGAAGGCTGCGGACTCTACTTCGACTACTCGAAGAACCGAATCACCCGCGACACGCTCGGCCTGCTGGCCGAGCTGGCGCGGGAGACCCGGATGCCGGAGCGTCGCGACGCGATGTTCCGGGGCGAACACATCAACGTCTCGGAGGACCGGGCGGTCCTCCACGTCGCCCTGCGCATGCCCCGCAGTCGCTCGCTGGTGGTCGATGGCGTCGACGTGGTTCGCGAGGTCCACGGGGTGCTCGACCGCATGGCCGCATTCTCGGAGTCGGTCCGCTCCGGCGACTGGAAAGGACAGACCGGCCAGCCGATCAGGCGAATCATCAACATCGGCATCGGCGGCTCCGACCTCGGTCCGGTGATGGCCTACGAAGCGCTCAAGGATTATTCCCGTCGCGACCTCGAGTTCCGTTTCGTCTCCAACGTCGATGGCACCGATTTCCACGAGGCGACGATTGATGCCGATCCGGC
>JAEYSQ010000013.1 GCA_023434465.1 Actinomycetes bacterium
AGCCGGGTGTCGACGAGGACGCCCTGGCCCGGATCGAGGCCAGCGGCCAGGAAGTGTTCCGCTGGAACGAGCGGAATCTCTTCTTCGGCGGGGTCCAGATCGTGACCCGGGACCCGCATACCGGGAAGCTCGACGGAGCCGGCGATCCCCGGCGGGGCGGAGCGGTGGCCCATGCCTGAGTATCCGGATCCGGATGACTATCCCTCGCCCGACCTGCGACCGCACCACGAACCGGAACTGGCGACCCGCGAGGTCCCCGACTTCGAAGCCGAAGGGCTGCTCGAAGACCTCGAAGGTGAACAACGGGCCGCGCGGCTCCGGCTGCTGACCGAACTCTACGTGGAGGATGGCGTTGAGCTCGACGTTCTGAAGGAGGAGGTCGAGTGCAATCGTCTCGCCCTGCTTCCCGCCGATCTAGCCCTGGGAAGGTCGGAGGACAAATACACGCCAAGAGAGATTGCCGAGCTGGCCGGCACATCCGTCGGCGACTTCCAGAACCTGATCGCTGCGGTCGGCCTTCCCCGGCCGGCTCCCGACCAACGGCGCTTCGACGATGCTGATCTGCAGGCGGCTCGCCGTCTGCGGCGGTTCCAGGAGGCAGGCATCCCAACCGACAATCTGCTCGCGGCGACCCGCCAGGTCGGCAGTTCGGCGGCCCGGATCGCCCAGGCGCACCGCGACCTGGTCGCCTCCGACATCATCGCTCAGGGAGCCGACGAGTACGAGGCGGCAGCCCAGCTTCGGCAGGCCTCGCTGCAGCTGCTGCCGTTGGCCGAGAAAGCCGTCGACTATGCCCTGCGGTCCCACTTTCTCGACCAGCTCCGCAACCAGGCCATGGCGATGACGAATCCCGGTTTCCTCGGGGCGGACGAAGGGGTCGAGGTCTCAGTCTGTTTCGCCGACCTGGTCGGCTTCACGAGGCTCGGTGAACGCTCCGAGCTGGAAACGATCGGCACGGTCGCCAAGCTGCTCGAATCGGTGGCCATCGAGGTGACCAACCCGGAGGTCAGACTGGTCAAGACGATCGGGGACGCGGCGATGCTGGTCTCCGAAGATGGTGCCGCCCTGTTCGACACGGCGATCCGTTTCATCGAAGTGGGCAGTCAGGCGGGCGACGAGCTTCCCGCCTTGAGGGTCGGGGTAGCCCGCGGCGACGCGATTCATCAGGTCGGTGACTGGTTCGGGCCACCGGTGAATCTTGCCAGCCGGATCACCGAGACGGCCCGGCCCGACAGTGTGCTCGCCGAGAGCCGTGCGGTCGACGCTGCAGGCGAGGAGTCGTTCAGGTACTCCTGGGTGGGCCAACACCGGTTCAAGGGACTCGACCGCGCGGTCAAGCTGTACCGGGTCCGTCGAAAAGACGACCCGACATCCTCGGGTAGCTGACCCGGTCGTCTGGCTCGTTCAGCCAGGTTTGCGGGCGCTGAGCAGGAGGTTGTAGAAGAGTTCTGCGGGAAGGTGGGGTTCGAGGACTTTGTCGTCGACCCTCTGGAAGGCGATGTAGCTCCGGAAGGCAAAGTTCCGCCAGCCGAGCGGGATCGTTTCCGGGGTGGCGGTCGACTCCATCGAGCGCATACCCCAGCCCCAGACGTTGGCGACCAGCTCTTCGCCGCTCACCCTCGTGTCCTCGAACCCGGACCGGGGCGGGATCGCCCGCAGGTCCGCGGGAACGAAAGCGTGAACGTCGACCTCGGGCTCGAGGCCGTGCTCGTCGCCGGCCATCTCCTCTTCGGTGTGTTCGAGCGTCTCGGCCCCGACCAGGCGGCGCCAGACCGGGGCGACGAGGTTGCCGGTTCGTTTCGGCACCGCGGCGAGGCGATCACCGTAGCGGGAAGGCTCGCCGCAGAAGACGATTCGTCCGCCAGGCCTCAGTACCCGGAAGAACTCGGAAAAGGCCTGGTCGAGGTCGGGGATGTGATGAAGGACCGCGTGGCCGATAACCGTGTCGAAGCTCTCGTCCTCGAAGGGCAGGACCTCAGCTTCGGTGACCACGGTCTTGACCGGGAATTTCAGCGTTGCCGCGGTTCTGGTCAGCGATGCCAGCATGCCGGGGGAGATGTCGGTCGCGGTGAGGCTCCCGATCAGGCCCTGCGAGGCGAGGTTGAGCGAGAAGTAACCGGTCCCGGCCCCGATTTCGAGCGTATCGCCGAGCGTCTCCGGCATCGAGCCGAGCGCCTTCCTCAGCTTGAGAGCGACCTGATGCTGCCCGACGTCGCCGAAGTCGATTCCCCACTTGGCGTCGTAGGAATCGGCCGCCGCGTCGTGGTAGCGGGTGTTTACGTCCTTGATGTGTTCCGGCGTTGCCGTCGGGGAAGCGGGCATGGCGGAGAAAGATAGGGAAGAATCGCTCTCCTTGACTGACTCGTACATCCAAAGCGATCAACCCGAAGGGGTGCCGGCCCTCGAATTGACCGGCGAGCGGACCCTGCCCGCCGTCCCGGAGGAGAACTACTGGTACCGCCGTCACCTGGTCGTTTACGAATGGATCGCCGAAAGGGTGAAGGGCCAGAAGGTCGCGGACCTGGCTTGCGGTGAGGGCTACGGGTCGGGCGTGCTCGGCCGCAGCGCCGCCGAGGTGATCGGGGTAGACGCCAACCCGGAAGCGTTCGAACACGCCAGCGCCAAGTACACGACGGGGAACGTGAGCTTCAGGCGCGAACTCGTGGAGAGCTTCAGCGAACCGCGCGACGCGATCGTCTTCCTGCAGACGATCGAGCATGTCCAGGATCCGGACGCTCTGGTCGCGGGGTTCGCGAAGATCGCTCCGGTCTCCTACATCTCGACCCCGAACCTGCTTACCCTCGCGCCCGAGGGGGCCGAGAAGTCGGACAACCCGTGGCACATCAAGGAATACCGACTCGAGGAATACCGGGCCTTGCTGGAACCCCACTACTCTAGGGTCGAGATCCTCGGCCTCCATCATTCCCGCAAACTGAAAGTGCACGAGCTGGCACTTTCGCTCGGCTGGGACCGGCTCCACAAGTCGTTGGGATTGAGCAAGCCTTTCTACGACCGGTTTACGCCGGCTATAGACGCCTCCGATTTCCGACTCTCCAACCACGATCTCGAAGGCTCACTGGACTTTCTCGCCATCTGTCATGTCTGACGGGTCCGGCGATCTGGCGATCGTCCTCCATTCGCACATGCCGTACGTCGAGGGCTTCGGCACCTATCCATTCGGCGAGGAGTGGCTTTTCGACGCGGTGGTCCGTTCGCACCTTCCGGTTCTGGAGGTGGCCCGGAACCTGACCATGACGGTCACCCCGGTACTGGCCGATCAGCTCGAGGCCGACGGGATCCCGGAACGGCTCGCCGCGTTCCTTCGCGACCACCGGTTGGGGGCGGCCCGGCGTGACGTCGAGACGGCTGACGCCGACCATGTCGCCGCGGCCGAGTCCGAAGTCGCCCGTTACGAGAAGGCAACGGAGCTGCTCGACGCGGTTGACGGGCGACCGCTGGACGCATTCGTGGCGGTCCAGGATCGCAATGTGTCTCTGGTCCCGTCGAGTGCCACCCACGCGATTCTCCCGCTGCTCGCTACCCGGGCCGGACTCGACACGCAGATCGGTGCCGGTCTCGCCTCCCACGCTCGACGGTTCGGCCATTCCTTCGGGTTCTGGTTGCCCGAATGCGCTTATCGACCCGGGCTGGAAGAGGACCTCGCCCGCAACGGGATCGACTGGTTCTGCGTCGACCAGAGTCGTCACGAAAACGAGATGGAAGCCCTGGTCCCGGTGCGGACCGGGGCCGGCCCGCTCGCTTTCACGATCGACTGGGAAGCGATCTCCTGGCTCTGGGACATGTCCGGTTACCCCTCGTGGCCCGGATACCTGGATTTTCACCGACTCTCGATGAACGGGGTGAGGATCTTCCGCATCGATGGCGGCCCTTACGACGCCGATGTGGCCCGGCAGCGAACCCGGGAACAGGCGGCCGGGTTCCTGAAATCGGTGCGTGACCGGCTCGACGGCTTCCAGCGTGACCAGGGCCGGCCGGGTCTTTTGACTTTCGCGATCGATTGTGAGCTGCTCGGCCACTGGTGGTCGGAGGGGCCGGACTGGCTGGCCGCTGTGCTTGATCAGGCGGAAGCCATGGGAGTGAACCTGGTCACGCTCGACGAGGCTGTCGAACGCCACGGCACGGGTGCCAGGCGCACCGGACTGGCGGCCTCGACCTGGGGCGAGAAGAAGGATTTCAGGACCTGGGATTCGCCCGTCGTGGCCGACCTCGCCTGGGCCTCGCGCGGACTGGAACTGACGGTCGGCGAAGCGGTCGGGCGCCTGCCGAGGAACCAGGCCGAGAGGGCGGTGCGGGAGCTGCTGATGGTCCAGGCCAGTGACTGGGCGTTCCTCGACCAGCGCGGCCAGGCCGGCGATTACCCGTTCGAACGGGCCACAGGTCATGCGGAAAACACGTTCAAGGCCCTACAATCGGATTCAACAAACAGCGGGGTACCGATACGACCGCAGCTTCGCGGACTGGCCCCGGACCTGAGCCTCGTGCCCTTCCTGATTCCTTAGCCCCCAAGCCACCACCTTGTCTCGCATCCTCGTCGTCACCTGGGAGTACCCGCCGCTGATCGAGGGCGGACTGGCCCGCCACGTCCGAAAGCTCTCCGAATCCCTGGTCGGGCTCGGCGTCGAGGTACATGTCCTCACCCGAGGTGGGGAGCAGGCCACGGTCGAAGAGCAGATGGCAGGAGTGCAGATTCATCGCATCGTCGAACCGGAGCGACCCACCGATCTCGGTGAGTTCGTCACCTGGGTCGAGCGGATGAACGCCGACATGCTCGCCGCCGGGGTTGAACTGGGAGACCGCTTCGAGTTCGACCTCGTCCACGGTCACGACTGGCTGGTAGCCGGCGCCTGCGACCATCTCGCCCGCCGCTTCGACGCACCGCTCGTCACCACGATTCACGCGACCGAGTTCGGCCGCCATCAGGGCTGGGTCGACAAACACCCGCAGTCCCACATCCACGGGGTCGAGAAGTGGATCGCGAACCGTTCCGACCGGGTCATCGCCTGCTCCCACTTCATGCGGGAACAGATCGCCGACGTCTTCAGCGTCGAGGAAGGCAGCATCTCGGTCATCCCGAACGGGATTGACCCTGAGGACCTCCCGGCCGAGGATCCGGTGGAGCTGGCCCGGCTCCGCAGCCAGTTCGCCGCGCCCGACGAGAACCTGGTCCTGTTGATCGGCCGGCTCGTCTATGAGAAGGGCTTTCAACTGGCGCTCGAGGCGATGCCGCAGGTGATCGAGTCCTTGCCGAACACCCGCTTCCTGGTCGCCGGTTCGGGCACCCACGAGGCCGAGCTCCACAAGCAGGCCGAGGAACTCGGTCTCATGGAGCACGGTACTTTCCTCGGCTGGATCGGTGATGACGTACTCCACTCGCTGTACCGGATCGCCGACCTGACCGTGGTCCCTTCGATATACGAGCCGTTCGGCCTGGTCGCCCTCGAGGCGATGGCCTCGGAATGTCCCTGCATCGCTGCCGACACCGGCGGTCTCAGGGAAGTCGTGCCGATCGAGGGTGCCGGGTTGCGCTTCCGGGCGTCCGATCCGGAGCATCTCGCCGAAGCGGCAATTCAGGTTCTCGGCGACCGGGAACTCTCGAAGCGCATGATCGAAGAGGGCCTCGCCCACATCCGCATGTTCGACTGGGACGAGATCGCGCAGCAGACCCTCGACCTTTACGAGGGCCTGGTCGCTACCAAGGCCTAGCGGTCCGTGGTCTCCATGACCCCGGGGGTTCCCGGTTGGGGTTCGACCGGGTCAGGCCATTTGAGCTCTCCGGGGGCTTCCCGCATTCGCAGGACCCGGGCGGGTACTCCGCCGACGACCGCGTTGGCCGGAACGTCTTTGGTCACCACGGCGTTCGTGCCGATCACCGAGTTGTCTCCGACCCTGACCCCCCGGAGAATCGCGGCGCCGTAGCCGATCCACACGTTTGAGCCGACGACCACGTCTTCCATATAGATGCCCTGGTCCCGGATCGGCTTCTCGATGTCGACGACCCCGTGGTCGAAGTCGATGAACATGACTCGATCCGCGACCACGCATTCGGCCCCGATCCGCACCCGGCGATAGGCGGAAATGGTGCATTCCTGGCCGAGCACGGTCTTCGGCCCGATTTCGACCTCGCCTTCGTGACAGCGGATCTTCGTGCCGTCACCGATCCAGACCCATCGACCGAATCTGATCGTGGCGCTGCGTCCCGTCTGCAGTTGGAGCCCCCGACCGAAGAACGCCGGTCCGTCGGTCACCCAGCGATGACCGGTCCGGGTAAACAGCCGCCGCCAAAGGTAGCGCCAGAAGAGTCGCGCGTACTTGGGGGTCAGCATTCCCTTGCGGGCGAAGGATGAGATCGAATTGGCCAAACCGGGCGTGACTCTAACCGCAGCCACAGGTTCTAGACTGGCCGGGTCGATGAATGATGCCCCGACCACGATGAGTCCTTTGGCCGAACGTCTGCTCGACGGTGACAAACGGGCCCTGGCCCGGGCGATCACCCTGATCGAGTCGGATGACCCGGCCGGCTGGGATCTGGTCCGCGAGGTCTATCCGAAGACCGGCAATGCCCGGATCGTCGGATTCACCGGACCTCCCGGAGTCGGGAAGAGCACCTTGATCGGGGCACTGACCGGCGAACTTCGCAAGGGGGACCGCCAGGTCGCGGTGCTTTCGATCGATCCCTCGAGCCCGTTTACGCAGGGCGCCCTTCTCGGCGACCGGATCAGGCTGACCGAGCACTTCCTCGACAAGGGAGTGTTCATCCGCTCGATGGCGTCCCGCGGCGCCCTGGGCGGGCTTTCCGAAGCGGCCCTTCAGGCGGCTCTGGTCATGGACGCTTCTGGCAAGGATGACGTGCTGATCGAAACGGTCGGTGTCGGGCAGGGAGAGATCGACATCGTCGACCATGCCGACACGATCGTGCTCGCGCTGATGCCTGGCTCCGGAGATTCGATCCAGGCCCTGAAGGCCGGGGTTATGGAGATCCCTGACGTCATCGTCGTCAACAAGGCCGACCATCCGATGACTGACACGATGATCCGCGAGGTGCGGGGCGCGCTTTCGCTTGCCCATGATCCCGGCGGCTGGAGGGTGCCGATCCTGCGAACCGAAGCGGCCCGGGACGAGGGAATCGAGGAGCTGGCCGCAAAAGTCGCCGAGCATCGTGCCTTCATCGAAGCGGAGGGAACCCTGGCCGAAAGAAGGGCGCGAAACCTGCGCTCGGAAGTGCTTGGGCTGGCAACTGCGAAGCTGAGGCGTCGCCTGGAAGCCGCGATCAAGGATGATCCCCAGGTGGCGGAGCTCTTGAACCGAGTGGTCAGCCGGGAAATTGACCCGGCTTCGGCCGCAGCAGAACTGTTGGAAGGAGAGATTGATGAGTGATCAGCCGAATCTCGATGACGTCAAGGCATGGGACGGTTATCGGGTGGATGACATCACCGGCCAGGGCGTGGCCCGGGTTGAGGGTCTCCTGGTGGATGGCGAGTCGGGTCAGCCGGCCTGGGTCCTCGCCAAGCTCGGCCGGTTCGGCAAGGTCGTCCCGATCTCGATCCGCGAATGCGCCGCGGCAGCGGGCAGGGTCTGGACCCCGTACGACCGTGAAGTGATTCGCAACGCCCCGGCAGTCGACCCGACCCTTCCGCTCAACCGCGAGCAGGAGCAACAGGTTCTCGACTACTACGGCATCCCCGAAACGGTGGGCCGGGGGACGGAACTGAAGGATCGTCCTGCGGGTTCCACAACTGCCAACCCGCTGACTGCCTGACGATGGCGAAGGTCGTCTACTACACGGCGACGACCTTCAACGGGTTCATCGCCACGGAAGACGATTCGCTTGAGTGGCTGTTCGAGGTCGGCTCGCCGGAATCAGTCAATTTCAGTTCGTTCCTCGATGGCATTGATGTGCTGGTATCCGGCTCCACCACCTACGAATGGGTATACGAGTTCGAGAAGCTTGCCGAGCACCCGGAGAAGTGGCAGAAGTTCTACGGAAATCGCCCCACGTTCATCTTCACCAGCCGCACTCTGCCGGCACCGGACGGCGAGGACATCCGTTTCGTGAGCGGTCCGGTCGCGGAACACCTCGACACGATCCGTGGCGCTACCGGAGAAGGAGACGTCTGGGTGATCGGCGGGGGAGACCTGGCCGGCCAGTTCCTGGATGCCGACGCCCTGGACGAGCTTCAGATCACGATCACGCCGGTGGCCCTGTCGGCCGGTGCCCCGCTCTTTCCCCGTGACATCCGCTCGGACCGCCTCGAGTTGTCGAGCGTCGAAAAGTTCGGCCAGTTCGCCCACCTGACCTTCACGGTCAAGAAGTAGCCCTCCGCTGACTGCTCGGCACCGGCGAACTCGACCCGGAGTTCGCTGATGCCGTGGCGCGACGGTGGTTCGGGCCGCCGGGTCGAAGTAATCCGGTCTAGCAGCCGAGGGCGCGGGCGATGACCATTTGCTGGACTTCGTCGGTGCCTTCGCCGATCGTGAGGATCTTCGCGTCCCGGTAAAAGCGGCAGACCGGGTACTCCTCGATGAAGCCGTAACCGCCGTGGATCTGGACTGCTTCCTCGGTCGCCCGGACCGCGAGGCGACCGGTGATCAGCTTGGCCTGGGCGGCGGTCAGGGTGAAGTTCTCTCCGCGGTCCTTCTCGATGGCGGCCCGGTAGGTGAGCAGGCGGGCCGCTTCGAGCTGGGCCGAGATGTCGGCGATCTTGGCCTGGATGGCCTGGAACTTCGAGATCGACTGGCCGAATGCCTGGCGTTCCTTCGCGTACTTGATCGCCTCGTCGAGAGCTCCCTGGGCGACGCCGACGGACATCGCGGCAACGCCGATGCGGCCGCCGTCGAGGATCTGGAGAAACTGCTTGAAGCCCTGGCCGCGCGGACCGAGCAGGTTCGATTCCGGCACCCTGGCGTCCTCGAAGGTGAGGGGGTGGGTGTCGGACGCGTTCCAGCCCATCTTGCGGTAGGGAGGGTCGACCGTGTAACCGGGGGTGCCGTTCGGGACGATGATGTTCGAGATCTCCAGCCGCCCGTTCTCGTCCCTGCCGGTGACCGCGGTGATCGTCACGCAGGCCGAGATGTCCGTGCCGGAGTTGGTGATGAACTGCTTGGCGCCGTTGACGACCCACTCGTCGCCGTCGAGGTCGGCCCGGGTCTTGGTGTTGCCGGCATCCGATCCGGCCTCCGGCTCGGTCAGGCCGAAGGCGGCCAGCTTCCGGCCGGATGTGAGCTCCGGCAACCACTCGGCCTTCTGCTCGTCGGTGCCCCAGTTGTAGATCGGCGTGGTACCCAGCGAGGTATGGGCGGCCATCGTGATCGCCACCGAGGAGTCGATCCGGGCCAGCTCCTCGACCGCGAGGGCGTAGGAGAGGATGTCCCCGCCGCTTCCCCCGAACTCTTCGGGAAACGGGATGCCCATCAGGCCGAGGTCGCCCAGCTT
>JAEYSQ010000103.1 GCA_023434465.1 Actinomycetes bacterium
GCCGCGGTCGACACCGTCGGGGTGGCGGTCGAGGGCTACTCGGCGACCCCGAACCGCGAACTGGTGATGTTCAACCTGCTGAGCGGCTTCCTCGGCAGCTTTGCCCTCGTGCGGCTGACCACCTGGATGATCCGGGAAGAGCTGGGTCCATTCCGGAACCTCAACATCGCCGGGCGCCACATCCACCACTTCGTACCCGGGATCATCATCGCCTTCACCTCGGGGGTCATCGGGCTGCTCCTGAGCGGTGACAAGGCAGACCGTCGGATCGCCCGGACCCTGGGCGTCGGGATGGGTCTGACTTTCGACGAGGCCGCGCTGCTGCTCGACCTGCAGGACGTCTACTGGTCCCGGCAGGGGTTGCTCTCGGTGCAGATCACCCTGGCCACCGGCGCGACCCTGGGCGCCGGCGTGCTGACCATGCGAATCCTCGGACGCGGTGAAGCGCGCCAGGAAGAGACCGGTCAGATACCTGCCGCCGAAGGTCAGATGAACATCGCTGTACCGTGGCCCCATCCGCGCTGATAGACACGCCTGTACCGTGGTGCAACGTTTGCGTAACTTGTGCGCCAGGGTTTCGGATTGGCGCCTCTTTCCCATTCCCAAGCCCTGTCTGCGGGCATAAAAAATGTCGGTGGTCGGGCTGACCCAAGGGAGAGTGGGCCAACCCGACTACACCGACTAAGCGCTGCTGAGGGTAGGGAGGGACCCCAGTCAACGATGTTCGCAGCTATCACGTCCAGTGACTTGACTGCTGATACGACATAGTACACCAAACACCAGCGTTTATGGCGAAACCCGAAAATAAGGTTTCCTAAAGACGCTAGTTCTGAATCCAGACCACTTCGTCGCGTCCGGGGCCCACCCCGACCAGGTTGACCGGAACGCCGACGAACTCACTGATGAAGGAGATGTAGTCGCGGGCTGCGGGCGGCAGGTCCTCTTCCGAACGGCAGCCGGTGATGTCTTCCCGGAAACCGGGCAAATCGACGTACTCCGGTGTCGCGTTGTGAAGGATCGACTGGTGGTACGGGAAGTCCTCCAGCACCGCTCCTTCCCGGGAGCGGTAACGGACGGCGACCTTGATCTTCTCCAGACCGGCGAGCACGTCGAGCTTGGTCATCGCGAGGTGGGAAAGCCGGTTCAGCCGGACCGCGTACTTGAGCGCGACCAGATCAAGCCAGCCGCAGCGACGGGGCCGGCCGGTCGTCGTCCCGAACTCGTGGCCCTTCTCGCCCATGTGCTTGCCGACCTCGTCAAACAGCTCGGTCGGGAACGGTCCCGAGCCGACCCGGGTCGAGTACGCCTTGACGACTCCCCAGACTTCGCTGATGTCGGTCGGACCGACTCCGGCCCCGACGCAGGCCGCACCGGCGATCGGGTTCGAGGAGGTGACGAAGGGATAGGTGCCGTGGTCGAGGTCGAGCAGGGCAGCCTGGGCGCCCTCGAAGATCACCTTGTTGCCGGCATCGAGTTCGTTCCAGCAGAGTCGGGCAGTGTCGGCTATGAACGGTTCCAGCCGGTGGCCGTAGCTGAGGTACTGCTCGGTGATCGTGTGCAGGTCGAGACGGTCGTCGAGCTCGATTTCCTCGTCCTGCTCGGCTTCCTTCTGGAGCTTGCGGCGACGCACCGCCAGCTCCTGCAGGGCCTTCTTCTTGTGCTCGAGGGCCGCCATGATCTTCTTGCGCAGGATCTTCTCGTCGAGCAGATCCTGGACCCGGATCCCGATCCGGTAGGCCTTGTCGGCGTAAGCCGGGCCGATTCCACGGCGGGTGGTTCCGATCGAGAGCTTGCCGAGCTTCAGCTCCTCGGCCGCATCGACCAGCACGTGGTAGGGCATGATCAGGTGAGCGTTGGAAGACACCCGCAGGTTGGAAGCCGAGATCCCGGCTTTGTGCAGACCCTCGATCTCCTCCAGCAGGACCCGCGGATCGACCACCACGCCGTTACCGATCACGCAGTACTTGTCCTCGTGCAGGATCCCGGACGGAATCAGGTGGAACTTGTACTCCTCGCCATCGTGCACGATCGTGTGGCCGGCGTTGTTGCCGCCCTGAAAGCGCACGATCGCCGAGGCGTCCTTGGCGAGGAGATCGGTGATCTTACCCTTGCCTTCGTCACCCCACTGGGTTCCTACTAGTACGAGTCCTGACATGAACTGGTCAGTCTAGATGGAATTCAGGCTGCGGCGGCTACCCGGCCACGCGGCCTCAACCGTCCCTCAACTGGGGCTTCTGGCGGGCGTCTTCCCCCCACAGGGGGAGCGCCTCGCCGCAGATCTCGATCAGCCGGGAAACCGTGCGCGGACCGATCTGCGTTTCAAGCTCCTGCTGGGTCAGGTTGGTCGTCACGACGATCGACTTCTGCCGTTCGTAGCGTTCATTGACCAGGGCGTAAAGTTGCTCGAGGACCCAGTCGGTCTGCTTCTCGGCCCCGAGATCGTCGAGGTGGAGCAGCTCGACCTCGCAGAGTCGCTCGAAGAAATCGACGTACGATTCCTCGCCCGCTTCAGCGTCGAAAGTTGACCGGATCCGGGCCAGGAGCTTGGGCATCGAATAGATCGCCACCGTGTGATCGCGCTTCAGCGCTTCCTTCGAGACCAGCATCGCCAGTGTCGTCTTGCCGGTGCCGGTGTCACCCATCAGCCAGAGCCCTCGGCCCTGGTCGAGGTTCTCGTCAAGCGACTCGATCCAGGTACGGATCTCGCCGACCACGATCGGATTGATCTCGGTCACCGGCGGGCGGTCGAAGGAAACGCCGCGGTAGCGCTTCGGCAGGACCGAGTTGATCCCGGACGCCCGGGCCCGGGCCAACCGGGGTTCGCGGCAATCGCATTCGGTCGCCGTGCTGTTGTCCTCGTTCAGGATCCAGCCGGATCCGTCGCAGCGACCGAAGGGGCAGGGTGGCAATCCGTTGGCCGGCGTGCCGTACTCCTCGACCGCCATCAGACCACCTCGGCTTCGGCCCGGACCGCCTGGGGCGAGCCTTCGCCGGCCATGTGCTCGTGGCTGGCCTTGACGAACTTCGGAATCTGGGCCATGAAGATCAGCGGGCTCATGCCGATCGGACCGTTGCGGTTCTTGGAGATCAGCGCTTCGGCGGTTCCGTCCCGTTCGTTCGGATCCTTCTTGTAGACGTCTTCGCGGTAGAGAAACATGACCAGGTCGGCGTCCTGCTCGATGTTGCCGGATTCACGCAGGTCGGAGAGCATCGGCCGCTTGTCCGGCCGGTTTTCGTTCGCACGGTTGAGCTGGGAGAGCGCGACCACCGGCACGTTGAGATCGGCCGCCAGCAGTTTCAGCCCACGGCTGACCTGACCGACCTGCTCGGCCCGGTTGGCGATCCGTTCGTCCATCCGCATCAGCTGCAGGTAGTCGACGATGATCAGCGAGAGGCCCTGACCCTCTTTCTCCGTGCCTTCGTTTCGCTTCAGCTCCTGCTGGTGGAGACGCCTGGCCTTGGCCCGCAGGTCGAGCAGGCCGAGATCCGAGGTGACGTCGATGAAAAGAGGTGCGTCGTTGAGCTTGTTGAGCGCCTTGTTGACCTTCTTCCACTCGCGGCCCTCGGCGCTCAGTTTTCCCTTGCGAAGCAGATCGCCCTTGACCCCCGACTGGGAGGCGATGAAACGCTGGGCCAGTTCCGATTCGGACATTTCCAGCGAGAAGAAGGCGACCGCGCGATCCTGCCCGACCGCGATGTTCTCGGCGATGTTGGCGACGAAGGCGGACTTGCCGACCGAAGGCCTCGCCGCGAGGATGATCAGGTTCGAAGGCTGCAGCCCGCCGGTCTTCTCGTCGAGGTCATCGAAGCCGGTCGGGACCCCGGAAGCCTTGAGTTCGCCGGTGATCCGCTTGTGCAGCCGGTCAGCCTCGTCGAAGAGGACGTCCCCGAGCTGCCGGAAGTCACCCTCCTGCTCCTTGTGGGCGACCTTGAACAGTTCCGATTCAGCCTGCTCGGAAAGCGTTGCCGCATCGGCTTCGCGATTGTTGACCGAAGCCTCGATGTCCTGGGCGGCCCTGAGCAGACGGCGCAGGTGAGCGTGCTCGCGCACAATTTCCGCGTGGTGGCGGGCGTTACCCGGGGCGCCGACCTTCTCGGCCAGTTCGGCCACATAGTTGT
>JAEYSQ010000118.1 GCA_023434465.1 Actinomycetes bacterium
GTTTCGGGGGCTGCCTCGCGCCGGTTCGCATTCTTTTTCCAGGCGGCGCCGTGATCGGCGGTGGCGACGAACAGCGTTTCGTCCCAGCGACCCTGACTCTTCAGTTTGTTGATGATCTGGCCGAGCAGGTGGTCGGTGAACCCGACTTCGAGCAGGTGGGCCTGATGAGCCCGATTGGTCAGATACGGGCCAGCCAGCCAGTCTGTGTCCGTGATGAAGGCGCGGAAGTCCTCGGTGCCAGCCGTGTACTTGCGCCCGGACGGATAGTGGGTCCAGGGATAGTGCGGCTTCTCCACGTGAACGAAATCGAAGGTCTGGCCGCTGGCCGGAAGGGAGCTGACGAAACTTCTCACGTCGCCTTCTCCGTCGAGAGAGCCTTCTCCCGTATCGAGGCGGTCGCGGACCCACTGGCGAGCCCGCCCGCGTTCGATCGAATCACCGTCGTCCGGCTCGCCGAACCCTTCGAAGGTCTGGGAGATGTCGGGCAGGCTGCTTCCCATGTCGGCCGGCAACAAGAGGTGCGCGGAGACCGTCCGGAGATCGGTGAGAAGCGAGCTGAGCGCCTTCCCGGTCGAGCTCCCGGTTCCGTCCCGTTCGCCGCAGACCTGCTCGGGACAGAGCTGGGTGATCGGCTCGATCGCCTGGGTCTTCCACCCCTTGCCGAGCAGGGTGAAGATCGAATCGGGATGGTCGGCCGCGGTCGGGAGGCTGTCGCGGTCGGCTTCCTGGCCGGTCAGGATCGAAGGCACCGCGATCGCCGTATAGGAGGCGTCGGTCGCCGTGTTCCGGTACCAGGTCGAGGTTTCCCTCAGGCCGGCGAAGTTCGGAAATCTCTTCGGGTTGATCTTCCCCGAAGGAGTCATCAGCGAGCCGGCCGGAAACTCGTCGAAGATCACCATCACGACCGGGGCCGGGTCCGAGGCGACAACTTCACGGGCCTGGACTTCCGCCTGGGAGGTGGTCAGTTCGGATGCGTCGCTGAAGAAGAAAAAAGAGACCAGGATGATCAGGGGCGCAATGACCAGGATGTCGGTCATCGACCGGACGAACCTGGCCTTCGCATAACCGAGGGTGAGCAGGCCACCGAGCAGGCAACCCAGAACGATCATCGGCCAGGCCGGTCCGTCGGCAAACTGCTTGAGCACCTGCAGGGAGAAGGCGGAGAGCAGGAGGGCACAGAGACCGAGGTGGAGAAACCAGCGGGCCCGCGGGCTGACCTGCTCGACCAGCAGCTCGACCAGAGCGGCCAACAGGGGCGGCACGATCGCGAGCAGCAGGACGAAGAGAATGATCTGACCGGCAGTGTTGTCACGGGCCACGAAGAAGTCCGGGTTGTTGCCGAGCAGATTGAGCATCGGCTGGACGATCGCAAGCGCCCACAGGGCAGCGAGATGCAGACCCCCCATGAAAATGGACGGAGGCAAAAGCGGCGCGGCCTTGTCCGCCCGGTCAGACATCGGTCGGCGATCCTATTCTCTTATGGGGGAAACTCGCCGCTCCCCGGGGGGTTTCAACTCTGGCCCACTTGATTTCCGGAATCAACAGCTCGTGGCGCCTGCGCGCCCTTTTCCTGCTGACCGGCCTCGCGGCAGCCCTGCTCGCCGCTGCGCTTGGCCGCTCCGCCGAGCTGGCCCACGCCCGGCCCGACATCGTCGTGATCCAGACCGACGATCAGACCGTTCGCATGCTCCATTCGAATTTCATCGGACCGCACAAGAGGAAACACAGGACGATGCCAAACACGCTCGGCCTGATCGGGAAGCAGGGCGTGGAGTTCACCAACTATTACGCCTCGATCCCGGTCTGTTCCCCGTCGAGGTCGGCTCTGCTCTCCGGCCAGTACGGCCACACCAGCGGGCTGATCAGGAATCTCGGACGGCTCGGCGGCGCCCAGGGCCTCGCGGCCAGCCGGGTCTGGCCGCGGACCCTGGCGGTCTCGCTGCGTCGTTCCGGCTACTACACCGCCCACTTCGGTCGGCTGGTCAACGGTTACGGCAACCGGTCCGGCTATGACGATCCCAGGGTCCCGCCGGGCTGGAGTTACTGGGCGACCGACTGGACTCCGGGTATCGCCCGCCGCTTCTACGGCTACCGGCTGAACATCAACGGGCGCATCAAGGGACCCTTCGGCAAGCTGAGGTACCAGGCATGGAAGAACAAGGACCCCCGCAGATGCCCGACCGGTGGGTTGGCCTGCAACTACCACACCGACCAGATCACCACCCGGGCCCTGAGAGTGATCAGACACGCGCCGCGAAAGCCCCTCTATGTCCAGATCGACTACGAGGCTCCCCATGCGGTGGCGGACGGAAACGGCGCTTCCGAGCCGGCCAGCCGGCACATCGGCTCGGCCCGACGCACTTCACTGCCGAAACCCCCGGGCTTCAACGAGTTCGACATCTCCGACAAACCGAAGGTTCTTCGTCGGGGCGCCCGCCGGTTGACGGTCCGTGACATCGTCCGGATGCGGGAGCGCTGGCAGAACGAGCTCGAGTCCCTGCGGGCGATCGACGAGAGTGTCGGCCGCGTGGTCCGAACTCTGCGCCGGACCGGACGGCTGGGCAACACCTACCTCTTTTTCATCGGGGACAACGGAGCATTCTTCGGCGAGCACCGCTACTCCCACTCGAAGTTCCTCGCCTATGAACCTTCGGCCAACGTTCCGTTGCTGGTGCGCGGTCCCGGCGTGAAGAGAAACCGGCGCTCCGGAGCGATCGTCAGCAACGTCGACCTGGCCCCCACGATCGCCGAGCTTGCCGGTGCCCGGCTGCTCACCCCGCCGGACGGTCGTTCGATGAAGCGGCTGTTCCGGTACCCCGCGAAGATCGGGCGAAGGGCGGTCGTGCTCGAGTCCTACCGGGAACCTTCACGGGCGCTGTACGCCCATCTCGAGGCTCGGGGGATCTCCGTTCCACGCGACCGAGCTTCGGCTTCGGCAACGGTCCCGGCCCTGAACTTCACGGCGATCCGGGCCGGCCGCTACAAGTACATCCAGTACGAGAATGGTGGCCGGGAGCTCTATGACCTGAAACTCGATCCGGGTGAGGTTTCAAACCGGATCCACTGGCCGGGCTACCGGCGGGCGACCCGGGTCCTAAAACGTCAGATGAGGTGGCGGCGATTCTGCGACGGTGCTACCTGCAGGAAAGGAACCGGAAGGCTCCCCTTGCCGAAACTCAGGCGGAGCTGAGCGGTTTCAAGGGAAGATCAAGGGAAGATTGCGCAACAACCTGGCCCAGTCCATGGCATTGCTTCTGCTCTTCACGCTGCTTTCTGCTGCGTCGCTCGGTCGTGCGAGCGCCGCCGCCGAGGCGCGTCAGAGTGGTGATCCGGGGCGCCCGAACGTGATCGTGATCCAGACCGACGATCAGGATCTGAGCAGCCTGCGGGCAACCTTCCGTGACCCCTGGGACCGGACCCGGCGGGCGATGCCGAAGACGCTTGACCTGCTCGGCAAGAAGGGAATCGAGTTTCGCAGCTATTACGTCAGCCATCCGATCTGTTCCCCGTCCCGCGCCGCGCTGCTCTCCGGTCAGTACGCCCACACCAGCGGTTTCAAGCGGAACTCCGGACCGGAGGGTGGCTGGGACGGCTGGAAGGCGCTGCCGGTCATGGATGAAAACCTGGCAGTAGCCCTCGACAGGGCCGGTTACCGGACCGCCCACATCGGCAAATTCACCAACAACTATCTCGGTGAAGGAGGCGCGGTCGAAACGACCGTCCCGCCCGGCTGGGACCACTGGTACGTCCCGGCATACGGCGGCACTCTCTTCTACTACGGCACCCGGCTCAACGTGAACGGGACCGTGGTCGGACCGCTCGGCACCAACGGCTACGACCTGTGGGGGGTCGGCACCGATCCGCCCGAATGCACGGCCGCGAACCTGGTCGATCCGGTTCCCGGTGTGGCCTGCGATCACTCGACCGACCTGTTCAGCCGCAACGCGGTCGAGCAGATCGAGCAGTCCGGTGATTCGCCCTTCTACATCCAGGTCGACTACAACACGCCGCACGGCGACCATCGGTCCCCGATCGGCCCCCAGCCGCTTTCACGGCACTACGACTCGGCCCTCAAAGCTGCCGTCCCGCGCCCGTCGGGTTTCAACGAACGGGACGTCTCCGACAAGCCCTCATTCGTTCGGGACATACCGCCGATTGAAGGCGCCGAGATCAAGAGCATCGACACCCGTTGGCGGAAGGAGGTCGAATCGCTGCGCGGGGTCGATGACGGGGTCGGCGCGATGGTCGAGGCCCTCCGCCGGACCGGAAAACTGGCCAACACGTTCATCTTCTTCACCTCCGACAACGGCCAGTTCCTCGGGCAGCACCGACTGGGCAGCGCCAAGTTCCTCCCCTACGACCCGGCATCCAGGGTTCCACTCCTGGTTCGCGGTCCGGGGATCAAGCCGGGTTCCAGGAGCAGTGAGCTGGCCGCGAACATAGATCTTGCCCCGACCATCATCTCCCTGACCGGAGCGAAGTTGCCCCGGGGTTTCGACGGCCGGTCACTGAAACCGTTCTGGAAGAACCCGAAGAAGCGGACCCGGCGGCCGATTCTGCTTGAGTCGTACATCGGCCCGAACGACGTTCCGGCCGATGCGACCCCGCCGGACGGTGCCGGCGCTTCGGCATCGGCACCACCCCGCAACTACTTCGGCCTCAGAGCCGGACGGTACAAGTACGTCGAATACACGAACGGAGAGCGGGAGCTCTACGACATGAAGGCCGATCCGGCCGAACTTCACAACCGGATCGCCAGTCCTGCCTGGCGAGCTGTCGCGGCCCGCCTTTCAGTTGAGCTGGCGGCAAGAAAGACCTGTCGGGGAGCGACCTGCCGGGCCGTCACCGCGCGACTGCCGGCGGCGCCGTATGCGTCCCGCAAACTCAAGCGGAAAGCCGGCCGGTGATCCGCCGCGGACTCGCAGCCCTGCTTGCCGCCGGCTGTCTGGGGTTGGTCGCCGCCGGACTGCTCGCCACCGGTGCTCACGCCGCGGCGGAAAAACCCAGCTTCGTGGTGATCCAGACCGACGATCAGCCACTCAACGAGTTCGACCGCCGCTTCCGTGATCTCTACGACAACTGGCGCCAGATCATGCCGAGGACGATGGCCCTGATGAGGGACAAGGGGATCACCTTCGCCCAGTACCTGACCCCGTTTCCGCTCTGCGCACCTTCGCGCGCTTCGCTTTTGAGCGGCCGTTACACCCAGAACCACGGGGTGGTCCGGATCGGTGGTCCGCGTGGCGGCTGGCAGGCCTGGCAAAACAATCCGATCATGTACGAGAACCTTCCGGTCTGGCTTCAGCGGGCCGGCTACCGCACCCATCATTTCGGCAAGTTCATGAACAACTACGGCGGTCCCGACGCTCCGGCGGCAACATCCGTCCCGCCCGGCTGGGACAACTGGGTCACCGACGCGACCGATAACTCGACCCGCGAGTTCTACGGCTACCGGCAGAACATCAACGGGGAGATCACCCCCCGGCTCGGTTTTCCCTACTACGACTCGGGCGGCGGTCGCGACCCGGACGGTTGTCCCTGGCTCGGAATCGAGATCTGCAATTACCACACCGATTCGATGTCGATCCAGGCCGAGGAGGCGATTCGAAGCGCCGGAGACGAACCGTTCTTCCTGCAGATCGATTACCACACGCCGCACGGCGATTCGAGACCTCCAATCGGTCCCGAACCGGCCCCGCGCCATTACGACACGGCTCTTCGCACGCCGGGACCGCGACCGGCCGGTTTCAACGAACGCGACATCTCCGACAAGCCGAGGTTTCTTCAGGACGCAGACAGCGCGGCGCCACTCACTTCGAATGAGATCAACCAGATCAACACGGAGTACCGCAAGTCGGTCGAGGCGCTGCGTTCGGTCGACGAGGGGGTCGGACGGGTGATCAAGGCACTGCGTGAAACCGGCCGGCTCCGCAACACCTACGTGATTTTCACTTCGGACAACGGCTTCTTCACCGGCCAGCACCGGATCAGTCGCGGCAAGCTCCTGCCGTACGAGCCGGCGGTCCGGGTGCCGTTCGTGATCCGCGGACCGGGCATCAAAGCGAAAACCAGAAGCTACGAACCGGTGGCCAACCAGGACCTTGCGCCAACCGTGGTCAAGCTTGCAGGCGCCCGCGCCGCCCTGACCATCGACGGCCGGTCGCTCAAGCCGTTCTGGATGAACCCGAAGAAGCGTTCCCGTCGTCCGATCCTTCTTTCCAGCTACGCGACGATCACGCGCTTGATTCCCGGTGACTATCCGGACGATCCGGACCAGACGGGCGGGAGCGCTTCAACCGTCCCGGCCCGCAAGGGTGCCGGCGCCTCGGTCAAGAGTCCCGATCAGAACTACGTCGGGATCCGCCTCGGCCCTTACAAGTACGTCCGCTACGAAAACGGAGAACGCGAGCTCTACGTGCTACGGGTCGACCCCGCCGAACTCGAGAACCGTGCGCGCGACCCCCGCTACCGGCGGGTGATGCGGTACCTGGACCGGCAACTGGAGATTCTGCGCGGCTGCCACGGCCAGACCTGCCGCAACTGGGCCCCGAAGTGGCCCCAACCTCCCCGGTAGCCACCGCGAAGCGGGGTGGGCCCGGCGCGAGCATGTACCTCCCGGTCCGTCGCTCCGCTCCCCCGAAGCTGGGGCCCGGTGCGGGCATGTACCTCCCGGTCCGTCGCTTCGCTCCCCCGAAGGCCCGGGAGCCACATGCCCGCACCGGACCAAAGTGAATCCGGTAAGGGTTTCCCCTAGCCCTGGTTACCGCCGAGCGGCACGAGGCGATTGCCGTTCAGGCGGTAGATGCCGATGGTGTTCTTCCCCTGGTGAAGGGAATCAGGTCTTACCAGGGCTCCCCAATGGACTCGGCCGTCAAAGTTGAAGGGCCGGGCGCTGGCCTCGACCGTTCCGTTGACGGCGATCGCGAAGACCGGTGCCTGCTTCGGAGCAGCGGGTACCGCGCCGTTCCAGGTGCCGGTGATGAACATCGGGACCAGGTCCTCGCCGGGGTCGTATGCCCTGCCCAGGTCCGGCTCGTCCAGCAGGACCTCGGCGGTTCCTTCCGGCACCGGCGGCACGGTCCGCCCGATCAGTTGCGGCACCGGACCAAGCGTGTAGAAGCCTCCGGTTCCCATCCGCTGGTCGGCCCTGGCGATCGCGGCGTTCCGCTGGCGAATCATCTCCTCGAGGCTGACCGAGGTCTCGTTGCCCTTCGGGTCGGTGACCGTCACCTCGCGGGCGGGCACCGGTCCCTGCAGCGGCACTCCGTCGGTCTCGTACGGTTCCTTCACCCCGACCGCCTTCGCGATCGTCGGCACGATGTCGAGGGTCATCGAGTGCTTGTCTGAGATCACGCCCTTCTTCTGGCCCGGGTACTTGATGAAAAGTGGCGGGTTGGCGACTTCGCCCATCGCCCTTTCGTCGGCTTGTCGTTGCGGCACGCCATTGCCCTCGAAAGAAATCCCATGATCGGCGGTGACCACCACGATCGCTTCGTCCCAGAGGCCCTGCGTCTCGAGCTTGCGACGCAAGTCCCCGAGCATCCGGTCTGCGTATCCGGTCTGGACGTACATCCGCGACTGCGAGACGGCGATCCCGTTCGCATTGACCATCCAGTTTCCAGTGCTGCGGGAAAGCAGGGTGATCGGCGAGTCGTTGTACTGGTTGCCCTGAAGGTCGTACTTCCAGACCTGATGGGGCAGGTGCATGTGCATCACGGTGAGGCCACGGTCGCTGTCCGGGATCTCCCGGATGAACTGCCGGTAGATCTCGGGGTCCGACTGCGCCTCGGGCTTGACCGCCAGGTTGCCGCGCTTCTTCTTGCGCTTGCCGAGCTTCAGGTTCTCGTCCTCGCGGCCCTCCCCGAATCCCTCGAAGTTCGAGCTCACGTCGGGCAGCTTCCGGGCGAGTCCGGGTGGCAGGATCAGCTTTCCCTCGACGTACTTGAGGTCGGATACGAGCGATTTCAAGCGGGTGAGCTGGCCGGCGTTCGCGTTCCGGTCGGGGCAGAGGTCATCCGGACAGATCGCAGTGATCGGTTCGAGTACGTGGAGGGGCCGGTTGCGGCCGAGTTGGCTGAAGAGGTTGTCCGGCTGCTCCTGCCAGGTCGGCAGCGTTTCGGCCGAGGCGCGGATCCCGGTCAGGATCCCCGGCACGGCAAGGGGAGTGAAAAACGCGGTGGTGGATTCGTTCTTGTACCAGGTGCTCGTCTTCGCGAGCCGGGCGAAGTTGGGGAAGCGCTGGCCGTCGATCCCGCCCTTCGAGGTCATCAGGTTCGAAGTGCCGAGTTCGTCGTAGATCACCAGCACGACCGGCACGTTGCGGCCGGAGTCTGCGGCGAGCTCGAAATCGCCCTCCTTGGGGAAGATCAGGTCACTGGTCCGCGAGTTGAAGATGAACAGCAGCAGGACGACCGCCGGGGCGATGATCAGGATGTCCATCAGGTTCCGGGCGAAGATGAAGCGGAAGATCGTCCAGGCGAGCAGGAACCCGAGCGCGAACGAGACCAGCAGGACGATCGCCGAGCGGGCGGTGATCAGGTCCGACACCAGCTGGATGCAGAAGAAGGAGGCGATCACGCCGAGCAGCACGAAATGCAGGCAGTAGTAGGCCTTCGAGCTGATCCTGGCGGTCAGCCACTCGACCAGCCAAAGTGCCAGCGGCGGCAGCAGGGTGAACCCGAACGCAAGGATCAGGATGTCGCCGGTGCTGTTGCCGCGGGCGACGAAGAAATCGGGGTTGGAACCGAGCAGGTCGAGCAGCGGCTGGACGAAAGCGAGGGCCCAGAGCGCAGCGACATGGCCACCGCCGAGCAGCAGCTGACGACGGGTCGGCGCGGGGCGGTCGAGGACCGCGGCCAATCCCTTCTTCACTTCCACTTCCGAACTTTCGCCCGGAGCGTCCAATTCCCTACCGCGGCGAGGCGAGGAAGAGGATCCGGTCGCCGGACGGAAGCTCCTCGCGACGCTCGACCGTGAAGCGCTTCTCGAGTTCCCGTTCGAAGTTGGTTTCTTCGTAGTCCGGGTTCGCCCCTTCGTGCTTGTTGGCGAGCAGGGCCCGGACCATCGGGTCGGTCCGCTTCGGGAACTCGATCAGCAGGGTTG
>JAEYSQ010000158.1 GCA_023434465.1 Actinomycetes bacterium
CTCGAGCTCGCCCGCTGGCAGTTCGGAATCACCACGCTTTATCACTTCATCTTCGTGCCGCTAACGATCGGGCTGGCCTTCTTCACGGCCTGGTATCAGACCCGCTGGTACCGGACCAAGGACGAGAAGTGGCTCCGGGCGACCCGCTTCTGGGGCAAGCTGATGTTGATCTCATTCGCGCTCGGCGTCGCCACCGGGATCGTGCAGGAGTTCCAGTTCGGCATGAACTGGTCGCAGTATTCACGCTTCGTCGGCGACATCTTCGGTGCCCCCCTGGCGATGGAAGGCCTGGCCGCCTTCTTCGTCGAATCCACGTTCCTCGGGCTCTGGATCTTCGGCTGGGGAAGGCTCTCGGAGAAGGTCCACCTGCTCTGTATGTGGGCGGTCTCTCTTTCCACCATGCTCTCCGCCTACTTCATCCTCGCGGCCAACTCCTGGATGCAGCACCCGGTCGGATATGAGATGAACGATGCCACCGGCAAGGTGGAGCTGACCTCGATCTGGGCGGTGCTGACCAACAACACCGCGCTCTATGCGATGGCGCACACGATGCTCGCCGCGCTGCTTACCGGCGGCATGGTGATTGCGGGCATCTCCGCCTGGCACCTGCTGCGCAAGAACGAAACCGGGGTGTTCGGGGCCTCGATGAAGATCGCCCTGCCGGTGCTCGCGGTCGCCGCGGTGGTGAACCTCGGAGTCGGTCACTTCAACGGAGTGCTGATGAGCGATCAACAGCCGATGAAGATGGCTGCCGCCGACGCCGTCTTCGAGACCGAGACTGGGGTCGGGCTATCCCTCTTTGCGACCGGGGACTTCGAAGGCAACCCCGAAAGGACTAATCGCAACCTCCAGTTGCCGAACGCGCTCTCCTTCATCATGACCGGAAAGCCCGAGTCCGAAGTGCTCGGGGTCAACAACCTCAACACCGAGTACCAGGAAGAATACGGTCCCGGCGAGTACGCGCCGATCGTCTGGATCGCGTACTGGTCCTGGCGGGTGATGCTGGGGATCGGCTTCCTGCTCGCCCTGCTCGGGGTCGTCGGCTGGTTCCTCAACCGGAAGGGAAAGCTGAACGAGTCTCGGCTCTTCCTGAAACTGACCATGGCAGCGGCCGCGCTGCCGTTCATCGCTTCCTCGGCCGGCTGGATCTTTACCGAGATGGGCCGTCAGCCCTGGGTCGTGTTCGGTCTCTTGAAGACAGAGAACGCCAACTCTCCGACAGTCGGTGCGGAACAGGTATGGATCACCCTGGTCGGCTTCACGCTGCTCTACGGCGTGCTGGCCGTGTTCGCCGGAAAGATCTTCTTCAGGACGGCGGGCAAAGGTCCGGCCGAAATCAAGGAGGGCGACGAAGACAAGCCCTACACGGGAATGGCCTACTAGGGGACCAGGAGAAATCTGATGGAAGACACAACAACACTCCAGTTCGTCTGGTTCCTGCTGATCTCGGTTCTCTGGATCGGCTACCTGATCCTCGAGGGCTTCGACTTCGGGGTCGGCATGCTGATGAAGCTGATCGGCGGCAGCCGCGAAGAGAAGCGGGCCATCCTGCACACGATCGGGCCGATCTGGGACGGCAACGAGGTCTGGCTGATCGTCGCTGGTGGCGCCACGTTCGCCGCCTTCCCTGAGTGGTACGCGACCCTGTTCTCGGGCTTCTACATCGCCCTGTTCGCGATTCTGGTCGCCTTGATCGTTCGCAACGTCGGCTTCGAGATGTGGGGCAAACGGGACACCGAGGCCTGGCGGACCGGCTGGGAATGGTGCATTGCGCTCGGCAGCCTCTTTCCGGCCTTGCTCTGGGGAGTCGCGTGGGCGAACATCATCGGCGGCACGCCGATCGAGCCGGTCTCGACCAACGGCGTCGATTCACTCGAATACGTGGGCAACTTCTTCGATTTGCTTTCGATCTACGCCCTGCTCGGCGGGCTGGCATCTCTGGCCATCTTTTTTGCCCACGGAGCGCTTTTTCTGGAGCTCAGGACCGAGGGGGTCGTGCGTGAGAAGGCTCGCGCAGTCGCAACGAAGGCGACCCCGGTCGCGGCCCTACTCGGCGCTGCCTTCATGGCCTGGACGTTGATCCGCCAGGACTCGCTGGAGATTCTCTCGCTGGTCGCGGCGGCGCTGGCGGTCGGTGGCTTCGTCTTCGCGGCCCTGAACGCTAAGGCGCAGCCCCTGCGGGCCTTCATCGGGACCGCCGCGGGCATCGCGCTCTACTTCATCGCCCAGTTCATCGACCTCTTCCCCAACGCGATGGTTTCCAGCATCAGCTCCGACTTCAACATGAGCCTCAGCATGGCCAGCTCGACCGATTACACCCTGACCGTGATGACCGTGGTCGCGGTGCTGCTGGTGCCGGTCGTCCTGATCTACCAGGCCTGGACCTACTGGGTGTTCCGTCACCGGGTCTCGGCCGAAGGCTTCGGGGACGTGAAGTCACCGCTCGACCTGCTCGACCAGAAAAAGAAGGAGGCCGCGGGTGGCTCAGGGTCAGAAGACCAGGGCACCGGGGGCGAGCCGACAGGCTCGTGAAACCCAGCGACGGCTGGCCCGCTCCAGCCGCGTCGCTCGCAATCACCTGATCTTCACGGTTGGCCTGGGAATTCTCCAGGCCGTCCTGATCATCGCTCAGGCGACCCTGCTGGCGAAGGTGATCGCCGGGGTTTTCATGGATGGCGACTCCTTCGCCGCGGTGGTGCCCCTGCTCGGCTGGCTGGCGGTTATCTCGGTCGGTCGTGGTCTGGCCGCCGCCGGCTTCGAGAGCGCCGGCCGGTTCGGAGCCGCGCGGGTGATGTCGGAGCTGCGCGAAAAACTTTCCCGGCACCTGCTGCTGAAGCGTCCCAGAGCGCTCCAGGACGAACATTCCGGGGCATTGGTCAGCTCGGCGATCGACGGGGTCGCCGCTCTCGAGAATTACTTCGCCCGCTACCTGCCGCAGATGGTGCTGGCCGCGATCGTGCCGGTTGCGGTGCTGGTCTGGGTGGTTCAGTACAACTGGATTTCGGCCGCGATCCTGGGGGTGACAGCGCCGCTGATCATCCTCTTCATGGTCCTGATCGGTCTCCTGACCGAACAGCGCACCCGCAAACGCTGGCAGCGCATGTCGCGACTTTCATCCCATTTCCTCGATCTGGTCGGCGGGCTGGGGACGCTCCGGGCCAACAGCCAGGCCTACTCGCAGGCCGGATCGATCGCAAAGGTGGGGGAGGAGTACCGGCGGGAAACCATGGGAGCCCTGAGGATCGGGTTCCTCTCGTCGCTGGTGCTCGAGCTGCTGGCGATGCTGGGCGTGGCGATGGTCGCGACCGCGGTAGGCATCCAGCTCGCGGGCGGCCACATGGAACTGGTGGCCGGACTGACCGTGCTGCTGCTCGCCCCGGAGCTATACATGCCGCTGCGCCAGCTCGGGGCCCAGTTTCACGCCAGCGCCGACGGCATGGCCGCGGCCGAACAGATCTTCGAGGTGATCGACCAGCCGGCCGCGGTGGCCGCACCGGTCGCACCCGTACCCGCTCCCGACCCGGCCCGCTGGTCGGTAGCCATGGAGGGCGTTTCATACGCGTGGCCGGGTCGGGAGCGGGTGCTGGAATCGATCGACCTCGAACTTGCTCCGGGAGAGACGGTGGCACTGATCGGCCCCAGCGGAGGCGGAAAAAGCACCCTCGCCAATCTGCTGCTAAGGCTGGCCGAGCCGGCCTCCGGTCGGATCATCTGCGGCGGAACCGACCTGGCTGAAGTCGAGCCGCGGGACTGGCGAAAGAAAATCGCCTGGGTTCCGCAGCGGCCGACCATCTTCAGTGGGTCCCTGGCCGACAATCTGCGGCTCTTCAACCCCGAGGCAAGCGAACGGGAGGTCGCCGTCGCGATCGGGACCGCCGCTCTGGGCGAACTCGTCGCCAGTCTCCCCGGGGGACTCGAGACCATGGTCGGCGAGGGCGGTCGCCGACTCTCGGCCGGACAGACGCAGAGAATCGCCCTGGCCCGGGCGCTGATTTCAGGGGCGCCACTCCTGGTCCTCGACGAACCCACCGCTCATCTCGACCACGAAACCGAAGTCGAACTGGCCACCGCCATCAACGAATCCGCGAGGGGACGGACCGCGCTGATCATCTCTCACCGCGAGGAACCGATCGCCAAGGCCGACCGGACCCTGGTTCTCGACAAGGGCGGACTGAGCGAAATGGTGACCGCATGATCGCCGCCCGGCTTCAACGCAGTCCGCTCGGCCGCGCCGCCCTGGCGACGCGCAGCCGCTGGAAGCTTCTGACGCTCTCGGTTCTGCTTGGGGCAGCCACAGTCCTGGCTGCGGTCGGCCTGCTTACCGCCTCCGGATACCTGATCAGCCGCGCGGCCCAACGCCCGGAGATTCTCTCGCTGACCGTAGCGATCGTCGGGGTGCGTTTCTTCGGGATCAGCCGGGCCTTGCTTCGCTACGGCGAGAGGTTGAGTTCTCATGACCTTGCGTTCCGCACGTTGACCGATCTGCGAGGTCGCTTTTTCCAGCGTCTCATCCCGCTGGTTCCGGCCGGGATAGACGGCTCGCGCCGGGCCGACCTGATGAGTCGCTTTGTCGGTGACGTCGACAAGCTCCAGGATCTTTATCTGCGGGCACTCTCGCCGCCACTCGTCGCCATGTTCTGTTCGGCCGTCTGTGTGGCGCTGACCTCGATAATCCTTCCGGTAGCCGGCCTGGTCCTGGCGGCCACGATGCTGGTCGGGGGCCTGGCCGCGCCGGCCTTGACCCGCTGGACGGCCCGCAACGCAGGACGGCGCCAGGCCAGGGCCCGCGGCCGCCTGGCCGGCGATCTCCACGAGATCGCGGTCGGCGGGGCCGAGATCGCAGTGGCCGGACGCGAGGACGACTGGCTCGCTCGCGCCGAAGACGATGACCGGCACCTGGTTTCACTTCAGCGTCGAGATGCGATGAGTGGCGGTCTGGCGGAGGGTCTCGGCACGACGCTGGCGGTCGGTGCCGCGGTCGCGGTGACCGCAGTCTCGATTCCGGCCGTCTCCTCCGGCGAGCTCAACGGGGTGATGCTCGCCGCCCTGGCCCTGCTCGCGATGGGCGCCTTCGAGGCGATCACGCCGCTCAGCCAGGCGGCGGCGGTCATCGATTCGACCGATGAGGCCGCCGGCCGGATCGAGGAGGTCACCGAGCGTCAGGTCCCGGTCGTCAACCCGGAACACGGCCGGCCGATCCCGGCCGGCGGCCCGCTCCGGCTCGAGGGCGTGGACTTCGGCTACAAGGCCGGGGACGGGCTGCTGCTGAACCGCGCCAGCCTCGAGATACGGCCCGGCGAGGCGATCGCGCTGACCGGCCCGAGCGGAATCGGAAAGAGCACCTTGGCCGAACTTCTGGTCCGTTTTCGTGACGTCGATTCCGGGACGATCACCCTCGGTGGGACCGACATCCGGGAGTTCGAGCAGGACGAGCTCCGCAAAGCGGTTCGCCTGGCCCCGCAGGACGCCTACATGTTCAACACCACGATCGCCGAGAACGTCAAGCTCGGCCAGCCCGAAGCCGACCGCGAACGGATCTTCGGGGCCCTGGCCGAGGCCGGTCTCGAAGACTGGATCAATTCGCTGCCGGAAGGCATCGATTCGCTGGTCGGCGAGGACGGCTCCAAGGTTTCCGGCGGGCAGCGCCAGCGGATCGCGGCGGCCCGGGTGTTCCTTTCCCGCGCCCGATTCCTGATCTTCGACGAGCCGACCGCCCACCTTGATCCGGAAAGCGCGGCGGCACTCGAGCGCCGTCTCGTCGAGCGTCGCAACCGGGGCTGCGGAATCCTCGTCATCACTCACACGATCGTCGACCCTGAAAGCTTCGACCGCGTAATCGAGCTACGGGGCGGAACTTTCCGCGAAGTCTGAAGCGGTCCGGGGTAGCGGCGTTGATCAGGGCCGGCGGGCCGGGAGGGCGGCGGTGATTGTGGTTCCGTCCTCGCCCGAGCGGATATCGAAACGACCCCCGCTCAGGTTCACCCGCTC
>JAEYSQ010000218.1 GCA_023434465.1 Actinomycetes bacterium
CGGGCGGCGGGGGGGGTGGGGGGGCCCCCCCCGGGGGCCGGTTGACCCCTGGCTACCTGTGCGCCGGCTACTTCAGGCCGGGTCCGATCAAGCGAACGCCTTTGGCCAGGGTCCGCTTGTTCTTGACTGCGTCACGGGCGGTGACCCGGACCGTGACCTTGCGGGCCGCCCGGCTTTTCCGCACCAGCTTGCGGATCTTCCTGGTGAGCTTCAGGTTGACCGTTCCCGCGGAGCCCGGCGCGGCAACGAACTTGCCCTTGCCGACCAGTTTGCCCCTGGTCCGGACTACCACCCTGCCGGTGCAAGGTCCGGAGATCTCCGAGATGGCGCACCTGACCTTGACCTTCAGGCGGCCGGCACGGTTGACCCGGATCTTCTTCGCGGGAAGTTTCACGGTGACCGAGCTGTCGTCCGTGACCCGCCACATCTCCCAGCCGGTGACCCCATCGTCGGCCGCGAAGTAGAGCGAGTTGCCGAACGGGGTGAAGTTGTACGGCTCGCTGCTGTCCGTGCCCTCGAGGATGTCCTTGACCAGTTGGGGCTGACCACCGTCGGACGCCCAGAGTTCATAGCCTCGGTTGTCACCCTGGGCAGCTATGTAGAGGCGACCATTGAAGACGATCATCTCGTTCAGGCTGGTTTCTTCCTCCGCTCCCGGACTCATCTCCCCTGCCGGCTCGGCGCCGTTGCCGCTGGAGCGCCACAGTTCCTCACCGCCTGCCGGTTCGAATGCCCGGAAGTAGAGCTGGCCCTTGTAGATCGTGAAGTAGGCGGGACTGGATCCCTCAGCGCCGGGATTGATGTCCGCGACCATCTCGGTCGAATCAACCGGGAACTGGCCGTCGGTCCGCCAGAGCTCGCTGCCGGAAGCACCGTCGGAGGCGCGAAAGTAAAGATGGCTCCCCATCACGGTGAACTGCCCCGGACTGCCGGAGGAAGCACCAGGGTTGATGTCTTCGAGTTCAACCGTGATCACTCCGGTCGTCCGCCAGACCTCCTGGCCGTTGGGTCCGGTCGCCCGGAAGTAGAGGAAGTCACCGAACTCGATGAAGTTGCCGGGACTCGAGCTTGCGGCTCCCGGATTGATGTTCGCGACCGGTTCGACGGAGTCTCCGTCGGTCCGGAAGAGCTCCTGACCGATCACCCCGTTGTTGGCGCGAAAGTACAGGTGGTTCTTGAAGAACGTGAAATCGTTCGCTTCCGAACCGTTGGCTCCCGGACGAAGATCTTCGATCAGGGTCACGACATTGCCGCTGAGAATCCAGGGTTCCTTTCCGTTCACGCCATCGTCGGCCATGAACACGAGCCGGTTCCCGAGGGCGGTCAGCGCCGTGGGCCACGAGCTGTCGCCCGGGTTTATGTCGGCCACCATCGAGGTCGTGTTGCCGTCGGTGCGCCAAAGCTCGCGGCCGTTGGTGCCGTCTTCGGCGACGAAGTAAAGGATGCCCTCGAAGACGGCCAGCTGCGACGGATCCGAGCTCTTGGAGCCGGGATTGATGTCAGCAACCAGGTTGACCTTGCCGTTCTTCAACTTCCACAGTTCGTCCCCGGTCGATGGAGTGCGCGCCGTGAAGTAGAGGGCGCCACCGTTGGCAACAAATGACCGGGCGGAAGAATCGCTCGGACCAGGATTGAGGTCCGCGAAACGGTGTGCAACCGGGACCGCATCGGCCCGCTGAGCTCCGACGAGGAACATCCCGATAAAGGTCGAAAGCAGGGCACCGACCACCGCTGCGAAGGTTCGTAGATGAATGGAGTGGTGGCCTCGGGTGCCGGTCCTGTCGTCTGCTGAGAACATGGTTTCCTCTCTTGGATCCTTTGGCTTTGTAAGCCCTTTCACCCGTGCAACGAGGAAGCGGCCCATTACTTACGCGGGCGGGGAAACTTTTTTCTCTGGCGCTAGACAGCGACCAGGAGACCGGTCATATAGAGCGCCAGAGCACCGATCGCCATCGCGGCAGCGCTGACCGGGGTGAGTAGCTTGCCGGTCCTGTCACGCATTGCCGGCAGCAACTGCACCACGACCTGGGCGATTGCCCCGACTCCGATCCCGACCAGGGCGGCGGCAACCTCGGGACTGCCGACCGAACCGCCGATCAGGGCGCCAAGGAGCGCCGGCCCGCCGGCGATCAGTCCGAAACCGAGCAGTCGCCAGGGCCGCACCCTCTCCTCGGCGAGCGGAGCCACGATCGCCAGACCTTCGGTCGTGTTGTGGATCGCGAAGCCGACGATCAGGAACGCTCCGAGCGCAAGTTCGCCGATCGCGTAGGCCGAGCCGATCGCGAGCCCCTCGCCGAGGTTGTGGAGACCGATTCCGATCGCCACCATGAGCGCCAGGTGCCAGGGGGACGCACCACCGGCTTCGCCTGACCGGCGGCGCTTCTTCATCGCGAGATCGATTCCCGAAAGAAGCAGAAAGGCGAGTGCCGCGGCGAGGATGACCAGCGCCGCCCCGCCGAAGACTCCCCCTCCTTCGGCGCTCAGCTCGAACGCGTCAAAGGTCCCGTCGATCGCGAGGAACCCAAGCAGACCGACCGTGAAGGCGATCAGGGCAGTGATCCAGCGCTGTCCGCCGCGGCGCAGCACGGGCAGCACGATCATCCCGAGGGTGACCGGGATCACCCCGATGTAGAGGCCGATGATGATCATCGACAGCAGGAAGTCACCGTCGGTCTTCGGGGTCTCGACCGCTGCCGCGACCTGGGCCGGGATCACGACCCCGGTCGAGGTCATCAGGCCGATCGTGTACGGGGAACCTTCGACCCAGGGGAATTCGAGGGTTACCTTGCCCGAATCGAGCCGGCCGATCGGCTCTCCTCCACCTTCGAAACTTACGAAGGCGTCATTTACGACTGCCTGCTGGACGGTGACCGCGTCCGGTCCCGCGTTCCTCAGATGAAGCTCGATCTCGCCCGG
>JAEYSQ010000229.1 GCA_023434465.1 Actinomycetes bacterium
AGGGCGGCTGCCGGCATTTCCAGCCGTCGGCACATGGCGAGGGTGGCGGCAGTCTGCAGGTCACGGGCTACGGCCGGACCTGGATCGGGCCGCGTCGCACCTTCCGGCTCGTGGCGCTCGACCAGATCGTGGCTCGAGACCGTAGCCCGGCGTCCGAGACGGTCGAAGGCGGCGAGTAACCGCTGGTCGGGCCGGGCGAACGTTTCGCCGTCACTGAGCAATTTCGCAGCGCCGTCCGTTATGACCGCCCGTTCGACCAGCAGAACCGTTCCGGCATCGAGGCCGGGGTCCGTGGCAAGGCAGGTTCCGAGACGAATCATGCGCGTCGCCCCCTGCGCCGCGAGGTCGCCGATGACCGGGACGGCGCTGGGTCCTCCGACCCCGGTCGACTGGACGGTCAGGGGTCGCCCGTCGTGAGACAACCCGCTGTAACCCCATAGGCCACGGGCCTGATGGCTCATCTTCGGCTGGAGAGTGAGTTCCTGGGCCAGCGCGAAGGCGCGGCGCGGGTCGCCGACCAGGATGGCATCCGCTGCGGCTGCCTCGATCGGATTCATCTTCACGGGCATCAGACGGTCTGACTTTCAGGGTTTCTGTCGCCGGTCACCAGAGGCAAAGTAAACTAGCCCCATGGCTGATAGCGGATCGGAAAAGTCAGGTGGACGCGGAATGCCCGAGGGTCTGAAGGAGGCGATCGAGGGAGCATTCGCCGCCACTGAGCGCACCAGGGCTCAGGCCCAGGACCTGACCGAGAAGACCCGAAGCCAGGCTCAGGATCTGAGCGACAAGACGAAAAATCGGGCTCAGGGACTGGTTGACGAGGTAACCAGACGAGGGCTGGATGCCCGGGGGACTCTGGAAGGCATGCGACTCGTCAGTCGTGAAGAGTTGCGCCGGATGGAGGAAAGAATCGACGAGATTTCCGGGCGGCTGGCCGAACTCGAGCGTAAGTCAAACGCTCAACCTGACGGTTAGGGTTACGCGGTTTTGGCCCGTTGCGAAGCCAGATTCTCGAGCGCGGTGTCAAAATGAGCGGCAAGCGCGTGGTCATCGTCGGCATTTCCACGAGGTGGGGGTCCAGACTGGCCCGCGTGCTGGGAGAACGGCCCGGAGTAGGCGAGATCATCGGCCTCGATACGAGTCCTCCGGCGCTGGATCCAGGCCAGTTCGAATTCGTCGAGGCCGACATCCGGAGCCCGGACATCTCAAGGATCCTGCCCGCGCTGGAACCGGACGTACTCGTTCACGCCGGGATCGTGTGGTATCCCGAGAAGGGGCGGCCGTCCCGAGCGCTCCACGACATAAACGTGATCGGCACCCTGCAGTTGCTCGCCGCCTGCGAAAAGACTGCCGGGCTCGAGGCACTGATCGTGCGCGGGTCGGCCGCGATCTATGGATCGGCGCCGGGTGCCCCGGCCTTCTTCACCGAGGACATGGCCCGTCGTTTTCCCCTGGTCACCCGGTTTCAGCGTGACATCGGCGAACTCGAGGGTTACTTCGAGAACTTTTCCCGCCGGCGTCCGGAGGTCACCTGCTGCATGCTCCGCTTCCAGGTAGAGGTCGGGCCCGGGCTGGATACCCCTTTCAATCGCTATCTCAACCTGCCGGTAGTACCGACCCGGATGGGCTTCGACCCGCGGCTGCAGCTGCTCCACGCCGACGATGCGACCGGAGCTCTGGCGGCCGCGACCTTGAATCCCGTCCCGGGGGCCGTGAACGTGGCCCCCGACGGCGCGATCTCGCTCAGTCGCCTGGTGAGGCTTTGTGGCAAGACTGCGGTCGGGTTGCCACCTGTCCTGGTCAGGCTGATCAACCGGAGGGTCGGCAACCATGTCGGCAGCGCCGATCTCTATCGCGACGGCGAACTCCTGCTTCGCTACGGCCGGGGATGTGACAATCGTCGCCTGCGTGAGGAGATCGGTTACGAGCTCGCCTTCGACTCCGAAGGAACGGCTCGCGATTTCGCCCGTATGTCACGGGGAGCGCAGGGGCTATTCCCGTCGCCCCATCCCGGCTCTCCGGTCAGGAGTGTGCCCCGGTGAACGCTCCTTCCGCACCGACCCCGGAGGCCGTTCTGGAGTGGGCCTCGACCGTCCAGTCCACTTCGGACAGGATCATCCGTCGACTGACCGGGGAGTACCACGAGGACGAGTGGGGCTTTGACGAAGAGTTCACCGAAGCGGTATTCCCCATTTTCGAGTTCCTCTACTCGTCCTGGTGGCGGGTCAAGGTCGAAGGTGCGGCCAACGTTCCCGGCCACGGCCGGGCGCTGCTGGTCGCCAATCACTCGGGCACGATCTTTCCCTTCGACGGTGCGATGATCGCAACGGCGATCCAGAAGGAGCATCCGTTGCCGCGCTGGTTGCGGGTGATGGTGCTCAACTGGGCTTTTGACCTGCCGTTCGCCAGCTACATCCTGCGACGGCTGGGCGGGGTCGCCGCAAACCCGGCGAATCTTGGCCGCCTGCTCGGGGCCGATCTGCCGGTGATGGTCTTTCCCGAGGGCCAGAAGGGGTTCGGCAAGCCGTTCACCGAGCGCTACCGGCTGCAGCGTTTCGGCCGGGGCGGCTTCGTCGAGGTGGCCCTCGAGACGGGTACCCCGATCGTGCCCGTGGCGGTAGTCGGGGCCGAGGAGATATATCCCAAACTGGGCGAGTCGAAGCCGCTCGCCCGGCTCGTCGGCTCGCCCTACGTACCGATCACCCCGACTTTCCCGCTGCTCGGTCCGCTCGGCCTGTTGCCACTGCCCTCCCGCTGGCGAATCGAATTCCTCGAGCCGATCGATCTGTCCGGCTACGGTCCGGGATCGAGTGAGGATCGGTCGCTGGTCTTCGATCTCTCCGAACAGGTCCGGGAGCAAATCCAGGAAGCCCTTTACCGCGGCCTGGTCGAACGCGGTCCCGCCTTCCTCTAGGACCAGCCCGACTCTCCGGGCGATCTCCGACAATCTCCTGCGGAATTAGTTAGGGTACCCAAAGTATTTTTCGTCCAGGCGGTTTCCCAGGAGCCGCGTCCGTCGATCGGAGAGGTTCCGTTGACCAGCAAGTTCCCGAAGCCCGTCCCGTCCTTTCTAGTCGTCGCGGCCGTCGCGGCAGGATTGATCTCAGGCTGTGGTAGCGACGATTCCGGTTCCGGTTCCGATGAGCCAGACGCCGGTCTGACCGCCGTGAAGTCGTACCTGACCGAGCATTCGGCCGACCTCGTGGCACAGACCGACGCGATGAAGACCGCCGGTGATGCCTACTACGACCTCGCCAAGGCCAATGGCTTCAACTACGCCGCGATGCTTAAGCAAGACGGCGAGGCGGTGAATGCGGCCCTGACCGACGCCAAGAACGCCTTCGTCAAGGCCAACCCGGCATACGAGGAGATGGAAGGCATCGTCGCCGGAATTCCCCGGACCGCCCAGTACGACACCGACATCGACGCGGGCTCGGACGCCTCCGATCCGGAGAGTGCCGTCTCCTTCAACCTCACCCTGCCCAACGGGAAGGTCATGAAGCAGCCGGGCAACCTCTTCTACCTGATCGAGACTTCGCTCTACGGAACCAATGACGACCTGACCGCCAAGGGCGTGAAACCCGACGTCAACGGTGACGGCAAAGTCGCGTTCGGCGAAGGCCTGCCCGAGGCGAACGTGTTCAAGGCATCGGTCGACGAACTGAACAAGCAGGCCAGAGACCTCGACAAGGACGCGCAGGAAATCGTGATCACGCCCTCAGATGCGTTTACCGCGATCACGGTCATGACCCCGACCATGAGCGAGTACTTCGAGCAGTGGAAACTCTCATCGTTCGTGGCCGGCGAGAAGAACTCCAAGGAAGCCGGCTTCGTAGCCACTTCCCGTCTCTCCGACATCGCCGACATCCTGACCGGGATCGATTTCACCTACGAAGAGATCGAACCGCAGATCGCCGAGGAGAACGCCGACCAGGCAGAACAGACGGCAGCCGAGCTCGGAAACCTGCTCTCCTCGGCCGAAGATCTGCGTGATCGCGAAGCCGCGGGCGAGAAGTTCTCGGCCCGCCAGGCCGATCAGCTGGGAGCCGAAATGCAGGCCCGCGCCGAGCGGATCGCCGGTCAGGTGACCCAGGCCGCCAAGGATCTGGACATCGAGATCCAGGAAGGCTGAACCCCGGGGTGAGCACACGTTGACGCCGGCTTCGACCAATTCAGGTCCAGTCAGAAGCCGCGTCATCGCGGCCGTCACGACGATTGTCGCGACGACCGCATTTCTGATCGCAGCTACGCCGGCGCCGGCGACGTCGGCTGAGACCCAAGCTGGGGGGAACCCGCCCTGGCGCGCAGCCGACGAGATCACCAACAGCCTTTTCGAAGCACAGACCGATCTGATCCTCAGAGATCCTGCGGGCCGCTCGATCCAGGGGGCGACGAAGGCGATCTCCGGTCCGCTTCGCCGGGGACTTTCTGCCAGCGCACCGCAAACCCTTCGCGTCGTCGAAAGTCAGCTCGACCGGGCCGCGGCCGCGATCGCCGCCGGAAACGCCGTTGCTCTCGCGGCAGCCCGGGGCGAGATCATCGCGGCCCTTCGCCGTGGCGCCTTTCACCGCACGATCGACCTCAGCGCCGCCGGCCGGGCCGCCGCGGCCAGGGAGTGGCTCCAGATTCGTGACTTCCGGCAAAGCACTCGCTTCACACGGGTGGGCACCGGGGCAACCGACGCCCTGATCGCCTTGGCCGACGGTGAAACCAGCCCGGCGGAAGCCGCCCTTCAGGTTCGAAAGGACCTGCTTGACACCTACCAGTCCCGGCTCGCCACCAACAAGGCGGAAGCTGAAAAGGCCGTCGAGCGACATTTTCCCGAACGCCTGGCTGAAACCGCCGCGACCGTCAACGGGTACTGGCAGATCCTCGAAGCCGAGTACAGAAAGCAGCGCGGGGAGGCTGAGACCGCTCAGTCCAACCGGGATTTCGCGGGTCTCGCCGAGACCGCCGCCCGAACCGATGTCAGAGGCTTCCGGAGAGCCGCGCAGGCCACTGCCGATGACCTCGACGGGTTCGTGGCCGCCCCGTTCACCGACGAGGAACTGATCCGTCGGGCTGCCCAGCTGATCCGGTTTCTCGACCTAATTCCGATCGAGTACAACGACGGAACCGACGACGGGCGAATCACCATTCCTTTTGAACTCCAGGAAGCGAGCGCCTTCCACGACGGGGTCCAGCAGGCGTTCACCGACCTAGAAGCGGCGCTGCTCGAGATCGACCCAGCCGCGGTCGAGAAAGTCCAGGCCGATCTTGACCGGCTTGGCGTGTTCGTCAACGACGCCAACGAACGCAAGCGGGTAGTTCCCGAATCCGAGGTCGAGGATCTCCACGAGAAGATCACCGACGAGATCGACCGGATCTTTCCCGACGAGTGGAAGCAGTCAAGCGACGAAGCCGACTTCGACCTGGTCCAGATCAGCCTCGACCAACTGGTGGCTGCGGTCGGGGCGGGCCAGAAGAATCAGGCCGAACAGGCCCGGCTCACCGCCTATGCCTTTTTCGAGTTCGGTCCGGAGCTCAAGCTCAACGCCTTCGATCCCCAACTGGTAGCCGAGATCGAGGGTCTCTTCTGGTACGGGGCCCGCGGTGTTCCCGGACTGGCCAGCCTGATCCAGAGCGGAGCACCCGCATCCGAGGTCCGGGAGACCACTCTCGTCCTCGAGGAAGCGCTGGCCGAGGCACGCGACAAGACCGGGGAGGGGGTCTCGGATGCGACCGCGATCACCAACGCCTCGTTGATCGTGTTCCGTGAAGGCCTCGAGGCGATCCTGATCATCGCCGCGATCACCGCTTCGATGATCGGTGCCCGCGCGGCGCTGCGCAAGCCGATCTACCGGGGCGCCCTGCTGGCCCTGCCGGCCTCGATTCTTGGTTTCGTGGTCGCGGTCGCCGTGCTCGGATCACTCGCCGCCTACGGCGAGAAGCTCGAGGCGGTCGTGGGGGTGGTCGCGATCGCGGTCCTTGTCGTGGTCCTCAACTGGTTCTTCCACCGGGTCTACTGGACCGAGTGGATCGCTTCCCACCGCAAGCGCGGCAAAGCGCTGACCGGTGACGTGGCGACAGGTGCCGTCGCCGGCACCGCGACGATCGCCGGTCTTTACGTACTCGGATTCACCTCGGTCTTCCGCGAGGGAATGGAAACCGTGCTCTTCCTCCAGGCACTTCAGCTCTCCTCGGGAGTCGGTGTGGTTGCCGCGGGGGTGGCCTTCGGTCTGGCCGGCACCGCGATCGTCGGCTTCATCACTTTCAAAGCCGAGCGCAAACTGCCCTACAAGAAGATGCTGATCGTGACCGGGGTCCTGATCGCCGTGGTCCTGTTCACCATGGTCGGCAACACGGTGCGGACCCTGCAGGGGGTCGGCTGGTTTCCGATTCACCCGATCGATGTCGACATACCGCTCTGGATGGGGACCTGGCTTGGGGTCCATCCCTCGGTCGAAACCGTGCTGGCCCAGTTGCTCGCACTGGTCTTCGTGATCGGCTCATACTGGGCTGCGGGCTGGTACTCGAAACGGCAATTGCGCATCCAGAGAGAGCGCTACGAAGCCGAAAAGGCCGTCGCAAAGCCGGTTTAGCCCGGTTTGACAATCGAACAAGGGGGGAGCGGTCATTTCCTCCGAGTGGCCAAAATCGTGCCTTCCCCCAGTTTCTAGATTTGCCCGGTCAGCTAAAGCTAATCGCTACCGGCGGGTTCTGGGCCCGGCGTAAACAGGAGGATTTCTCTACATGAGTGTCAAGAAACTCGGCATAGCGTCGCTACTCGCGATGTTCGCCGGTCTGGTGATCCCGGGGTTGGCCGGGGCAGCCCCGGTCGAGGAGGAAGTCTTCCTCGCCAAGGCCCTCGAACTGGACATGGTCTGGGTCGCCGTTGCGACCATCCTCGTCTTCTTCATGCAGGCGGGATTCATGTTTCTCGAGATCGGCTTCTCACGGATGAAGAACGCCGGTACCGGCGTGGCCAAGATCCTCGTGAACCTGGCCGTCGTGACCATCGCATGGTGGGCGCTCGGTTACGGCGTCGCCGGCTTCGGTGAAGGCGGCCTCTCGAACATCATCGGTACCGACGGGTTCTTCTTCCACTTCGACCAGGACATTCTCGGTACCGCCGTGACGGCGGACACGACGATGCTGATGCTCTTCGGGTTGGCTTTCTGTGCCGTCTCGCTGGCGATCGTCTGGGGCACGACCCTGGAACGGATCAAGTTCAGCGCCTACGTGATCTTCGCGTTTGTCTTCGGCGCCCTGATCTACCCGATCGTTGCCCACTCCGTCTGGGGCGGCGGACTGCTCTCCGACGTGGGAGGCAAGCCGGTAATGGACTTCGCCGGTTCCTCGGTCGTCCACCTCACCGGTGCTACCGCCGGTCTGGCCTGCCTGCTTCTGCTCGGCGCCCGCAAGGGCAAGTACGCGGGCGACGGTTCTCCGCGGGCGATTCCCGGCCACTCGATGCCGCTGGTCGGCCTCGGGATCATGATCCTCTGGATCGGGTGGTTCGGCTTCAACGGCGGCTCGACGTTCGTCACCGAAGGATCGTTCTTCGGCGAGGTCATGTTGAACACGCAACTCGCTGCCGCGGCGGGCGTGATCGGCGCCAGCATCCTCGTGTACGCCAAGACGAAGGCCCTCGACGTCGGCATGGCGGGCAACGGCGCGATCGCCGGTCTCGTCGGAATCACTGCTCCGGCAGGGTTCGTCGAGTACTGGGCGGCTCCGATCATCGGCTTGATCGCCGGCTTCGTGGTCGTCGCCGGAGTTCTCGCAATCGAGAAGTTCTTCGATGACCCGATCGGCGCTCTCTCCGCACACGGCCTGGCCGGCATCTGGGGTACGATCGCGGTCGGGATTTTCGCCTCGCCGCGACTGATCGTCGACGGAGCCGGTCCCGGCATCTGGTACGGCATCTTCGGCGATGCCAGCTTCAGCTCGGCCCTCGGTCAGCTCGGGGTCCAGGCGTTGGCGGTTGTCGCGACCTTCGGGTTCGTACTGGCGGCTTCCTACGCTGTCTTCGCGATCATCAAGGCCACCATCGGTCTGAGGGTCTCGGAAGCCGAAGAGGATGCCGGTCTCGACATCTCGAGCCACGGCATGTACGGCTACCCGGAAGCATTCATTCCCCAGCCGGAACTCCCGGTCGGTGAATACACCCCGTCAATGGCAGGCACCCCGATCGCAACGGCGGCTGACGCCACCCCCGAATCGGTCTAGACAGGAGTCAATCTGATGAAGAAGATAGAAGCATTCATTCGTCACGAAGCGTTCGAACCGATCCGGACCGAACTGCTCGAGAAGGGGATCCCGTCGATGTCGATCCTGGAAGCCAAGGGCTCCGGGCGACAGAAGGGAATCGTCGAGACCTATCGCGGGTCCACGGTTACGGTCAATGTTCGGCCGAAGCTCAAGATCGAGATCGTGGTTGCCGATTCTGAAAAAGACCTCGTCGTCGAAACGATCCTGCGTCATTCGCGATCCGGGGAGATCGGAGACGGCAAGATCTTCGTTATCCCGGTCGAGGAAACGATCAGGATCAGGACTGGCGAACGGGGAGACGAAGTAACCCAGCTCCATCTCGACGAGTAGCGATGGGCTGACACGGAACGGGCGGCGGGGTTTCGGCTCCGCCGCCCTCGTCCGTTGCCTGAACCTTTGACCGCAACAAGTTCAAGCCCCCCGACCGGCGGCCAGGCCGGTTACCCTGACTC
>JAEYSQ010000128.1 GCA_023434465.1 Actinomycetes bacterium
CGGTCGAGGACCACCCCCAGTTCGACGGCGAGGAAATGAACTACGGCGAGTCGATAATCACCCTGCCGTGGATCGAAGAGCACAGCTCGGCTGAATTCGAGATCACCGACGTCGCCGTGATGACCGCAGACATCTACCAGGTGGTCGTGACCCTGAGGAGAAAATGAGCCCCGACGGAGTCGACACCACCAACTTCGAGAAGTTCCAGACCGGGAACCCGGTCGTCCGGCGCATGTTCGGCAACTTCTTTCGCACGGTCGGCGAAACGGTCGAACCTCTCGCTGCCGGATCGGTGCTCGACGCCGGATGCGGCGAAGGGGAAACCCTGGAGCGCCTGGCTTCGATCCTTCCGCCGGCCCCGGTCGGGATCGACCTGAACCCCGAATCAATCGAGTTCGCGAAAGCGCGCCTGCCGGAAGCGAGACTGAGCGTCGGCAACCTGCTCGACCTGCCCTTTGAGGACTCGAGCTTCGAGCTGGTGCTCTGCCTTGAAGTCCTGGAGCATCTGCCGGACCCCAACGCAGGACTTTCCGAGCTGCTGCGGGTGAGCGGATGTGACGTCGTTATGTCCGTCCCGCATGAACCCTGGTTCCGGCTCGGAAGTTTGGCCCGCGGCAAGTACCTGAAGAGCTGGGGCAACCATCCCGAGCACGTCAACCACTGGAACCCGAAGAGTTTCCGCGGTTTCCTCGAAGCTCAGGCAGAAGTGGTCGAACTGCAGACTTCGATGCCCTGGATCATCGCGCGCTGCCGGCCTCGAGGCGACTGAGCGACACTTCCGGGTCGATCCCGGGGCTCACCACCTGCTCGACCCAGGCCCGTTCTTCGCTGGGACGGTCCCGCCGGTTTGCGACGAGCATCTGCCCGAGCAGGCCGAGCGAGAAGAGCTGCACCCCGACCACGATCATCAGGACGCCGAGGAAGAGCAGGGGACGGTCGCCGATCGCTTCGCCCCCGATCCAGATGACCGACAGGTAGAGGCAGATCAGGAAACCGAGGCCGCCGAGCCCGACGCCGAGCGCGCCGAACAGGTGAAGTGGTCGCTGCCGGTAGCGGCCGAGGAAGGCGACGGTGAGCAGGTCCAGCGCGCCGCGGCGGTAGCGCTCGAGCCCGAATCGGGAGCGGCCGTGCTTGCGGGCGCGGTGGTTGACCGGGATCTCCGAAACCCGCCAGCCCTGCTGGGCCGCGAAGGCCGGCAGGAACCGGTGCATCTCTCCGTAGACCTCGATCGAGCGGGCGCACTCGCCGCGGTAGGCCTTGAAGCCACAGTTCATGTCGTGCATCTTCACCCCGGTCACCCGGGCGGTGAACCAGTTGAAGATCTTCGACGCGAGCCGGCGGCTGAACGGGTCCTGCCGGTCCCGCTTCCAGCCCGAGACCAGATCCGAACCCGCTTCCAGCCCGTCGAGCATCCGGGGGATGTCGGCCGGGTCGTCCTGGCCGTCCCCGTCCATCGTGATCACGACGTCGCCGCGGGTCACCTGGAAGCCGGCCGCGAGGGCGACGGACTTGCCGAAGTTCCGCCGCAACCGCACCACCCCCACCCGCGGATTCTGCCGCGCGAGTTCTCTCGCCTCGGCGAACGTGCCGTCAGTCGAGCCATCATCGACCACGACGACCTCCCACTCGACTCCCAGGCCCTCGCAGGCGTCACCGATCTCACTGATGAGCGGTGCGATCGACTCGCGTTCGTTCAGGACCGGAACGATTACCGAGATCATGGGCCCGAGGGTAAAGCACCGGTGCTACACATCTGGATCGAGGGCGCGGCGACTGCAAAGTGCCAGGGTCCATCGAAGGTGTCGTCGGCCAGAATGAGGTTCATCTGGCGCTCTGCTGGAAGAGTGCCGACCGGATGAGCGGGGCGATCAGCGAACCTTCCGAGCAGCAGCTGTGCGTCCGTGGGCGCGCGGAAGGTCGTAGTACCTGCTTCGAGTTCGCCGGAGACGAGACCCCCGGCTGCGGTGAGTTCCCGACAGTTGCCGGCCGCTTCGGCCGCCGGTTCGATCCGCGGCAGGGTCGCCCCGATCAGGATCTGATCAATCCGCTCGCGGCTGCCTGCCGGCCGGGTCAGGAGCTCTTCCGGGCTGGTCCCGAACTCGCCCCACGGGAGATTGGCCATCGCCAGAACTGCGCCGGCAGGAGTCTCCACCATCTCGTCGGGAGGTTCACTGAGTGGCCGGTCCCCGACCACGACCGCGGCAGCGCCGACGTTGTCCCGGAAGGCGACGGCCTGCTCGCGATACGCAGCCCCCTGCCCGTTCAGAACTTTCAGGTTGGTGCCCATGCCGGCGATCGCAACCAGCCAGACCAGCGCCACCAGGGTCGGAGACCAGGCCACTCTTCGGGATGCCTCGGCGAGGATCAGGAGCAGTGCGACGGCGCCGGGGAGCAGGTAACGGATGTCGTTCGGGAGGCGCCCTCCGACGCCCGGCTCCGCGACCAGAGCCTGCATGGTCCAGAGCGCGAAACCGACGCCCGCGACGATCATCAGTCCCCTCCGGGAGCCTTGCGCGAAAGCGATAACCGCCGCCGCGATGACC
>JAEYSQ010000070.1 GCA_023434465.1 Actinomycetes bacterium
TGCTCGGGCTGGTTCTGGTCGCCGAGCTGCTCGGTCCGCTCAGCAACGATTTCTCGACCGGCGAGAACATCGCGGCGGTCGCGATCGGTCTGGCCTTCCTGCTCGCCGCGCTCGGTGTGATCAACAAGCTGAGGGGCCGGCCCTTCCGTTCCCTGCCGCGCAAGGTGGGCCGGCCGGAACTCGCGGCCTTCGTGATCATCCCGGCACTCCTGCCCGGCCTGATCTCCGCTCACTGGGGAATCGCCGCCCTGACCGCGCTTTTCAACCTTGGCCTCCTGGCGCTCATCCTCGGCGTGGTCGGCTTCGGCGTGATCTCGATCGTCCGCTGGGCGATGACCCGCCTACTCGACGAACTCTCACGCTCGCTCGGGCTGCTGGTCAAGGCGGTACCGCTGCTGATGATCTTCTCCCTGATCCTCTTCCTGACCCCGGAGCTGTGGGAGGTGTTCAGCTCGCTCCCCGACGCTTCGCTGTTGCTGCTGGTCGGACTTTTCGTGCTGCTCGGTTCCGGCTTCCTGTTTGCCCGCATCCCCCGGGAAGTCGAGGACCTGGAGAAGGAGGCGGGGGCGGGCGGCCCGCCGCTCCGGCCCCGCCAGAGATTCAACGTCGGGCTGGTGCTGTTCGTCAGCCAATCTCTTCAGGTGCTGCTGGTCGCTTTCGCGGTCGCCTTCTTCTTCGTGATCTTCGGCATGCTGACCATCAACGCCGAGACGATCGTCCGCTGGACCGACGACCCCGCGGTGATCCTGGTCGAGTTTCCGCTGGCCGGACGGCAAGCCCAGCTGACCTCCGAACTGCTCCGGGTGGCGACCGCGATGGCGTCGTTCACCGGGCTTTACTTCGCGATCTCGATGCTGACCGACGATCTGTATCGCAAGGAATTCCTCAGCCAGATCACCGACGAGATGAAGCAGACCTTCGTCCGCCGGGCCAGGTACCTCAAGCTGCTCGGCAAAGTGACGGAAGACGGGTAGAGCGTCTCAGCCCCAGGCTTCGGCCAGAGCCGCTACGGCGAGCTTGGGCGCCCCATCGATCGCGTCGTAAACCCCGTACTGGAAGTAGTCGCTGCTGAATCCCGAGCCCTGGTTCGGTGGTGGTTCGGCCTCGTCGTTGCTGTAGAGACGATGGACGATCATCGAGCGGCAGCGCGGCCGGGACTTCAGCGCGTCGGCGACCCCGGAAAGCACCTCAGCCTGGATTTCCTCTCCGTGCGCGAGGCGGTACTCGGGGGTGAAGACGTCTTCCGGCCAGGTGGAGGCCGAGGAAGCGCCGGTCTCGGTCAGCCAGATGTCCCGCGAGGTGAGCGCCAGGGCTTCGTCGACCCTTTCGACGATTCTGCCTGTTTGCCAGGTCGCAAACTCGCGGGCCCGAGCGTAGGGATCGGTGGGGTTCGATTCCGGGGCTGTGACTTCGCCGGCGGGCGGTTTACCCAGTTCGTAGGAATGAACTCCGATGTCGAACCCGAGAGGTCCGGCCGAGGTGAGCTCGGAGAGATAGTCCTGCCAGGAGGGGCGAGGCGGGAAGGCCGACTTCTCTCCCGCTGCGATGCTGGAAAGCGGGGCAAGCCCTCCGGAGAGAACCCGCATCGGGTTGGAGAACGCCCCGGCCTGCTCGCTGGTGTTCACCGCTTCGGCCGCCGCGGTGGTCAGCTCCCGGAGACGATCCGCCGGCACGTCACCGAAGATCCAGAAGTTCGGTTCGTTCAGGATCTCGACCGCGGAAACCAGCCGGGGCACCTCAGCCAGTTTGCGCGGCGCATCCAGGCGTCGCAAGGTCGCGTCAGCGAATCGTCCGAACTCGCCGTCGAACTCGGGACTGCAGGTCCGAAACGAATCATCCGGGTAGGGGCTTCCCTTGACGGCCCGACGGGAAGCTGTGACCACCGGCCCTGCCCATTCAGGACAGCCGAACACGGTCGGCAGGATCTCGACCCCCGCGGCAAGGCACTGGATCTGGATCGGATCAAGGTAGGACCAGTCCCAACTGTCAGGGCCGTCGGCCTGGACCCGGCCCCAGTCGACCCCGATCCGGATGCACCTGCCGCCTGCCGCCTTCAGATCGGGCAAGACGGAAGCAGCCGCACTGGATGTGGAGTAAGCGACGAAATCGTCGTTGAACCCGGACAGATAACCGGGAACGGGATCGTCCCGCCAGAGGGTGCGGTCGAGCACGGCCGCACCGCCGAGCACGAGCGCGCCGCTGATCAGGCCCGCTCTCTTGAGCAGGCTGCGGCGGCTCAGTCTCGTTCGATCAGGCATCCAGGGGAGATCTTCCCCCGAACGGCTGCCGGAAACAGGCCGGTGATCGCCAGTCCCGGCTCAGAAGCCGATGGTCTTGGCGCCGGAATCGATCCGGACGAAGATGACCTTCTCGAGATCGATCAGGAGGAGTCCCTCCTCGGTCTCGATCTCATGAGGACTCTCGCCCGAGCCGAGCGCCTTGCGCAGGTTCTTGACCTGGCTCTCGTCGAGGCGGGCCGGGATCACCTGGCCACCGTCGAAACCGATCTCGACGCTGGTCTTTGCGGAGGCCATCAGTGATCCTCCGCCGGCTGGACGATTTCGGTGAGCACGGCACCGGTTGCGGCGGGGTGAAGGAAGGCGACCCGGCTCTGGCGGATGCCGGTGCGGGCCTCCTGGTCGATCAGCTTCACTTCCTGCTCCTTGAGTGAAGCCAGCGTTGCGTCGATGTCCTCGACCGCATAGGCGACATGGTGAAGTCCCGGTCCCTTCTTGGCGATGAACTTGCCGACCGGCGTGTCGGGACCAAGCGCGGCCAGCAATTCGACGTGGCCGTCACCGACGTCGAGCAGCACGGCCTCGACTCCCTGCGATTCGACGGTTTCGCGGTGAACGAGCTCCATCTCGAAGTTCCGCTCGTAAAGCTTGATCGCGGCATCGAGATCCTCGACCGCGACACCGATGTGGTCTATGCGAGTGAACATGAAGCGGTAAGCCTAGCCGAGGAGCCTCGGCGGCAGCCACGTGTAGAGGTTCTCCATCAGTTCCACGTCCTCGACCGTGATGCGTTCGTCAGCTCCGTGGACGAGCGGCTTGGTCTCGGCCAGGGTCATGCGCTGGGGAGCGAAACCGAAGACCGTAGCGTCAAAGGCCTTGCGGAACCAGTGGCTGTCGGAGAAGCCGGGCATGACCTGCGGCAGGACCTCGGCTCCCGGTTCGACCAGTTCGACCCATTCCTCGATCGCTTCGGCCAGCGGACCGCCGTAATCGGAGCGGTTGCCGACCACCGGATCGTTGAACTCGATCCGCTAGTCCCCTTCGCCGAGCACGGCGTTGATCCGCTCGAGCGCTTCCTCGCCGGTCATGCCGGGCGGGGTACGGCAGTCGATCACCAGTTCGGCCCGGGAGGGGATCACGTTCTCGCGACTCGAGGCCTTCGCCATGGTCGGGGCGAGGGTCACCCCGAGCATCGGGTCGGCCAGCAGCTTGGCGACCAGCGGGTCGATCGTCTCGATCTCGGCCAGGGCCGCGTTCGGATCGTCATGACCGTGCCCCAGCAGCCGTTCGAGGAACAGATCGGTGTCCGGCGTCGACTCGGGGTCGGGCTGGCGGTGGGCGTTGGCCAGGGCGGGTGCGAGCTTGAGCAGCGCGTTGTCACCGACCCGGGGGATCGAACCGTGACCGGCCTCCCCCTCGGCGATCACGGTGAAGCGAAAGGTCCCCTTCTCCCCGACCGAGAGCGTGAAGAGCTTCCGGCCCTGGAAGTCGAGCAGCTCGCCGGCCCCCTCGTTCAGCACCCAATCGCAACGAACCGCTTCCGGATGCTCTTCGCAGAGCCACTTGGCCCCGTAGTGGGCCCCGGTCTCCTCGTCGGCGGCGACGACCAGGATCAGGTCCCCCCGGGCAGGGCGCCAACCGGACTCGGCCAGGTTCACACAGGCGGCCACCTCGGCGGCGACCTGGTCCTTCATGTCGAGTGCGCCTCGGCCCCAGATGTACCCGTCGGCCAGATCCCCCGACCAGGGGTCACGGGACCACTCGTCGGGATCGGCCGGGACGGTGTCGACGTGGCTGATCAGGGCGAGGTTCGGCCCCGGCTGGGCTCCCCGCAGGCGTGCCACCAGGTTGGGACGCTCCGGAACCCTGGCGAGGAACTGGCAATCCCAGCCGGACGCTTCGAGAAAGTCCCGCAGGAACTCCAGGGCGGGGCCTTCATTGCCGGGCGGGTTCACGGTGTTGAAACGGATCAGCTGCTGAAGCAGTTCGGGCGCTTTCACACAGCCCAGTATCCCAGTCCCCCGACTCTCCGAATCCGACTAGGCTCCCCATTTCATGAGTGGACTGGGGAAGATTCTCGTTACGGGCGGGGCCGGTTTCGTCGGCTCCAGCCTGGCGATCTCGCTGGCCCGCTCACACCCGGGCAGTCACGTGGTCGCGCTCGACAACCTTTACCGGCGAGGCTCCGAGCTGAACCTCGAACGGCTGGACGAAGCCGGGGTCGAGTTCGTAAGGGGTGACGTTCGCCAACCTTCCGATTTGGCTCCCTTCGATGACGTCGACGTGCTGATCGAGTGCTCGGCCGAACCATCGGTCATGTCGGGAACCGACGGAGATACCTCGTACGTCTACGAGACCAACCTGACCGGGGCCTTCAACTGCCTGGAACTGGCCCGCCGCAGCGGCTGCCAGTTCATCTTCCTTTCGACCAGCCGGGTCTATCCGATGAACGGACTGCGCCGGGCTGAACTGGTCGAGGCCGAGACCCGCTTCGAGCTGGCCGACCGGCAGTCGGCGGACGGCTGGACGAGCGCTGGCGTTGCCGAGCACATGCCACTGGAAGGCGCCCGCACCTTCTACGGGACGACCAAGCTTTCAGCCGAGTTCCTGGCGGCCGAGTTCAGTGCCCAGTTCGGTGTTCCGGCCGTGATCAACCGCTGCGGCGTGGTCGCCGGTCCCTGGCAGATGGGCAAGGTTGACCAGGGCGTGTTCACTCACTGGATGCTCGCCCACGAGTTCGAGAAGCCGCTTTCCTACATCGGCTACGGCGGAACCGGCAAGCAGGTGCGCGACCTGCTCCACGTCGACGATCTGGTTGACCTGATCGAGGAACAGATCGCCGATCCGGAGCACTGGTCCGGGCAGACTTTCAACGTCGGCGGTGGCCGTGAGATCAGCCTCTCGCTTCAGGAGACCAGTGAAATCTGCGCCCGCTTGACCGGCAACGACCTCGAGGTCGGTTCGATCCCCGAAGACCGTGACGGGGACGTGCCGCTTTACCTCTCCGATTGCTCCCGGCTGTTCGCCCACACGGCCTGGCGGCCGAAGCGGGACGCCGAGTGCGTGCTCGCCGACATCCACGCCTGGCTACGGTCGGACCGCGAACGGGTCGGACAGGTGCTGGGATGAAACTCTCGGTGGTGATCCCGGCCCGCGACGAGGAGGGCTCGATCATGGCGACGATCGACGGTGTCGTCGCAGTGCTGGAACGCGAATCGATCGATTACGAAGTGCTGGTCATCGACGACGGCAGCAAGGACGCGACCCGCCGGCTGGTCGAAGAAGCCGGGCAGAGCAACCCGAAGATCCGCTGCCGGCCGTCCCCGTACTCGGGTGGTTTCGGGCTGGCGGTGAGGACCGGGCTTGAGGAGTTCGAAGGTGACGGGGTGGCGATCATGATGGCCGATTGCTCCGATGATCCCGAGGACCTGGTCATGTACCACCACATCCTGGAAGAAGGATGGGACTGTGCCTTCGGCTCGAGGTTCATGCCCGGGGCGGTGCTCACCAACTACCCGCGAATCAAGCTGGTCGTCAACCGGATGGCCAACGCTTTCGTCAATGTGCTCTTCCGGCTCGGTTACAACGACACGACCAACGCCTTCAAGGCCTACCGGCGGGAGGTGATCGAGACGATCGGACCGCTGCTGTCCAAGCACTTCAACCTGACCGTCGAGATGCCGCTGAAGGCGATCACCCGTGGGCACAGCTTCAAGGTCGTACCGACTTCCTGGACCAATCGCACCAGCGGCGAAGCGAAGCTGGCGATGCGGGAGATGGGCAGCCGCTACCTGTTCATCGTGCTCTACATCTGGCTCGAGTATCACCTCAGCCGGGGTGATTACCGCAAGGCCGAAGGGCCTGGTTGACCGCGTCCGGATCGACATTCCGGGCCTGGCTCGCCCGGGTCGAGGAACTGAATCCGCGCAGTTGGCTGATCGGGCCGATCGTCGCGCTGCTGGGCTGGCAGGTCGGCTTCCAGGCCCCGATCGCCGGCCTCGACGAAAGCTGGTGGGCCGGGCTTTACATGGCCGCACACGACGGCAAGCAGTTCGGCACCGAGATCGTCTTCACTTACGGACCGCTCGGCATCCTCCGCGAGCCGTGGCTGTTTTACACGGGTCCGCTCAGCCTGCTCCCGTACCTCTATGACGCGGCGATCTTCACCGGGTTCTGCGTCGGCCTGATCGCAGTCCTGCGGCGCCGGGTCGGCTGGGTTTTCGCTTCGCTGATCGCACTGTTCCTGATTCTGCTGGTCGAGCAGACCGAAACCACCGTCGGGCTGGTCATGTTCGCCTCGATCCTGATCATCGAGCGACGCCCCGGAGACCGGAAGCTGACGGCCTACGCGGTCGCCGCCGGACTGCTCGCCGGGGTGGAGATGCTGGCCAAGCTCTCGGCCGGACCGGTGGTCGCTGCGGTGCTTCTGATCGGCCTTGTCGGGGCCCGGGCGAGGCCGGCCCAGATCGGGCTGTTCCTTGGCAGCCTGGTCGGTTCGACGCTCGGCTTCTGGCTGCTGACCGGGCAGTCGATCGGCAATCTCCCCGAGTTCGCCGTCAACTCGATCCCGATCATCACCGGCTACAGCGACGCGATGAGCCTCTACGACCAGTCACCGGTGATCAACCTCGTCTTCGTGGTGGTCACCGCGATCGCCACCGTGGCCTGGACTCTGGAAGGCCGTTACCGGGACCGCCGGGCCGACCTCGCCGCGGGTGCGATCGCCCTGGTCATCACCTTCGCCTTCTACAAGCAGGCCGTGATCCGGATCGACGGCTTCCACATGGCCTCGTTCTTCGCCCTGGTTTCGCTCCTCTGGATCGCGATTCCACCCCGGCGTGGTCTGCTTCCCGTCTCGCTGGCGGGGATGGCGGTCTTCGCGATCTCCGCGACGCTCTACTGGACCAGCGAGAAGCCGGCCCCCGGGTTCAACCCGGTCGAGAACATCCGGAGTTTCATCAGCGACACGCGCACCGCCCTCGCTCCGGGCCGGCAGCAGCGACTGATCGATGCAGGCCGTCAGCAGCTTCGGGATTTCTACGGGTTGAAAAGCCGCCTCAGATCCGAACTCGGCGACCGGCCGGCCAGCGTCGAGCCGTGGGAGACGATGGCCGCCTGGGCCTACGAGCTGGACTGGTCACCGGTCCCGGTCTTCCAGAACTACAGCGCCTACACGACGGAGCTCGACCAACTCAACACCGAAGTGATCGAGTCTCCCGATGGGCCGAACCGGATCCTGCGGCACCCGGGCCTGAATCCGGATTATCCGACCCGCAGCATCGACATCAGGCTTCAGGCCTGGGATCCACCGGCCCAGTCGGTCGCGACCCTCTGCAACTTCAGCCCGGCCGCTGCGTCGCGCAACTGGCAGGTGCTTGCCCGGATTTCGGATCGTTGCGGTCCCCAGGTTCCGGCCGGCAGCATCGAGTCGCGCTTCGGAGTGGCGGTCAATGTGCCCCGGCCCGGGCCCGGCGAAGTCGTGCTGGTTCGCATCCACGGCGCCGATGTAGACGGACTCGAGCGGATCAGATCGTTCCTCTTTCGGCCGAAGGAAAGACGGATCAGGCTCGGGGCCGGTTCCTACCGGCTGGTGCCCGGCACCGCCGCCGACGGTCTGATGCTCCGGGCCGGTGCGGGAGTGCGTGAAGCGGCAGGACGGTTCGCCCAGGTCCCCGACCTGACCACCATCGAACTGCTCGGCACCTCGGGAGACCTCCGCTACGACTTCTACCGGATGAAGGTCAGGCCGGCCGGGCCGGACAAACCCGGACCTCGCCGCTTCCCCTGAATCCGATCCGCCACGGGACTTCCGAGCGGTCGGGCGGGATCTCGTAGCCAGTCGGGACTCCCTTGCGAGCGGCCCCGGCAATTGCATCCGCCCCACTGCCGAACCTTCCGAGGTAGATCAGGACATCCTCATCGGGCCTGATCCAGAGCCGGCTGGAAGAGGTCAGAGAGGTTTCGCTGCCAGAAGGGTCGGCGACCAGCGTCCGGCAGCGATCGGGATCGGGCCGGGCCCTGGCTGCGGGCAGGATCCGGACGGGAAGGGACACGACGAGGAGCTGGTCGAGCGCGCGGCGCTCTTTCTCGGCGAAGCCGGCCAGAGTTTCATCGGAAAGGTCGGGCCGGCCATACCTTCCGACCGCCTCCTCGTAGGCGCGGGCGCTGAGCTGAGTTCCTCCCGTAGTCCCGATCCCAACCCGGAAATCGGGGTCGACCGTATTCCGGGCGAGATCCACCGCGGCCAGGTTGACCAGATTCTGCTCCGCGTACGGCCGGTAGACGTTGCTGAACGCGTAGAAGAGCCCCGCGACGTTGATCGCCACCGCAATGGCGGCCGCCGCTCCGATCCATCTAAGTTGCCGTCCGTCGGGGCGGGAACCCTGAAAGGCGCCAGCGAGCATCATCAGCAGGAAGATCACGCTCGGATACTGGTACCGGCTGGTGTAAAAGTCCCGCGCGTCCGTGTAGTTCAAGGCGCAGAGCGCCCAGAAAGAGAGACCTGCGGCGAGGCCGACCAGAAACTGGGATGGAACTCTTCCTCGCTTGCGAAGAACCCAGCCGAAGCTGACCGCGATGGCGATCCCGGGTAACACCCACAGGAAGTTTTGGATCCATTCGCGAAGAAAAAAGGCGCCACTCAGCGAGGCTCCGGCAAAACCGAGCGCGGCGAGGATGTATGCCGGACTCCGGAGAATGTTCTCCAGCGAGATCTGTTGCGTGCCGTCCTGATTCCAGCCGGCCCACCAGGCCAGGTAGACCGCAGTCGGAACCAAGATGATCCAGGAACGCCGAATCAACTGCGAAAGGCGTGCCCGTCCTTCGTCCCGGAACAGCAGCTCGACGACTGCCGCCGCCCAGAACGGCGCCATTAGAGTCGAGCAAAGGGTCGAGAAGACGAGCAAGAGGCAGGCAAGCCGGTCGTTTCGCGTGTTGTTGCGACGCAACAACAGAAGCGCCCCGAGCCCGCCTACTACGGAGCCGAAGAAGCCGATCTGGAAAGCGAAGAGCAGGTCGCCGGCTCCTGCTCCGAGGAAGAACACCACGGCACAGCCGAGCACCGAAACGGGTTCGCCGACCAACGGCCGCAGCCAGTGGAAGAGCAGGACCACGCTGGTCAAGAAAAGAACGAGGGCGACCAGATGGAGCGGCAGGGGTTCCATTCCGAAGAGCGAGAGCGAGAACTCGTAGATCGCCGCCGGCAGGATGATGATGTGCTCGTTGTGGGGGAGGAACCAGTCCGAGGGTCCGTCCCGCAGGAGGACCAGGTACCAGTCGTCGAGGAAGAACCCGACCCGTGCCCGGAGGTAGAGCAGCAGGATCGCCGAGATGCAGAAGAGACCGACCAGCAGCCAGCGCCAGGGCCGCTCCCGAAGGTCGGCCGCGACCCCGTTTGGTTGCTCTGCCATCGCCGGGAGGTTACCCGGCAGGCTGGGCCGGACA
>JAEYSQ010000082.1 GCA_023434465.1 Actinomycetes bacterium
CGACCCCGATGTCCGGAGTTAGCGTGTTAACGACAGAGGGCCCGTTGGGCCTGGGGGAGGGAGATGGCTCAACGGACCGCTCTGTAAGAAGCGAAGCCGCCGGGGCAGTCTGGGGGAGATCCCCGGCGGCTTCATGTGTCTCGTCCGCTAGGAAAGATAGGCCGGGGGTCTAAAAAGGCCCTAAAGCTCCGTTAACGGTTTCCTTGAGATTCGTGAGGGGTCGTTTCGGCCGGCACCACGGCTGGGATTCGGACCACGAATGAGCCCCCGCCGCGGGGCGAATCCCCGACCGTGGCGGTGCCCCCGTGGCTGCGGGCTATCACCCGGACGATCGAGAGGCCGAGCCCGGTTCCCTTGCCTTTGGCGCGGTCGCCAGGGCCACTGCTACGGACGAACCGATCGAAGATGGTCGGCCACATCTCTTTCGGGATCCCGGGCCCGTCATCCTCGACCCTGAGCTCGGCGGTGTCCCCGTCGAGGCGACTGGTGACCGTGATCGTGGTGCCCTGCGGCGTGTGGCGGATCGCATTGTCGATCAGGTTGAGGATCACCCGGTGGAGTTCGTCGCCGTTGCCGTTGACGATCACCGGCCCGGCGGTGGCGATCACTACGCGGTGGTTGTCACAAAGGGGTTTCAGCTCGGCCGCGACATTGCCGGCGATCTCGGAGAGGTCACAGGGAACGCGGTCGCCGGAGCGGCCCGAATCGGCTTTCGCCAGTAGCTGAAGGTCGGAGACCAGGCGGGTCATCCGCTCGGAAGAACGGAGCGCGGACTCGACCGACTCGATCTGGAACTCGCGGTCGCCGTTACCGGAACGGGGACGGCGCAGAGAGTCGTCGAGCAGTTCGAGGTTGGCGAGCACGCTGGTCAGGGGGGTGCGCAGCTCATGCGAAGCGTCGGCCACGAATTCGCGCTGGCGGTCGAACGACCTTTCCCGTTCCGCGCGCGCGATCGAGAGCTCGTGAAGCATCTCGTTGAAGGTCCGGGTGAGCTCGGCGACTTCGTCGTCGCCTTCCGGCTCCGCCAGCGTCACATCCGGATCCCTGGTCCGGGCGATCTGCCCGGCTGCGGAAGTCAGGCTCGAAACCGGGCGCATCGCTCTCCGGGAGAGGATCACGCCGCCGAGGGCGGCGAGCAGGGTCGCGCCGAGCGTGCCAGCCAGGATCGAGATCCAGATCCGGCCGATCGAGGCGTCGAGACGGTCCATCGGGCGCCCGAAGCGAACCAGGGCCAGGGCGTAGGTCGGGTCTTCGGGCGGGGTTACTATCGCCGTGGCGATCTGCCAGCCGTCCGAGGTGGAAATTCCAGGTCCGGTCGGAGTTCCCAGGTCGTGGGTGCTGGGGGGGCGGTAGCGCACATTGTTTGCGGTCAGGGTGAGGTCGGCGGAGCCGTTGACCGATGCCAGCAGATTGTTGAGGATCGACTCGTCTCCGTAGTAGGCCGGGGTGATCAGGTTCCGGTCACGGATTTCGGCGGCCAGTTCCTCGACCTTTGCCCTGGTGTCAGCTTCGTAGTTCTCGCGCAACTGGCTGGCAGTGATCTGTCCCACCGCGAAACCGAAGGCGACCAGAATCACGAAGGTGATGCCGGAAGAAACGGCTGCGATCTTCCATTGGATCGGCCAGTGAGGCGGCCACTTCCTTGAGCGGCGCATTCGATCCAGCATTCTCTCGACCCTGGACATCAGGCCTTGATGACGTAGCCGGCTCCGCGCTTCGTATGAAGGATGCGGGGTTCCCCGCCCTCTTCCAGTTTGCGGCGGAGGTTGGAGATGAAGACGTCGATCGTGTTCGTCTCATCGAGAGGGTCGTATCCCCAGACCTCTTCCAGCAGGCGTTCCCGCGAGATGACCAGGCGCTGATTGCGCATCAGATACTCGAGCAGCTCGAACTCGCGCTTGGTCAGCTCGACTTCCCTGTCTCCTCGTGTCGCCTCCTGCGAGTCGGGATTCAGGCGAAGATCCCCGACCGTCAGCATCGCCGAGCCGCGGGGTGGGTGGCGCCGGAGCAGGGCCCGGATGCGGGCCAGCAGCTCATCCCGGTTGTATGGCTTCTCGAGGTAGTCGTCGGCTCCGCTGTCTAGCCCGGTCACCCGGTTCTCGGCGCCGTCGCGGGCAGTCAGCATCAGGATCGGCAACTCGCTGCTCTCTTCCCGCAGTCGGTTGCAGACCTCGATTCCGTCCATGTCGGGCAGGCCGAGGTCGAGCACGACCAGGTCGGGCAGGAATTCGTCAGCCACCCGCAGGCCGGTACTGCCCTCCTCGGTGGCTCTGACCTCGTAGCCTTCGGCTCTCAGCGTGCGCCTGAGGACGTCGACGATCTCCTCGTCGTCCTCGATTACGAGAATGCGGCCGCCACTCTGCTCCTCATCCACCATTGCCGGGATTCTAAGCCAGCTGGCCTCAGGGAAGGGTAAACCGGGCTTTCGTTGAAAGGAAAGCCATGTTCGTACGTTCAGTCCGGCGCGGCTCTGATCGGCGCCCGTCACGCGGCGCCTCGAAGCCGAAGACCCAGGTGGAAAAGCCGGGCCGCGAGCCGCTTCGCCAGCATCATCTCGATCTGATCGGTCTCGGCTGCGTTCTGCTGGGGATCTACCTCGTATTCGTCCTCTATTTCGGCTGGAACGGCGGCCGGATCGGTTCCGGGATCAGCGACGGATTGACCTATCTTTTCGGCCTGGTCGCCTACCTCGCCCCGATCGCCCTTTTCGCGGCCGGGGGGATCGCGATCTTCCGGCCGTCAATCCCCACCACGAGGCCGCTTCGGACCGGGGCGGGGATCATGTTGGCCGGCCTGCTGCTGGCCTTCGCCGGCGGGACCTTCGGGTTGGGTGGCGGTCGTTCCGAGCGAATCACATACTTCGATCCGGGATGGTTTCCTGAACATGGCGGGGTCGCGGGGGAGAGCATCTTCTGGGCTCTCGCCACCGCCCTCCAGCCCTTCGGCGCTCACCTGGTCGCCACTTTCGCCATTCTCGCCGGAGTTCTTCTCCTGACCGGAACGACGCTGGCCGCAGTTCTTGGACGCAGCGGCAAGGCGGTGAAGAAGGCCGGTTCGTCATCGGTTGAGAAGACCCGGACATTTGCCCGCACAGCGATCCTGCACGACGGCAAGGATGAAACTCCGGCCGCCGATGCCGAGACCATCGCGGAGCCGATCCCGGTCGGTGAAGAGCCCACCGTGACCGTCGGCAACTCCGAAGCGACCGACGAAATGGAGATTCCGGCCGGTGCCGGGCCCGCAGATTCGCCGTTCGCGGTCGACATCTGGGCCGAGAACGGTGAGGAACCCTCCGTGTCCGAGCGGACAGAGAAGCTCGAGCCGATCGACATCTTCGGCGAGGGCGGCGCTCAGGCGGCGATTTCGGGTGCCGGCACTGCGGTCGCCGAACCCGGGGCCGACGACGGTAGCGGCACGGACGGTGGAGACGACGATTCGGTCTTCAGCGACGATTTCGAAGAGGAGCTCAAACAGCTTGAGGAAGAGTTCGACGAAGTTCCGGAGGAGCCAGAGGCCGAACCGGTGGCCGAAACCGGCCCGGACCAGGATGGCAAGGAAGAACAGCTTTCCCTGACCCCGCAGGGTGAAAAGCGCGGGGCCACGCTTTCCGAGGAGATCAACTACAAGTCACCTCCGATCAAGGTGCTCGAAAAGGGGCAGAAGGGCGGAGGCCCTGATCCCGCCGAACAAAAGGAGTTGGCCCGCAAGCTGGTCGAGACGCTCGGTCACTTCGGAGTCGAGGCGAAAGTGGTGGGCGTGGTGACCGGCCCGCATGTGTCCCGTTTCGAACTTCAGCTCGCGCCCGGAACCAAGGTGAAGAAGGTTTCGGAGCTGGCAAACGACCTCGCCTACGCGCTCGCCTCGACCGACATCCGCATTCTGGCGCCGATTCCGGGCAAACAGGCGGTCGGCGTCGAAGTCCCGAACTCGAGTCGGAACATGGTCCGACTGGGCGACATCTATGGCAAGCCGAAGGCGAAGGATTCGCCGCTCACGGCCTGGCTCGGCAAGGGGATCGACGGCAAGCCGGTCTCGACCGACCTGGCCAGGATGCCTCACGTCCTGGTCGCGGGGACCACCGGCTCCGGCAAGTCCGGCTGCGTGAACGCAGTGCTTTCCTCGATCCTGATGTGTTCCTCGCCGAACGAGGTGCGCCTGGTTCTGGTCGACCCGAAACAGGTTGAGTTGAACCACTACGAGGCGGTTCCGCACCTGCTCACCCCGGTGGTGACCAATCCGAAGCTGGCGGCAAACGTCCTCAACAACCTGATCGCCGAGATGGAGACCCGTTACGGCCTGATGAAAGAAGCACGGGCCCGCAACATCGAGGACTACAACAAGGCGATGACTGCCGAGGGCAAGCCTCGACTGCCCTACATCCTTTGCGTTATCGACGAACTGGCCGATCTGATGATGGTCGCTCCCGCTGATGTCGAGGCCTCGATCATCCGTCTGGCCCAGAAGTCACGAGCCACCGGCATCCATCTGCTGCTGGCGACCCAGCGGCCTTCGACCGACATCATCACCGGCACGATCAAGGTCAACATTCCTTCCCGGATCGCCTTTGCGGTGTCTTCGCAGACCGACTCGCGAGTAATCCTCGACCAGGGTGGAGCGGAATCTCTGCTCGGACAGGGCGACATGCTCTTCCGCGGCCCTGGCACTTCGAAGCTGGCCCGGATCCAGGGGGCCTTCGTGACCGAAGAGGAAATCGCCCGGATCACCGACTTCTGGTCGGCCCAGGGAGAGCCCGAATTCGAGCAGGAACTGCTCAGCGAACCAGCGACGGCGCCGGAAGAGAGTTCCGACGGCGAGTTCGATCCGGACCAGGACGATCTCCTCACCGAGGCGATCATGCTCGTGGTCGAGACCGAAACCGCTTCGGTGTCGATGATTCAGCGGCGCCTGCGGGTCGGATACACCCGGGCCGGCCGCCTGATCGACATGCTGGAGCGTCGCGGCGTGATTTCCGGATACGAGGGTTCGAAGCCCCGTCAGGTGCTGATTACCCACGCCGACCTGCCTCGCATCCTCGGCGGCGGTAACGCCGGAGGTTCGGATGAAACCGAACCGGAGTCGCCTCCCGCCGAGACGGACCAGACGACCGAGCTGCCGGCCGCGGCAGACGTGCTGGAGACCGACGACCCGGTTGACCCGGCCTGACCGGGTTTTGGGAGGTAGCCCGGGAGAACCTTGAGGCTGTCCCTGGAGCGTCGGCGGTAGGGTCAGGCAGTGGCCAACGGCGAGGCGATATTCAGACCGGGCAGCAGCTCTGGTGGTGAGGTGCGGGCCGGGATCCTGGTCACCGGCACCGAGGTTCTTACCGCGACGATCCGGGACGAGAACGGTCCCTGGCTTTCTCAACAGCTGACCGGGCTGGGAGTCGAGCTGGTCGAGATCCTGGTCGTCGCAGATCATCCGGGTGACCTCACCAGCGGCCTTGAGCACATGAAGTCGGTCGGAATCGACCTGATAATCACCACCGGCGGACTCGGGCCAACCGCCGATGATCTCACCGCCGAGGTGGTCGCATCCTTCTGCGGTCGGGAACTGGAGCTGGACCGGGAGATGGAGGCGAAGATCGCCGCGATCCTGGCCCGGTTCGCCGCGAACACAAACCTGGACTTGAGCGCTGACGCCCTCAACGAAGCCAACCGCAAACAGGCGATGGTCCCGGTCGGGGCCGTGGCACTGGATCCGGTCGGGACCGCGCCGGGACTGATCGTGCCGGGTCAGACAGCAGGCGATCCCCTGGTTCTGGTCCTTCCGGGCCCGCCACGGGAGCTTCGACCGATGTGGGAGACCGCACAGGGTGAGCCGCTCGTGAGAACGGTGCTTGACCGGGCGACCCGTCTCGAGAAGTACCGGTTGCGGATGTTCGGCACACCCGAGTCCGAGCTGGCGATGAGTCTGCGCGAAATCGAAGAGAGCGGACTTTCCTTCGAAGGGCTGGAAATCACCACCTGCCTGCGAAAAGGGGAGGTGGAGGTCGACGTCCGCTACCGCGATGCGGCGTCGGAAGCGGCCGAGACACTCAGGCAAGAGCTTCGGGAGCGACATGAACGCTCGCTCTACAGCCTTGACGGCAGGACCGTGGACGAGGTCGTGGCCGAGCTTCTCGGTGGCCGCCGGCTCGGATTGGCTGAATCCTGCAGCGCCGGGCTGCTGGCCGCCCGGATTACCGACATGCCTGGCTCATCCACCTATTTCGCGGGCGGGGTGGTCAGCTACTCGAACGAGGCCAAGCGGGATCTGCTCGGGGTCGACCAGGCTCTGCTCGACGAGTTCGGGGCGGTCTCGGCCGAGGTCGCGGAGGCGATGGCGGTCGGGGCGCTGAACCGGTTCGAGGCCGACGTCTCGGTGGCGGTCACCGGGATCGCCGGGCCCGGTGGTGGCAGCGACGAGAAACCGGTCGGCCTGGTCCACTTCAACGTCCGGACCGCCGAGGGCGGGGTGCGGGCGGCAGCGCCGGTGATCCCGGGAGGACGCCGCGACGTTCGCGAGCGTTCGGCGCTGGTTGCTATGCACCTGCTGCGCGAAATGCTTGCTTGACAGTTGGTCGGGCGGGGTCCGACCCGCCGGGCGGGACCGTCCGACCGTGGGTGTCACGATTTGGGTGCGAAGTCGTGGTGGAATTGTTGACGGTGTTGCACACTTTTGAGGCTTTTTCGGGCAGATTTCTTGCCGTGAAGCGGTGTTCCAAAGATTCCGTCCGAAGCAGGACTTACTGTTCCCGAAACGAACTTGTGTTCGTGTCCGTCCCGGGCACGAGAGGACCAACGATCTGCCCGACAGGGCGGCGGCGAGGTGAATGAGATGAGCGAAAGAAGACTGAACGACCTGGAGCCGGCCACCGACAAGGAAGTCAAGGCCAGGGCTTCCGCCCTCGAGGCGGCCCAGCGTCAGATCGAAAAGGATTTCGGGGCCGGCTCGCTGATGAAGCTGGGCGACCAGGCCTCGGTCAACGTGGAGGCGATTTCAACTGGCGCCCTGCCGCTGGACATCGCGCTCGGCGTGGGCGGCATTCCCCGGGGCCGGATCGTCGAGATCTACGGTCCGGAGTCATCGGGCAAGACGACCCTCGTCTACCACATCATCGCCGAAGCCCAGAAGCGCGGCGGCGTCTGCGCCTTCGTCGACGCCGAGCACGCGATTGATCCCGTCTATGCCCGGCGGATCGGGGTCAACACCGACGAACTCCTGGTCTCGCAGCCCGACTACGGGGAGCAGGCGCTGGAGATCGTCGACGTACTCACCCGCTCCGGCGCGGTCGACGTGGTCGCGATCGACTCGGTGGCCGCCCTCACACCGCGGGCTGAGCTCGAAGGGCAGATGGGTGACGTCACGGTCGGTCTGCAGGCCAGGCTGATGTCGCAAGCGCTGAGGAAGCTCGCCGGAAACCTGAACCGGGCCAACACGCTCTGCCTGTTCACCAACCAGATCCGCGAGAAGATCGGTGTCTCCTTCGGTTCTCCGGAGACCCAGCCCGGAGGTCGGGCGCTCAAGTTCTACTCGTCGCAGCGACTCGACATCCGGCGGATCGAGACCCTCAAGGACGGCACCGAGGCGGTCGCCAACCGGGTCCGGGTCAAGGTCGTAAAGAACAAGGTCGCCGCCCCGTTCAAACAGGCCGAGTTCGACATCGAGTACGGCCTCGGTATCTCGCGCGAAGGCAGCCTGATCGACCTCGGGATCGAACATGACCTGGTTCAGAAGTCCGGTTCGTTCTTCTCCTACGGAGACACCCGGCTGGGGCAGGGCCGCAACAACTCGAAGCAGTTCCTGGCGGAGAATCCCGACATCGCCCAGGAGATCGAGGACCGGATCCTGGCCAGCCTCGGGATCACCCGGGATGGATCGCCGATCGAGAGTTCCGCTCCGGAAGGTGTGGACCCCGAGACCGGCGAGGTGATTGAGCCGGCCGGCAAGGCCGATCTCAAGGCCGCCTAGAGAGCATCCGGGTTGGCCTGTGGCTGACGAACTGCTCGCGAAAGCACTCACCGCGCTCGGCCGGAGGGCCCTGACCGAGGCCGAGATGCGGGAGTGGCTGGACAGACGGGAAGTCGAGCAGGCCGAGATCGAACGGATCGTCGGGTTCCTGACCGAGAACCTGGCCCTCGATGACCGGGCCTTTGCGCTTGGTTTCGCCAACGACAAGCGGGAATTCTCAGGCTGGGGCCGGGACCGGATCCGAACCGTATTGCTCCGCAGGGGAGTTTCGCCGCACCTGGTGGACGAGGCCCTGGATCAGCAGGGGGCCGACGGCGAACAAGCCGAAACGGAAGTCGAACGGGCGGTCCGGGTCCTCGATCAGAAGGGCGCCGATCTCAGTGACGACCGGGGTCGTCAGCGAGCGTTCGGGCTCCTGGCGAGACGCGGTTACGAGGCCGAGGAGGCCTACGCGGCGATCCGTATCGCCAGCCGCGCTGCCTGAACCGGCGGCAGGACCGCAGGCGGCGAGGCGACCTGTTCGGTGGGTTACCCTTGGTGGAGGCATGGCGCTCGATTCGTTCATCCCCGCCTGGTTGCGGAACCGGCCCCGGGACCCGGCGGTCAAGGGCGGAGTGGACGCGCCTCGTGCCGGTACCGACGACATCCGCAGAAACGGGACCGAGGCCGGAGAGCATGCGCCCGAGCCGGCACCGGATCTCGACTCACCTCCGCCCCGAGAGAATCAGCTCTCGGCCGAAGCCGAGCTGCGGGCCAGGCGGGAAGAGATCGTTCGCATGGAGGAGCGGGCTCTTCGGGACTTGGAATCGGCGCGTACCCGGCTTCGGGAAGCCGACCGGCGCTCTGAACTGGCAGAAGAGCGTGAACGCCGGCTCGATCAGGTTGAGGACGAACTCCGGCAGGCCCGGGAGCGGCAGCTGGCCGAACTGGAGACGGTGTCAGGACTGACCCGGGCTCAGGCCAGGCAGGCGCTGGTCAAGGAGGTGGAGGAAGAAGCCTCACGCCAGGCCGGACTTACCGTGAAGCGAATCGAGGAAGAAGCAAGGCTCGATGCCGAGCGGCGGGCCCGGGGGATTCTCGCCGTCGCGATGCAGCGGCTTGCCTCGAGCCAGTCGATCGAGTCGAACACCTACACGCTCCACCTGCCAAACGAGGACATGAAGGGTCGGATCATCGGTAAGGACGGACGGAACATTCGGGCTCTGGAGAACCTGACCGGGGTCGACATCATCATCGACGAGACCCCCGAGACGGTCGTAATCTCCAGCTTCGATGGCGTCCGCCGCGAAATTGGAAGGTTGACGCTCGAGAAACTGATCGAGGACGGGCGGATTCACCCCGCCTCCTGTGAGGCAGCATTCGAGGAGGCCTCGGCGAAGGTCGATGACGTGATGATCGAATCTGCGGAGTCGGCTCTCCTGGACGCCAGGGTGACCGGTCTTCATCCCGAACTTGTCCGGCTGCTCGGCCGGCTCAGGTTTCGCACCAGCTACAGCCAGAACGTCCTCGCGCACCTGGTCGAGTGCTCGAACCTGGCCGCCCTTATGGCGGCGGAGCTGGGAGCGTCGGTCGAAGTTGCGCGGCGGGCGGCGTTGCTTCATGACATCGGCAAGGCGGTCAGTCACGAGGTCGAAGGTACGCACGCCGCGGTAGGCGCTCGGCTCGCCCGACGTTACGACGAGGTCGATGCGATCACCCACGCAATCGAGGCCCACCACAACGAGATCGAACCGGTCACGGTAGAGGCGGTGATCGTGCAGGCCGCCGACGCACTTTCGGGCGCCAGGCCCGGCGCCCGCGGGGATTCGCTCGAGCAGTACGTGACCCGGCTCGGTGACCTCGAAGAAATTGCGATGCGGCAGACCGGCGTGAAAAAGGTGTTCGCGATGCAGGCCGGTCGGGAGATTCGGGTGATGGTCGACCCCGGGCAGGTCGACGACGAAGCGACGGCTCTCATCTCGCATGAGATCGCAGCGGCGATAGAGCGCGAAATGGAGTACCCGGGCCAGGTCAAGATCACCGTGATTCGCGAACTCCGCGCGACCCGAATCGCCAGATAGGCAACCCCGAGGCTGACTCTCGCTGGCCCGCCCGTCAGCCGCGGAAATCAGTAGGATTCGCGCCGATGGACATCAAGACCGTTTTCCTGATCTTCGGCATCAGCCTCGCCTGTTACGCATTGATCATCAGCTTCGTCGGGTTGCGCGTAAAGAGCTTCCCGAGCAAGGGCGCGCTGATCGGATCCATCCTTGTCGCCGTATTCCTGGTCGGTGGGACCGCCACTTTCGCAGTCAAGCTTTCGATCGAAGAGGCCCACGAGCGCGAAGAGGGTCACGAGGCATCCGGCGAAGAGGAAACCGAAGCCGCCGGCATCCGAATCATCCAGCCGGCCAACGCCGCCTGACCTCCAGCACGTCGGGCGGGCTGCCGACTAGCTGTAATCTCGTTCGGCGATGAAGAAGTTTCACGTCACCACCTTCGGGTGTCAGATGAACGAGCACGACTCGGAGCGGATGAAGGGGATGCTCACCTCGCTCGGCTACGCGGAATCAGCGGAGCGCGAGGGAGCGGACCTGATCCTCTTCAACACCTGCTCGATCCGGGAGAACGCGGACAATCGGTTCATCTCCCATCTGGGCGAGGCGAAACGGCTGAAGAGGGAAGATCCCGAGCGCATCGTCGGAGTCGGCGGCTGCTGGGCACAGTCGGTCAAGGATGAGGTATTCCGACGCTTTCCGTTCGTCGACGTCGCCTTCGGTCCGGGGCAGATTCACAAGCTGGCCGAGTTCCTCAATTCCGACCAGCTGACCGCCCAGGGCTTCTTCGAGTTCGAGGATTTCGCCGGGCACCTTCCGGCTCACCGGGCCCGTCAGTTCCAGGGCTGGCTGCAGATCTCCCAGGGCTGCAACTGCGTCTGCTCGTACTGCATCGTGCCTTCGACAAGGGGCCGGGAGCAGAGCCGCGCCCCCCGGGAACTGTTGCTGGAAGCGGAGCGGCTAGCGGCCGACGGGGTACGCGAGCTCACCCTGCTGGGTCAGAACGTCAACTCCTACGGCCGGGACCTGCCCCGGGAGAGCCGGATCCGCTTTTCCGAGCTGCTGGCCCTGATCGACGGGGTGGAAGGGATTGACAGGGTCCGTTACACGAGTCCACACCCCAAGGACATGCGGGAGGACGTGATCGAGGCTCACGCGACGCTGCCGACCCTCTGTGAGCACATCCACCTGCCGCTCCAGTCCGGATCGAGTCCGATCCTCAAGAAGATGCGGCGGACCTACACACGAGAGCGCTACATGGACCGGGTCGAGATGATCCGTGAAAGGGTCCCTGACTGCGCGATCACCACCGATATCATCGTCGGATTCCCCGGCGAGACCGAGGCTGATTTCGAGCAGACCCTCGAAGTGGTCGAAGAGGTCGGTTACGACGGCGCCTTCACCTTTGTCTATTCCCCGCGGCGTGGCACCCTGGCCGCGGAGATGGACGACCAGGTCGAGCATCCGGTCAAGGTCGAGCGCATGGAGCGTCTGGTCGAGGCGGTCCAGCGAAGGGCTCGGGAGCGCTCCCAGAGGTTTGTCGGCCGTAACATGGAAGTTCTGGTCGAGGGTCCGAGTCGCAACGACCCAACCCGGATCAGGGGCCGGATCCGACACAACAAGGCAGTCAACTTCGAAGGCACGGCGACACCGGGCCAACTGGTCGAAGTGGAGATCGCTTCGGCCACCTCGCAGACCCTGACCGGTAGCGAGCGACTGCTCAGCGGCATCGGCGTCTGAACCATGTCCGATCTGCGACCGGGGGCCGACCAGCCACCGGTGATCGCGATCTTCGGCCCGACCGGGATCGGCAAGACCGGCGTGGCGATCGAACTGGCCCGGCTCCTGCGGGAGCGGGGGGAGAACCCGGTAGCGATCAATTGCGACTCGATCCAGGTCTACGAGGGGCTTGAGGTGATCAGCGGTGCCGCTTCCCCCGAAGAGCGGCAGCTGCTCGAGCACCGGCTGCTTTCGTTCGTCCCGGTCGATCAGGAGTTCAGCGCCGGAAGATTCGGTAACGCGGCCCGGGCGGAAATCGACCGGGCTTGCGAGGCCGGACGCCGGCCGATCCTGGTCGGTGGTACCGGTCTCTACCTGCGAGCGGCCTTGTCGGACCTCGAGATGCGTCCCCCGGTCGACCCTGAACTGCGACAGGAAGTTGAAGTCGAACTCGAAAACCGCGGCCCGCAGGCGCTCCACGCCGAGCTTCCCCCGGATCTCGCCAAGGCGGTGCACCCAAACGACCGCAAACGGATTGCCCGCCTGACCGAACTGATCCGCTCCGGTTCCGATCCACACCCGGACCACCAGGGAGGGGGGGAGCTTTGGACCTCGGCCCTTCGCCGCCCGACCCTGATCGTCGGCCTGGCCGAAGAGGACGAGCCGCTGGTCGCGAAGATCAGGCTGCGGGTAAGCCGGATGGAAAGGGCGGGTGCAGCAGACGAAGCGGAAAGAGCCCGGGAACTTGGTGCTGTAAGGACGGTCCGGGCGGCAATCGGGTTCGACGAGTTCGGGCAGGGTGATCTCGATCGAATCGTGCTCCAGCACCGGCGATACGGCCGGCGCCAGATGACCTGGATGCGAAAGATCGAGGGCATCACGGTCATCGACCGGACCGGACTCGGCGACACCGAAGTGGCCTCGCGGATCCTTGAACTCGCCGAACAGGTACCTTCCCGGGTCGCATGAAATTCGAGAAATGGCAAGCACTCGGCAACGACTACGTGATCTTCGAAGCCGCGGATCTACCCTGGGAGACGACCGAGGCGCGCATCCAGCGAATTTGCGACCCACACTTCGGAATCGGTTCCGACGGGGTTCTCCTGATCTCGGAGTCCAACGATCCGTCGATCGTCGCCGAACTCCGGATCTTCAACCCGGACGGGTCCGAGGCGGAGTTATCCGGCAACGGTGCCAGAGAGGCGATCCTCTACCTGAGGCGCCACGGCTGGACCGATGCCGACACCTTCACGATCATGACCGTCTCCGGTCCGATCACCCCGACCATCACCTCTGATCGCACCTGTTCGGTCGAGATGGGCCGGGCCTCGACCGAGTCCAAGGACTATCCCGACGGCTCGCCTGACGGTCGCGGCACGCTTGCTTTGGGCGACCGGGACTGGAAGTTCCAACATGTTTCGATCGGCAATCCCCAATGCGCGATCGAAGTCGGTGCCGATCTGGAAGAACTCGATCTGGACCGGATCGGACCGGGAATCGAGCACAACGGGATTTTCCCCAACCGCACCAACGTTTCGTTCTACCGGGCTTCCGGTTCAAGGGTCAGGGCGCGGATATTCGAGCGCGGAGTCGGTGAGACCCTTTCCTCAGGCACCGGAGCGTCGGGGGCAGCGGTAGCCGCTTTCATCGCCGGCGCACCGAGTCCGATCACGGTAGAGCTTGATGGCGGGGAGCTTCAGGTCGAGATCAGTGAGGATCTCGACGTGACGCTCACCGGTTGGGCTGAGCCAATCTTCGCGGGGGAGCTTTCGCCTGAGATGATTGCCGCAGTAGCAGACCTGGGTTGAACCCCGGGCACTGGAACCATCGATCCGATCAAGGAGAAACCGTGGCGCTGACCGATCCATCGAGGCGACTTCAGGCGATGCCGCCTTACATGTTCGCCGAACTCGAAAAGAAGATCGCGGACAAACGGGCGGCCGGGATCGACGTGATCAGCCTGGGGATCGGTGATCCGGACCACGCGACCTACCCGCATGTGGTCAGGGCGATGCAGGAAGCGGTTGCTGACCGCGCGAACCAGAACTATCCGAGCAACCGTGGCCGCGAGGAATTTCGCCGGTCCTTCGCCGACTTCTACCGGGACCGGTTCGGAGTCGAGATCGATCCCGAAGCGGAAGTGATACCCGCGATCGGTGCCAAGGAGTGCATCTACAACCTCTGCTTTGCTTTCCTCGACCCGGGTGATGTCGCGCTGGCTTCCGACCCCGGATATCCCGTCTACACCGGCGGTCCGATCCTGGCCGGAGCCGAAGCCGTGCTCCTTCCGCTGAAGGAGAAGCTTGGTTTTGCCCCGGACCTCGACGCGATCGACGCCCAGACCGCAGAGCGAGCCCGGCTTCTCTTCCTCAATTACCCGAACAATCCCTCCGGCGCGATCGTGCCCGAGGGGTTTTTCGAGAAGGTTGTCGATTTCGCTCGCGAGAACGAGATCCTCGTAGTCCATGACAACGCCTATTCGGAAACCACCTACGACGGTTACGTTGCTCCGAGCTTTCTTGCCACTCCCGGTGCGAAGGAAGTCGGAGTCGAGGTCTTCTCGCTTTCCAAGGGCTACAACATGACCGGCTGGCGGGTCGGGGCGATCCTCGGCAACGCTGACGCGATCGCGACCTACTGGCGGTTGAAGACGAATGTCGATTCAGGGCTCTTCGAAGCGATCCAGATCGCCGCTGCGGCCGCTCTCGACGGTCCGTCCACCGCGCTCGACGAAATGAACGCGATCTACGCCCGCCGTCGTGACCTCACGGTCGACACGCTGCGGGCGATCGGCGTCGACGTGAAGAGTCCGAAAGGCACGATCTACGTCTGGGCCCCGGTACCGGACGGATACACCTCGACCAGCTTCTGCGAGAAGGTTCTGGAAGAGGCTGCGGTAGTGATCTCACCGGGGTCGATGTACGGCCGAAGCGGAGAAGGCTACTTCCGGATCTCCCTCACGACTCCAGACGAGCGCCTGACCGAAGCACTCGAACGGATGAGGGAACACCTCGCCTAGAGGCGTCCTTCGGCCTCGAGGGTCTGGCGGAGACCGGTCTTCACGTCGCGGGGATGCCAGCCGAGTTCGGTCCGCGCCTTCGAGGCGTCAGCCCAGAAAGTGACACCGTCGGCTGAGCTGATTAGTTCCGCCAGGTTCGGTGGCTGGTCCATGATCTTTCCGACCAGCGGTCCAATCGGCCTGAGGGCCTTGAGGAAGACGGTCGGCATTTTCCTCTTCGGCACCCTCTTGCCGGTGATCTCGCCGACCGTTTCGAGGGCCTGGCGCATCGTGAAGTTGCCGGCGTTGAGGATGTAGCTCTCTCCGACCTCGCCCTTGTCGAGCGCGAGCGCGATGCCAGCTGCAATGTCCTCGACGTGGGTCAGACCGGTACCGAACTCGGGGAACGGCATCAACGGCAGCTTGCCGTCAAGGAACTGGTGGATGGTCGAGCCAAGTTCGGAGTGGTCTTCCGGTCCGTAGACGCCGCCGGGCTGGACGATCACACAGGGCAGGTTGCGCGTCTTGATCAGGTTGAGCGCGATCTGATGCGCCTCATACTTCGTTTCCTCATAAACCGAGGTGAACTGGAGTCCGTCCGATCCGTCGAGGTCGGGGCGACGGAAGTCCTCACTCGCCACCTGTTGCTGGGTATTGCCGAAGACAGCGCAGGTCGAGACGTAAAGCACCCGGGGGATACCGGCCTCGAGAGCGGCTTCCAGCGTGTTCGCAGTTCCTTCGACATTCGCCTTGCGCAGCACCGGGGCCCGTTCCTTCGGGATCCCGACCTCATAGAGAGCGGCGTTGTGAAGCAGCGCGTCGTGTCCGTCCATCTGTTCGGCCAGTCGTGGCCGGGACGACAGGTCACCATCCACCAGCTCGCAGCCGAGGGTCTCGAGGCCCGTTGCCTTCGAGCGGTCCCGGACCAGACACGTCACCTGATGACCCTGCTCCACGAGGTGTCTGGCGGTCGCTCCGCCGATGAATCCGGTCGCTCCCGTCATGAAAATCTTCATGGAGGGGAGCGTAGCGCGCGGATGAGCTATCTAGGATGCAGTCAGTGACCGAATCAGTTGACAACGCAGCCGCCCGCCGAGCCAAGCAGCGGGCCGTGATGATCGCGGTCGACACGACCGGCGACACGAGCGTGGACGAACTCGGCGAGCTGCTCCGGACCGCCGGCGTGGCCACGGTCGGGGAAATGATCCAGAGCCGCAGCGAACCCGACCCCGACCGTTACTTCGGCCGGGGGAAGCTCGAAGAGCTCAGGGAGGAGATCAAACGTACCGGCGCCAACCTGGTTGCCTGCGACGACGAGTTGGCTCCACGCCAGGAGCGGAACCTGGAGGCGGCGCTCGAGGTCCCGGTGATCGACCGGACGGCGGTGATTCTCGACATCTTCGCCGATCACGCCCACTCTGCTGAAGGCAAGCTTCAGGTCGAACTGGCCCAGCTCGAGTACAACCTGGCCCGGATGCGGGGGCTCTGGACCCACCTCGAACGACTCGGGGCAGGGATCGGCACGAGGGGACCGGGCGAATCCCAGATCGAAACCGACCGCCGGCTCGCCCGCGACCGGATCGCCGCGCTCCGACGGAGACTTCGTCACGTCGAGCAGAACCGCGGGGTCATGCGCAGCCGCCGGCAGGATTCCTCGCTGCCGCAGGTTGCGCTCGCCGGTTACACGAACGCCGGAAAGTCGACCCTGCTCAACGCCCTTACCGGGGCGGGAATCAGCGTCGCCGACCGGCTTTTCCACACGCTCGATCCGACCACCCGGGCCTTCGAATACGAAGGCCGCCGATACCTGATCACCGACACTGTCGGCTTCATCGAGAAGCTGCCACATCAGGTGGTCGAAGCGTTCAAGGCAACCCTGGAAGAAACGGTGCTGGCCGACCTGATTCTGCATGTGGTCGATTCATCCTCCGGCGAGGAACGAATGCGGGCCGAGATGGCCGCTGCCGATGAGGTCCTGACCGAGATCGGGGCCGGCGACAAACCTCGCCTTCTGGTCTTGAACAAGATCGATCTGCTGGATCAGGATCAACGAGCGGAAGTCAGGATCGACCATCCCGATGCAGTGCCGGTCTCGGCAGTCACCGGTGAAGGACTGGAGAGTTTGCGGGCCGCGATGGAGCGCGCATTCGAACAGACGATGACCCCGGTCGAGCTGCTCGTTCCGTACTCGGAAGGGTCCCGGCTGCACGAGCTTCATGAAGTTGCCGGCAAGGTCGAACGTGAAGAAGGGCCCGAAGGCGTACTGGTGCGAACCCGCCTGCCAATCGGCGAGATGCACCGCTTCGCCGACTTGGTTACCAGCTGAGCGCGCCAGGCCAGAATTCAGGCGCCCCTGCTTGCGGCCGCGGAGCGGCTGTAGAGTCCGCTCCGATGGAACTCAAGGTTCAGCTGCTCAGTGATTCCGCAACCCTGCCGACCCGGGCCCACGACGGTGACGCCGGGCTGGACCTCTACGCCTCCGAACCGGCTCACATCGGTCCCGGTGAGCGCTGGCAGGTGGCGACCGGGGTTGCGGTCGAGATCCCCGAGGGACACGCCGGGCTCGTGTTGCCCCGTTCTGGACTCGCCCGAAGGCATGGCATCTCCCTGGTCAACGCGCCTGGTCTGATCGATTCCGGCTACCGGGGCGAAGTCAAGGTCCTGCTCCTCAACAACGATCCGGCCGAAGTGTTCCGCATCAACCCCGGTGATCGCATCGCGCAACTGGTGATTACCCCGGTCGCAAGCGCCGATCCGGTCGCGGCCGAGGCCCTAAGCGGTACCGACCGGGGCGAGAGCGGCTTCGGCTCAACCGGCCGCTAAGAGACACGGAGCGGGTAGCGAAACGAAACTATCGTTCCGTCCACGGGTCTAACCGGCCCTGGCGGCGGTGAGCGCGGCCTGGTGGGCGGACTCTTCGAGGGTGTCGTCCAGGCGTTCGAGTTCCGGTTTCTCGCCGTGATGGTGTTCGAGACCGGTAGCGATCAGGTGGTCGGCCAGCCACGCGTTCTTCGGTAGCAGCGGGCCGTGAAGGTAGGTGCCGATCAGGTTGTCTTCCTTGACGCCTTCGTAGCCGTCGCTGCCGTTGTTGCCGTGGCCGTGGATGACCTTGCCCAGCGGGGTGGCCTCGCCGAGTCGGGTCCTGCCGCCGTGGTTCTCGAAACCGGCGAGGACCTTCGGTTCACCGTCGAGGTTGACCTCGATCGCGACCGGGCCGATCAGACGGGGCCCGGGTTCGCGGACCGTGGTCAGGTCGACCAGACCGAGCCCTTCGATTTTCTCGCCGTCGAGCTCGTATGACTCTCCGAGCAGCTGGTAGCCGCCACAGACCGCGAGGATCGCGGCACCGCCGTCCTTGGCCACCCGCATCACGTCCCGCTTCGTCTCGACCAGGTCCCGGGCGACCGCCTTCTGGTCGCGGTCCTGGCCACCGCCCATGTAGAGCAGGTCGAACCCTTCCGGATCGAAGCGCTCCCCGGGGCCGCATCGGGTCACCTCGAACTCGATGCCGCGCCACTCGCAACGGTGCTGGAGAAAGAGGATGTTGCCCCGGTCCGCATAGATGTTCATCTGATCCGGGTAGAGACTGAGCAGGCGGAGCTTCATGGGAAAAGCCTAGAGGTCGGTGTGCTCTCCACGGTGGCGGGCGACGAGAACCACGGTCGCTATGTGGCGGTCGGTTTCGGGAATCTCGATGGTCCGAACCGCCTCGAGACCGGCCTCTTCGATTTCTTCGGCCAGTGTGAAGCGGTCCATCCGGGTGAGCATGACGCTGTCCCGGGATTCCGAGAGGGTGCCGTCGGGGGAGACGATCTGGCGCAGGCGGATCACCGTGAGCGAACCATGGTCGGATTCGACCGCGACTGGCCGGCTCGCGTAAACCCAGTCGCCGATCTCTCGCACGTCGGGAAGGACATCGACCGGACGGGATTCCTCGCTGATCCACTCGGAGATCGCGAAGGCGGCGGTTCCTCCGGGTGAGAGCCGGTCCCTCGTCCCGGCGATCACCGCGTGGCGGGCCGCTTCGCCACCAACTATGTGGAGCAGCTGTTGCGGCGCGATGACGGCCTCGAACCGGTCACGACCGAGATCGAGTCCGGGAAGTTCCGTGACCTGACCGGTGATCGCCGCAACAGATTCGTTCCCGGAAAGGCGGTTCAGTTCACCGACCAGCGTCGGGTCGCAATCGACCCCGGTGACTTCCCGTCCGGTTCTGGCGAGGTGCCGTGCCACCCTGCCAATTCCACAGCCCAGGTCCAGCACCGAGCGCGAATCGGCGGTCAACTCGGTCCATACGGACAGGTCGGCCGTATAACCGCAGGATTCGACCAACTGCCAGATCGCGGCCTCGGGTGAATCTTGATCGGCGAGAATCAACCTTCCCAGTACCGCTCGCTGTCGCCTCGTTCGGCCAGCAGGTTGCGCAGATCAAGCAGAGCCGTGTAGGTCGGCAATGCGAAGAGCTGACTCCGGGCTTCGCCGAGCGCCTGGTCGAGCGCCGTTTCGGGGTCGTTTACGACGAAGGTGCGCTCGGTCGGCCAGCCGGCGTACTTGAGACGCAAGGCCATCTCTGCGGCCCGGGTACCGGTGCAGGTGACCCGCCCGACCCGTCCCGCCAACATCTCGAAGTCGGCATCCCAGACCCAGGACACGTCACGACCGTCAGCGATGCGGTCGTTCAGAGCGATCCATACGTCTATCGGGGCCGGCTCGAGCGCGAGGGTGCGAATCACCTCGTTCGCCCCGGCCGGGTTCTTGACCAGCAGGATCGACAGCGAGACGTCACCAATCTCGATTCGCTCGACCCGGCCGAAGACAGCCTTCATGGTTGCCAGGCTCTTCACCGCGTCGGTGACCGGGACGCCGATCTGGCGGGCGCTCGCAATCGCGCCCAGCGCGTTGTAGAGGTTGTAGAGACCGGGGAGCGGCAGCTCGAGCTTCACGGAGCCTTCCGGGAATTCGATGGTTGCGCTCAGGCCCGCCATTCCGTTGAGAGTGATCCCGGTCGCCGAGATCTCGGGCTGCGGTCTCCGCATGCCGCAGCTTTCGCAGTGGTAGTGGCCGAGGTGACCGACGAAGGCCGAGTCATAGGTCAGCTCGTGACCACAGACGCGGCAGAGCTTGGCGTCATGGGCGTGCTGCAGTTCCGGCAGGGCCTGAGACGGATCGTCGAGGCCGAAGTAGACCGTGCCGGGACCGCTCGCGTGGCCGATGTCGGCGACCAGGGGATCGTCGGCGTTCAGAACGAAGACGGTCTTCCCGGCATGGCGTGCGGCGAGTTCCTTCCAGGCGTCGGCCAGGGTCTCGGTCTCGCCGTAGCGGTCGAGCTGATCACGGAAGAGATTGCCGAGCAGGATCGTTTCCGGTTTCAGCCGGTCCGCGACCTCGGGCAACCAGGCTTCGTCGACCTCGAACAGGCCCTCCGTCCCCTTCTGTTCGGCCAGGGCTGTCGCGACGCCCCAGGTCATGTTTGAGCCGGCCCGGTTGTGGATCGGCTCGCGACCGGCCGCCGACAGGATGGTGGCGAGCATCGAGGCTGTCGTCGTCTTGCCGTTGGTGGCACTGATCAGGGTGGTGCCCGCGGTCAGGCCGGATCCCAGCTTTCCGATTGCGTTTGGATCCAGTCTCAGCAGGACGCGGCCCGGAAGGGTGGTGCCGCCACCCCGGCCGGAGGCCCGGCTCAGTCGCCCGACCGCGCGGGCGATAGCCACCTTGGTCCGGATCAAGAAACCGGCTCCGGAACGATCATCCTGAGCGAAGAAGGGATCACCCGGATCGTGGTGGGAAGGTCGGTCAGGGGGTCGCCGTCGGCATAGACGGTGAAGGGCCGGCTTGCCTTGATCTCGATCGAAGTCGTCCGGTGGTTGCTGACGACCTCGGCATCTTCGACGTGGGTTCCCTTGAAGACTTTCGGCAGGTTCATCAGGAAACGGAGTTTGCCGACCTCACCGATCGTCACCACGTCCAACTGCCCGTCGTCGATCACCGCGGTAGGAGCGACGTTCATGCCGCCGCCGTAGAACCCGTTGTTGGCTACCGCGATGGTGTATCCGGTGATCCGGCTCTGAACGCCACTCTCGGTCAGGGTGAACCTGGCGGGCTTCCAGGTGGCAAGTGCCCGGAGAGCCGCATACGCGTACACGGGCTGACCCTTGAGGATCCTTGCCTCGTTGGCGATCCGGTTGGCGTCCGAGTCGAAACCGACCGACGCGATGCCGAGGAAGCGCTTGCCGTTGGCGTCACCGACGTCGATCGCCCGGGTGTGACCACCGACCAGACAGTCGACCGCCGCGGACGGGTCGGTCGGGACCCCGAGACCGCGGGCCAGGTCGTTGCCGCGGCCGGCCGGGATCAGTCCGACCGGCGTGTCGACCCCGGCCAGCGCCCCGCCTACGGCACCGATCAGGCCGTCGCCGCTCATCACCACCGGCACCTCTCGGGCGTCTACCGCTTCGAAGGCGAGGTCGATGCCGTGTTCGAGCGAACGGGTGCGTTCGACCCGGAATGGAATCCGCAGAAAGTCAAGCCGCTTCTCGACCTCGGGCAGAAGCTGCTTCGAGCGACCGCCGCCGGAGCTCGGATTCATGATCAGGGTGAAGGCCTGGTTGTCGGTCATCGGGGTTGCTCGAGTCTTGCCGCGATCCATGTTCCATCACCCGCGGTCCCTGTGTGCACCTCGCCGAAGCCGTGGGAAGCCAGTTTCTTTAGAACCAGTTTCTCGGGGGTGCTGAAGGGTGTCATCTCACCGAGGCTGTTGGCGATGATCAGGCCGCCGCCGGGCCGCAGGACCCGGCTGATCTCTTTGAAGAAGACCGGCATGTTGATCTGGGCGACGAGGTCGAACGACCGGTCTCCGTAGGAGAGATCCGAAGCGTCAGCTACCCGGAAGCTGACCCGGGCGTCGGGATCGAGTCCGATCTTGGCCTGGGCCTTGCCGATCATTTCTTCGGAGAGATCGACGCCGCGGATCCCGGCGGTCGGAAATTCTCGCGCCAGAAAGAGTGTGCCGGCACCGGTCCCGCAGCCGAGATCGAGGACTCTCTCCGGTTTGAGCTGAAGCGAATCGAGACCGGCGGCCAGAGTGGCGAGGTGTTCGGCCGATCCCGCGGCGGTGCGGTCGTCCCAGCCCGATGCGGCCTGGTCGAAGAAACGGCCGACCGGACCGCGGACCAGGGGCCAGGCCCAGGGGGCAGTTGCGGCCAGCCGGCAGATCGCTTTGCCAATGATTCTCGTCTTCCGGTCGGGGGCCGGTCGGTGCTCGGGCACCCCGGGATCATGACAACTAGACTGGCCCGGATGAGTGAACGCGGAAAGCTTGTGAGCCTTGGAGTCGTCGGCGCGATCCTCGCGATCGTGATCATCGTGGTGCTGGTCGGACGTGGAGGCGACGACGACGCGCAGACTGCCGCGCCGGAAACCAAGCAGGTTCAGCTTTCCAAGCCGGCCCCGGGTTCCGTCGTCGCGGAGGGTGAAAGCGCCAGCGTGAAGCTGGCAACCACCGAGGGGGATTTCACGATCGAGCTCGACACCACGAACTGGCCGGTCACCGCGAACAGCTTTGCCTATCTGACCGAGGAAGGGTTCTACGACGGCCTCGGCTTTCACCGGATCGTGCCCGAGTTCGTGATCCAGGGAGGCGACCCGACCGGAAGCGGTTCGGGCGGTCCCGGTTACAGCGTGGTCGAGACCCCTCCGCAGAACACGACTTACCCGCTTGGGACCGTCGCGATGGCCAAGACAGGAACCGAAGCTCCCGGCACGTCAGGCAGCCAGTTCTTCGTTGTCACCGGGCCGCAGGGCGAGTCGCTTACCCCCGACTACGCGATCGCCGGCACGGTCACTGAAGGCATGGACGTCGTCGAGGCGATCGGGGGGCTCGGCTCCGCAGATGAGCAACCCACGAAACAGGTCGTCATCGAGAAGGCGACCCTCGAGAAGGGCTGATCCTGGTCGCCTCCTTCGCACCGGAGGAGTTCGAGGTGGAGGTCGGCGGTCGCCGTCTGGCCGGGGAGAGCCAGGGTGATGGCCCGGCGATCCTGCTCTGCCACGGACTATCGGCAACCCGGCGTTACGTGGTCCACGGTTCGAAGCACCTGCCGCGCCGCGGCTACCGTCTGATCACCTACGACGCGCGAGGCCACGGCGAAAGCGACCCGGCCGGTAGCTACGGATACGAGGGTCTGGCCGAGGACCTCGAAGCAGTCATCGCGGCGCTGCTCCCGGCCGCTGATCGGGGGCTCATCCTCGGCGGGCACTCGATGGGTTGCCACACTGCTGTCCGCCGCGCGCTGCTGAACCCGGAAGGGGTGCGGGCGCTGATCCTGGCCGGACCCGTCTTCACCGGGTCGGCCGACGACGACTTTCGTTGGGACCGCCGGGCCGATGCCCTCGAAAGCGGAGGCCCGGAAGCCTTCGCCGAGGTCGTGGCCGAGAACAGCCCGAGCGAGGAAGTCCGCGAGACGACGTATCGCCTGGCCCGGGACCGGGCCCGCCTTCACCGGCACGCCGGAGCGGTCGCGGAAGCACTGCGTCAGGTCCCGCGGTCGAAACCATTTGATTCGGTCGAGGAACTGTCGGCGATCGCGGTGCCGGCGCTCGTGGTTGCCAGCCATGACGAGTTCGACCCTGGTCATCCGCGCCACGTCGCCGAGCGGTGGGCGGAATCGATCCCGGGGGCAAAGCTGGTCGGCGAAAAGCCGGGCGAGTCTCCGCTGGCCTGGCAGGGCGGGCTGATGTCGAGGGAGATAGAGGACTTCCTGAGCGAACACGGCCTTGCCCCTGACCGGTGATCCGGGATGGGTAGCCTTGGGCCTGATGAACGCTTCTGAGCAGACCCCTGGCTCCGCGCCGGCTGAAGGCATGGTCTGGGTCCCGGGGGGGACCTACACGATGGGCAGCGACAGGCACTACCCGGAGGAGAAACCCTGCGGGCCGGTTTCGGTCGACGGATTCTGGATGGATGAAACCGCGGTGACCAACCGCCAGTTCGCTGAGTTCGTGGCCGAGACCGGCTACGTGACTACGGCGGAGAAGGCTCCGGACCCGGCCATGTACCCGGGGGCGGACCCGGCGATGCTGGTCCCCGGCTCGATCACTTTCGCCAAGCCTCGCGGGCCGGTGGACCTCTCGAATCCGATGCAGTGGTGGGCCTGGACCCCGGGAGCCCAGTGGCGCCACCCGTGGGGACCTGGAACGGGCCTGGAAGGCAAGGAAGATCATCCGGTGACCCAGGTCACCTTCGAGGATGCGGACGCATATGCGCGGTGGGCGGGCAAACGGTTGCCGACCGAGGTCCAGTGGGAACGCGCCGGACGAGGAGGGATCGAAGGCGCGGAATTCGCCTGGGGTGAGGAAATCGCGCCGGGCGGCGAAGAGAAGATGAACCGCTGGATCGGTGAGTTCCCCTGGAAGTTCCGTCCGCGGAAGGGTGGCGGCCGCCGGCCGGACACCGTCGCGGTCAGGACCTTCGAACCGAACCCGTACGGCCTATACGAGATCACCGGCAATGCCTGGGAGTGGACGGACACCTGGTTCGCCGACACTCACCCCGAACCGACCAGCCGCTGCTGCGCTCCGGAGAATCCGCGCGGCCCGGGTGTCGATGCCAGTCGCGACCCGGCCAGCGGCATCCCTCGCAAGGTGCTGAAGGGCGGCTCGTTTCTCTGTGCCGAGAACTACTGCTCCCGGTATCGGCCGGCATCGCGGATTCCGGAGAGCATCGAGAGTTCCACGGTGCACATCTCGTTTCGCTGCGTCGCCCCGGCTGGATAGGGTTGGGCCGCGGTCCCAACGGTCCGCGATTCGTCCACAATGAGAACTGAGGAGAGTAATGCCTGAAACCAGTGGTTCCCAGCCCCCGGGAGGATCGGCCGCCTGGGCTTCGTGGGTGGCTTTCGCCGGAATAATGCTGATGCTGATCGGCGTGTTCAGCGTGATTGCGGGCCTCGCCGCGGTGACCGACGACGGTTACTTCACCAAGACTTTCGCCGGCGACGAAGTCTTCATCGTCAACTTCAAGGCGTTGGGGGTCTTCTGGATCGCGCTCGGTGTGCTGAAGGCATGGGCCGGTTTCGCCCTGATCCAGGGCCGCGAGTGGGCCCGTCTCGTGACCATCGTCCTGGTCTTTCTCTCGGCGGTGAGTCATCTGCTTTCGCTCACGTCGCAGCCGTTTCTCGGACTGCTCTTCATCGTCATCGACCTGGTCATCCTGTACGCGGTAACTGCGCGCTGGGAAGAGGCCAAGGTCGGCATGGGGGACTGATTCGAAAGCCCGGGTTTCTCAACTGAAGACCTGGGTTTCCAAGCTGCCCGCACCGCTCCGGCGGTTCGGCGCCGCCTGCCGGGACATCGCCGTATCTTTCGACCAATCGGCCGGAACCCGGCAGGCGGCCCAGCTCAGCTTCTTCGTGTTGATGAGTTTTCCCGCCCTGCTGCTGCTGGCGGTCTGGATCCTCAGCAACATCTTCGATTCGCCCAACGTGAGGCAGGATCTGATTCAGGAGGTCGTCGCCAATCTGCCCCTGGAGCAGGTCCAGGGGCGAAAGGAACTTTCAGACCTGCTCGATCAGCTGACCGAGGGTGCTGGCGGGCTGGGTATCGCCGCGGTCCTGATCCTGCTGTACTCGGTCAGCTCCGCGATCGGCGGGCTGAGGCACGCGGTCGAGACGGCCAACGAAAGTGGCGAGCACGGTCCGCCGTTTCCGAAGAACAAGGTGCTCGACATCGGGATCACGATCGTGACCTTGCCGGCCGCACTGATCTTCGGCGCCCTCGCACTTTCGCGCGACCTGGCCTCGGTCGTAAACGACGATCCATTCCTTTCCTGGACTGCCGCGAACCTGGGCGGCCCGCCGGGGTTGTTCGCGGCTGGCGTGCTCTTCTACACCTGGATCTTCTGGGTCCTCAACCCGGGAGCCACCAGCTGGTCGAGTGCGGCGGTGGGAGCGGCGACCACGTCGGTGCTGATCTGGCTGGTTTTTGCGGCGCTTCGGATCTGGTTCGGAATCTCCGGTGGGGGCAGCGCGGTCTACGGAGTGCTGGCTGGCTTCATCGGGTTGCTGCTGTTTCTCAACCTCGCTTCGATCGCAGTGGTCCTGGGGGCTCATGTGGCGGCGATCTGGCGACTCTACCGCGGCGAAAAGGGTGATCCGGCCCGGCTCGGGTAGTCTCCGGCCATGGGCTGTCTCGTTCCGCTTCTCGCACTGATCTCACCCCGCCTCGCGCTCTTCTTCATCCTGCTCTTCTCGGGATGGGTGGGGGAGGCCCTCGACGGCTGGATCGTGCCAGTGCTCGGGTTTTTCTTCCTTCCCTGGACCCTGCTCGCCTACATCGTGATGTACCAGATCAGTCCCTACGGGGTGGAGGGCTTCGACTGGTTCATCGTCGGCTTTGCCTTCGTGGTCGACATCGCCTCGTACATGAGGACCTCTCAGAGTCGATCGAACTAGGCCCGCCCTGCGGCGCTAGTGGACGAAGATTTTCAGGGCGAGAATCAGCAGTCCGAACAGTGCGTTGACGGTCCCGATCAGGATCCGCCGGCCCCAGCGCCGCCGGTTTTTGGCTCCGATGAAGAGTCCGGTCGCAAACAGGGTCACGATGCCGGCTCCGACCGCGACATAGCTCGAGTTTTCGTCATTCAGCAGGCCGATCGGGGCCAGCAGCATGGCGATCGCCGGAATCATCGCTCCCTGTACGATCGGCCACTGGTTCCGGAACGCGCCCCGTGCGTGCCCGAGCGCTTCGCGGGGGGTCGAGTAACCGGCCGCGACGATGTCGGCGTAAACGTGAACCAGCCAGAAGACGAGCCCGGTGACGGCGGCCCAGATCGCTATCGCGACCGAACCGAGATCGTCGTCCTTCGAGGCGGTGGCCACGACGGTCATCGAGATGATCGTGCCGTAGATCGCGCCGGCATAGTTGGGCGCGGTCGCCGGGTTGTCGGGTTGGGAATCGGTCGGCACGGCCGGGAACGATAGTGGCTGAGCCGGATCCGATTCAGTTACAAGTCGGTTGACTGACTTGGCATGTATATTTGGCACATGAGCGAGGAGCGGCAGCAACCAGAGGTGCGTCGTCTGCAGAAGGATCGCACCGCAGCCACCAGGTCAGCGGTGCTGGAGGCCACGATCGAACTCCTGGTCGAGCGCGGCTATGCCGGTACTTCGACCAGACTTGCGGCCGAGAAGGCGGGAGTTTCGCTGGGAGCACTGCAACATCACTTCCGCACCAAAGCCGAGCTGACCGTCGAGGCGATGCGCTTTGTCACCGACCGCCTGGCCGACGAGTTCGTCTCGGCCATCCCCAAGGACGGCGACGAGGTCGAGAGGATCGCCCTGGCACTCGACCGGCTCTTCGTCGTCTTTCGCGGTCCGACCTTCGCGGCCGCGCTCGAGCTTCACCTCGCGGCTCGTACCGACGAGGCCTTGCGGGACCCGATCAGCCGGCTGCACATCGAGGATCAGGCCAGGATCCGGCAGAGTGCGATCGCGCTGATGCCGGGGGTGGAGGATCGCCCCGGCTTCGACGGCTGGCTGCTGATGTCGGTTTCGGCCATCCGCGGCATGGCGGTGGCGACCATGGGAGTCAAGGAAGTCGAAAAGGAATGGGAGATGCTGAGGGATCAACTTGTCGAATCAGCAACCGAACTGGTCAGGCAGGAGCCGGCATGACCGTGCCAGAGGGTCAATCGACCAGCTCGCTGCCACCGGGTCCCACCGGTCTCGACGCTGCGAAGTTCCTGATCAACACCACCCGGGACTTCAAACAGCCGATGATGGACATGGCCCTGGAGTACGGGGAGGTCGCTCACGTTCGAAACCGTCGCCGCGATTTCGTCGTGATCAGCGGCCACGAAGCTGCCCGGCACGTCCTGATCACCAACCAGGACAACTACCGCAAGGGTCTCGAGTACGAGCTGCTTCGAATCGTGCTCGGCGAAGGACTGCTGACCAGCGAAGGGGAGACCTGGCGCAAACAGCGTCGGCTGGTCCAACCGATGTTCGCCAAGCGGTATCTGAAGAACTTCACCGCCCACATGACCCGGGCGACCTCCGAGGCGCTCGACGGCGAGCCGTTCGCGAATCTGCCGGACGGAGAGCTGCTCGACCTCTCCGAGACGATGATGGCTCTCACTCTCGACATCGTCGGTCGTGCGCTCTTTGGTGCTGACCTGAGCGGCGCGACTGCCCGCAAGGTCGGTCCGGCGATGAACGACGTCCTCAGCCTGGGCACGAGAATGACCCGGCGCCTGCCCACTTTCGTGCTCGCCAACCTGCCCGGCATGGACCTCGAGAAGGCGATCGCCATGAACCCGGAAGGCCGGCGGTTCCGGCGCGCCCTGGCTGACCTGAAGGAAGTAATCGACGACCTGCTCGAGGAGAGAAGCCGGCAATCGGATACCGGCGACGATCTGGTCGGGCTCATGCTTTCCGCCCGGGACGAAGAAACCGGAGCGACCATGAGTCGCGAACAGATCGGCGACGAACTGATGACCTTCATGCTGGCCGGCCACGAGACGACCTCGAACGCCCTGGCCTGGACCTGGCGGCACCTTTCGCTCAATCCGGGGGCCCGGGAGAGGCTTTTCGAAGAGGTCGACGCCGTGCTCGGCGACGAGGTCCCCGACATGGATGACATGGAGCGGTTGCCCTGGACGCGTGCCTGCGTGGAAGAGGCGATGCGAATCGATTCACCGGTCTGGACGGTCGGTCGCCAGGCTCTCGAAGACGACGAGGTGCTCGGTTACCGCATCCCCAAGGGAGCGAGCGTCATGGTCCTGATCAGCATGATCCACCGTGATCCGCGGATCTGGCCGAACCCGGAAGGATATGACCCGTCGCGGTTCCTCCCGGAGAACACCAAGGGCCGTCCTCGACACGCGTACATGCCATTTGGCGCCGGCCGTCGGGTCTGCGTTGGTTCCACCTTTGCGACGGTCGAAGCGACCCTGTTGGCCGCGATGATAAGTCGCCGGCTCCGCTTCGACCTGCCGCGCGGAGCCGAAGTCGAAGCCGAGGCTGTGATCACGCTGCGGCCGAAGCGCGGCTTGCCGATGCATGTCTTTCACCGCCAGCCCGACCCGGTCCCGGAGCAGGCTCCGGAACCGGATCTGGCTGCGGCCTAGACGGGCCGGTTACTACTAGTTCAGGGTCGGATCTTCGGCCAGCTCGGGGGAGAGGGGCTCGCCCTTGGGATCTTTGTTCGCCACGAGGTGGCCTTCGAGCGAGACGTTCGGCAGCAGCTTGTCGAGCCAGCCCGGCAACCACCAGGCCTTGTCTCCCAGAAGGGTGACCACCGCCGGGGCGATAACCAGCCGCACTATCAGTACGTCGATCAGGATCGCCAGACCGAGCCCGAGTCCCATCATCTTGGCGACCACGTCCTGCTGGGTCACGAAAGCGAGGAAGACCGAGGCCATGATCAGGCCGGCGAAGAGGATTACCTTGCCGATCCGGGCGAGGCCGTGGACGACGCTTTCGCGCGGGCCGTCACCCTCATTGTAAGCCTCGTGGACCCGGGAAAGCAGGAAGACGTTGTAGTCCATCGACAGTCCGAAGAGGATCGCGAAGATCATCACCGGAATGAACGACATGATCGGAACGCCGCTGTCGACCCCGATCAGACTGGCGCCAATCCCCTTCTGGAAGACGGCGACGACGACGCCGTAGGCCGCACCGACCGAGAGCAGGTTGAAAGCGGCCGAGACGAGCGGAACCCAGAGTGACCGGAACGCCGCCATCAGCAGCAGGACTGAAAGGCCAATCACCACGAGGATGAAGACCGGCAGCCGCTCCGAGACCTTGTCCGAGAAATCCTCGAAGCTGGCGGTGTTACCGCCGACATAGGCGTTTAGGCCGGTGCCTTCGGTCGCTTCGGGGAGAACGCTGGAACGGAGCTTCACCAGGAGGTCGCTGGTCGCCGCATCCTGAGGCGAGGTCTCCGGGACCAGGAAGATCGTCGCCATCTCGTCGTCCTCGCTCGGCGCGGCGGGGGAGACGTCGGCGACCCCGTTCAACTTGCGCAGGTCGGCAGCTACCCGCTCGAGATCACCCTGACTCTGCGTGGCACCGTCAGGAGTCTCGATCGCGATGAAAAACGGTCCGTTGACGCCTTTGCCGAAACCTTCGCTGATCAGGTCATAGGCAACCCGTTGGGTCTTGCTTTCGGGCTGGTTGCCGTCATCGGGCGAGCCGAGGCGCATGTCGATCAGCGGGGACGCGAAGACCAAGAGGATCACGACCCCGGCCGCGATCGCGATCCAGGGCTTGGCGGTAACCCGCTCGCCCCAGTTTCCAAAGGCGCTGGACGGCAGAACGTGAGAGAGCTTCTTCGGCTTGAGCCAGCGCTGGAGCGCACCGATCATGATCGGCAGTACGGTCAGGGCGGAAACCACGACCGCGGCTACGGCAATCGCCGCGCCGAGCCCCATCTTGCCGATCAGCGGAATGCCGATCACGAGCAGACCGGCGATCGCCACAATGACGATCAGACCGGCAGCCATCACAGCCGAGCCGGCCGTGGCGGCCGACTTGGCCGCGGCATCCCGCACCGAGTCTCCCGCCGCCGATTGTTCCCGGAATCTGCCCAGGATCAGCAACGAGTAGTCGATGCCAGCGCCGAGGCCCAGCATCATCGCGATGACCGAAGCGAACTCGGGGAGACCGAGCGGGGCGGCAAGGATGACCAGCAGCATCTGGCCGACCATCACCCCGATCAGGGCTCCGACCAGGGTCGCGATCATTGCCGCGACCGAGCGGAAGAGCAGCGAAAGCAGAATGATCGCCACCATCACACCGATCAGCTCTCCGATCGGAGCGTCCTGCTCCTGGGCCAGATCGACCACGATTCCGCGCATGGAAACTTCAACTCCCGCCTCTTCGGCCGGGTCGGTAGCTTCCTTGAGGCGTTCCCCCTGGACCTTGGTAACGTCGCCAAACTCAAGGTCGTACCTGACGTCGACGTAGGCGATCCGGCCGTCGGCTGAAACCGCCTCCGCGTTCTTCTGGAACGGATCGCTGACCGTCAGCACATCTGGCTGATCCTTGATCGTGCTGATCGTTTCCTCGATTGCCCGCTTGCGGGCCGGTTCGGTGACCGTTCCGTCGGTGACGTTGAAGACGATGGTCGAGTCGACTCCAGCCAGCGCCGGGCTGTGTTCCGAGAAGAGGTCGAAGGCCTTCTGGCTCTCGGTACCGGGGACGTCGAAGTCTTCGGGCGGCGGGTCACCGGCGGTACCGGAGAGGGCACCGATCCCAAACACGACGAGGATGGCGACGACCAGAGACCGCTTCCAGTGGTCGGTGATCGATCGGACGAGTCGGGCGAGGAGGTCGGACATTTGTCTCCAGGGAGTGAGGGGAAGGAGGGAAGGCGGGCAAATTATCACAAAGACTGCATAACTGCAGTCGCTGCAGAATCGTTGATACCCTTAGGCCGTGTTCACAGAGCCCGCCAGCACCCTACGCGAACGCAAGAAGGCGAAGACCCGGGAGAAGATCGTCTCGGTGGCTCTGCGACTGTTTGCCGATGACGGCTACGCCACCACGACGATCGCGAGGATCGCCGAGGCAGCCGAAGTCTCGCCCCGCACCGTGGCCACCTACTTCCCGGCCAAGGAAGACATCGTTTTCGACCTGAGCGAGATGACCAAGGAGCGGCTGGCTACAGCGATCGCGGAGCGGCCCGAGGGGGTCGACACGATGACCGCTCTGCGTGAGTGGCTTCTGCGCGAGCGTGACCTTTTCGAGGAGCATCACGAACTGATGGGCTGCCAGCAGAAGGTAATCGACAACGAGGAAGCGCTGCGCGCTCACGAGCGAGCCATCGTGCGCGAGTTCGAACTGGTGCTGGCGGACGGACTTGCGGTCGACCTCGCGCAGGAGCCGACCGACCTCGAGCCGCGCCTCGCCGCGGCGGCCGCGATGGCGGTCTTCGATTTGCTCGGAGACGAGCGCAGGGAGCGGGCGGAAGGCGAGCTGCCCCCGCTCGACGAGCAGCTCGAGAAGCTTGATCAGGCACTCACCTTCATCACTGGCGGGGTCGCTGCCCTGCGCGAAGGCCAGTCCTGACCCGTTAACGGAGAACCGCCCCGGTCGGGGAACCGGGGCGGTTCTTTTCGTACCTGTTTCGGGAGGGAGTTCTAGAACTGGCCGCCGGGGCTTCGGGCCACGAACCGGCCAGGAGTCGAGCGGGCGCTCTTGCTCCAGCCCGGTCCGTTACCCGGAGTCATCGAGGTGTCGAACCGGAGGCCGGCCACGATCATGTAAGCGTGGCTCGGGTTCGAGTAGACCGTGATCCAGCGGCCCTTGCCGCGACGGCCCCAGCTCATGTAGCCGGTGGAGGCCATCGGCGAGCGGACGAACTTGCCGCCGCGCAGCGCGAAGCTGACCGATCCGGAACAGTCGTAGCCGCTGTCAAAGAAGCGTCCGTGCCCGCCGCCGTAACGGTAGGGCTTGTTGCGGATCCGGTTGGCCCAGTTGATGACCCGCTTGACGCGTGCCGGAGCGCTCGCCGGGGCGTAGGCCTTGCCGCGGATCAGCCGGGCCTTGCGGACCGGCTTGCACTTCTTGCCGCCAACCGTGAGGCCGCCGCTGGCCGAAGCCGATTTGCAGGCCGCCGCGGCGTTTGAGGGGTTGCCCAGGGTCAGGGCCAGAGTGCAGGCGAACAGGGCAGCGACGCCAACGGCAAGGCTGCGCGCGAACGATCTCTGGTTTTCAGGGGGTGAGGGGATGATGCCGATCTCCTTTTCGTGCCTGCGGGGTTAGCTGACGGGCTGGCGCTAATGGAGTCGCGCCCTCACCTGTTGGTGAGTTAGCCCCAATTACCTGGGTCCCCCGCTTCCCGGTCCAGGAGGACCAGGAACTCGGCGTATCGGTTTACGAATCCCACAAAGTGTAGAGCATTTCCTAACACAATGCTCACAAACAGCCTGCTCACGCAGACCGGCTATTGTCCAGTGGGCGGATAGGCTTTCCCGAATGAAATCCGCCCGACACCGTGAAGTGATGTTTGAGCCCTTCGTGGCTTCCTCGATTTCCAACTATGAAGCCAAGTTCAAGGCGGCAGAGGAAGTCGCCGGACTGGTCGAATCCGGCCAGGTGATCGGGGCGGGCTCCGGATCGACCGCGTTTCTGGCGGTCCGGGCCATCGCCTCCAGGGTCCGGCATGGCGAACTACATGACATCCGTCTGATCCCGACCTCGCTTGAGTCCGAACTGACGATCACGGGGCTCGGTCTGATTCAGGCCGATCTGGCCGAGGTCGCTCCGGACTGGTTGTTCGACGGGGCCGACGAGGTAGACCCGGACGGGAACCTGATCAAAGGACGCGGGGGAGCGCTCTTTCGCGAAAAGTTGCTCTTCTCGGCCTGTCAACTGAGACGGGTGCTGATCGACTCCTCGAAGCGGGTCGACCGGCTCGGGACCAACTTCCCCGTTCCGATCGAGGTGGTTCCGCGAGCTGCTGCGGTGGCCACGGCGGGCTTGAAGTCACTTGGGGCAACCGAGATCGTGATCCGGACGGGGTCCGGCAAGGATGGCCCCGTCCTGACCGAACAGGGCAACCTGTTGATCGACTGTCGTTTCGAACAGATCGAAGAAGGGCTCGAAGACCAGATCAACCTGATCACCGGAGTACTCGACTCCGGCCTCTTCCAGAACTACGCCCCGGAAATCATCTCTTCGTGATCGAGGGGGCCCGCCATCCATTCGACCTGGAGCGCGGGTCGGACCCCGCCCGACTAGCAGTCAGATGATCAACCGTCTGGTCAGACGACGAATCGCGACTCGCCACAGGACGACGGCGAGGATCAACAACCCCAGAAAGCGGAGCGTGTCTACCGCTTCGAGCCCGAAACAGGCGCCGCGGACCAGCTCCACGAGCTGGTACAGGGGATTGAACTGCGCCGCGACCTGAAACCCCTGAGGTAACTGGTCGATCGGAAAGAAGGTGCCCGCGACGAGAAAGAGCGGAGTGATGACCAGCGTGGTGACGTAGTTGAACTGGTCGATCTTCGAGACCGAAGCAGCCATGGTGATCCCGAAGGCAGAGAAGGCGAGTGCGGTGACGAAGGCAAAGAAAGGCACCAGCAACATGGTCACGGTCGGTTCGAGACCGAAGAACATGGTCACGATCAAGGGGAAACAGCCGAAGATCGCAGACCTGACACCGATCCACAGCATCTCGGCGGTCACCAGCTCCTCGACGTCCACCGGCGCAGCGAGGATCGCGTCATAGGTGCGCTGGAATCGCTCCTTGACGAAGGTTCCGAACATGGCCGGCAGGGCGGAGGAAAAGACCACGGCGGTGGCGACCAGGCCGGTCCCGACGAACTGGACGTAATCGACTCCATCGACATCGGCGACCAGGGTCGAACCGAGACCAAGCCCGAAGGCAAGCAGGTAGACCACGGGCTCGAAGGTGCTGGTGAAGGCGGTCGACTTCCAGAAAGTGCGGAAGTTGGCGAACTCCCGGCCCATCACGGCCAGAATCACGGCCGGCTCGAGTCGGCGCACCGGCTTCACTCTGCCTCCTCACCGGTAAGCATCACGAATACGTCCTCAAGCGATCCGGCCCGGTGCACGGCGTCCTCGGGAATCAGCCCGGGAGCAGCCGTTTCCGCAGCGACGATCGCGATCGCGGGACCGGCCGGTCTCACCCGGAGCCCTTCACGTTCGACCTGGCTACGAATCTCGGCCAGGCGCTCGGGAGGGCCGTAAACCTCGGCGGTTCGCTGCCCGGCGTGCCGGGCGATCAGTTCGGCCGGGGTGGCCCGTGCGATCACCTTGCCCTGTGAGACCACAGCTACCTCGTCAGCGAGGCGTTCGGCTTCCTCGATGTAGTGGGTGGACATCAGGATCGTCGTGCCGCGAGCGCGGAGATTGTCGATCAGGGTCCAGAGTTCGGTCCGGATCTGGGGATCGAGACCGACGGTCGGTTCGTCGAGCAGGAGCAGTTTCGGTTCGTGGACCAGGCCGCGGGCGAGAAGCAGGCGACGGCGCATGCCGCCGGAGAGCTTGTCGACCGCGTCCTTTCGCCGGTCGGTGAGGCGGGCGATCTCGAGCGTGCGGTCAACCGCTGCGGCGACGTCCCGGACCCGGTAGAGACGGGCGAAGACGGCCAGGTTCTCCTCCACCGTCACGTCGATGTCCAGATTGTCCAACTGGGGAACCACACCCATTCCGGCCCGGGCATTCTTCGCTTCCCGCGGCAGCTCGAACCCGAGAACCCTGATCTCGCCGGAGTCGGGGATTGCCTGCCCGGTCAGGATCTTCATGGTGGTCGACTTGCCTGCCCCGTTCGGTCCGAGCAATCCGAGGCAAACGCCTTCGTCGACCACGAGATCGAGTCCGTCGACGGCCTTGATCGGTCCGAAGCTCTTGGTCAGGCCGTGAAGTTCGATCGCGGGCACCGGGGCAGTCAATCAGACCTCCAGTCCGGGAAGGAGGGAAGCCCGGTCCGCGGTTGCTCAGCGCGCCTGGAGAAACTGATCGATCAACTGATAGTGCCGGACCAGGCGCTGGACCGACAACAGCCCTGATTTGACCTGCTGCCGGGCCGCATCGCCGATCCGGGCGGCCCGCGCGGGGTCGGCGAGCAGGTCGTCGATCGCTTCAGCGAAAGCCGGAAGGTCCCGGGCGTCGTCGATCAAGAGGCCCGAGCTGCCTTCTTCGATCTGATCCTGGATTCCTCCGAGGCGGCTGGCGACAAGCGGACGAGCCTTCCACATTCCTTCGGAAACTGTCAGTCCAAAACCCTCGGCAAGGCTCTTCTGGACGATGACGTCGGCCCGGCGCTGGATTGCGTTCACCATGAACGCGTTCTCGTCGAGATCATCCATCGGCAGGCTGACCAGATGAACCCGAGTCCTGACCTGTTCGGGAAGGGCACGGAAACGCTCGACCAGGTCAGCGTGTACTGCCGCCCCTTCCGGGTCGTCGTCGACCCCGGAGCTGTCGGGTCCGACCAGGGCCAGGTGCGCTTCTTTGTTTTCCATGTGCTCGGCGAACAGGGTGAGCAGTCCGCCGTGATCCTTCAGCTTGTCCCAGCGCGAAACCTGGATTACGAGAGGCGCCTCGGTCGGCAAAGCCGAATCCTGGACGATCGAAGCCCGGCGGCGGACTTCGCCCGAACCGCCGTCGGAGCGGGTGAAGACCGGCGGCGTGGAGGCCGGCTCCCCGCAGAAGCCGATCTGCCCAAGCGTCGCTGCCAGAGTCGAGTCGTCCATCGACTGGTTCTTGGGTGTGAAGGCATCGATCCCGGGCGGAATCACCGAAGTCTTGTCGGGATCCAGGCTCTGCCAGACGTACTCCGGTCGTGAAAAGACGCAGCCGTGCGCGGCGCCGACCAGATCGGCCAGTAGTTCCTGGGCGTCAAGGGCGATCCGGTTCGGTTCGTCGATTCCGATGTGGCAGCGCCAGATAACGGAGGCTCCGGTCTCCCTGACGGCCGGAACCAGGCCGGCGGTCTGCGGGTCATGAAGGATGACGATGTCATCCGGTGAAATCTGGGCGGCGAAGTCCCGGGCACTCCCGGCCAGGGTCTCCATGTAGAACCGTTTCTCTTCCGGGCCCAGCGGACCACCGTCTCCCGGGTCGCCGTGCAGCTCGTTGTGAATCCGTTTGGTCAGGGTGAAGAACGCGGGATCCTCGACTTTCAGGACCTGCCAGCGGGAGTCGACGCCGGAGTCGAGGACATACGGGAGGTAGGCCCGCAGCATCTCGGCGACTCCGCCACCCCTCGCGGTCGAGTTCACGTTCCAGACCACGCGGCCGTTGAGACTCTCCCGAGCCGCGTTGGATGCGTCGAGGACGGGGTCGAACCCGGGACCGAGCAATTCCCGGTAGCGGGCCAGTGGCTGCGGTCGGAGATCGACCTGTTCGGGTTTGGTCATAACTGGAAACCGGCCTGGGGCGGCCGCCACGGCAGCCGCCCCGGTCGGAGAGCCCTTGCTACTTCAGGGTGCGGATCAGCTTCTTGTTGACGAATTCCTGGATTCCGTAGGTGCCGAGCTCCCGGCCGAAGCCGGAGCGTTTGACGCCACCGAAGGGCAGTTCGGCTCCGTCGAGACCGACTCCGTTGACGAAGACCATGCCGGTATCGAGTTTCTCGGCTACTCGCTGCGCCTGGTCGGGGTCATTCGAGAAAACGTAGGAACCGAGACCGAACGGCGTGTCATTGGCCAGCTCGATCGCCTCGTCTTCGCTGCCGACCCTGTAGACGGTGGCTACCGGGCCAAAGAACTCCTCGCGGTACGCGTCGTTGTCCTCGGACACCTCGGTCAGCACGGTCGCCGGGAAGAAGTTTCCTTCCCGTTCGCCACCGACCGCGACCGTCGCGCCCTGGGCGACCGCCCGGTCGAGCTGTTCCTGAAGCCGTTCGGTCGCGGTTTCAGAAGAAAGCGGACCGATCGCGGTTTCGTCCGAAGTCGGATCACCTGGCTCGACACTCTTCATCTTTTCCGTGAAGCTGTCGAGGAACTGGTCGTAGAGCTCGTCGGTCACGATGAACCGCTTGGCTGCGTTGCAGGACTGTCCCGTGTTGTCCAGTCGCGCATCCACGGCCGACTGAACCGCTTCTTCCAGGTCGTCGGCACCGAGCAAAATGAACGGGTCGGAGCCGCCGAGTTCGAGCACCACCTTCTTCAGGTTGCGGCCGGCAACTTCCGCTACCGCAGCGCCGGCCCGCTCGGAGCCGGTGAGCGAAACGCCGCGGACCCGGGGGTCGGCGATCGCTTCGGCGATCTGGTCGTTGGTCGCCAGGATCGTCTGGTACGCCTCGGCCGGCAGGCCGGCATCCGACATCATCTTCTGGATCGCCTCGGCCGATTCCGGGCATTGCGGGGCCGGTTTGAGCAGAATCGGATTGCCGACGATCAGGTTCGGTCCGGCAAATCGAGCCACCTGGTAGTAGGGGAAGTTCCACGGCATGATTCCGATCAGCGGGCCCATCGCCGACTTCCGGACCACCGCGTCACCGTCTCCGGCCAGCAGCTCGATCGGTTCGTCGGCCAGCAGCTTCTCGGCATTGTCAGCGTAGAAACCGTAGATGTCACCACAGAAGTCGATCTCACCCAGAGCCTGCTCGCGCGGCTTTCCCATCTCGCGGATGATGATGTCGGCGAGCTCTTCCCGACGCTCGACGTGCATCTCGCCGACCCGCTTCATGATCGCGGCGCGCTCGGCCACGGTTGTGTTGCGCGACCAGTCCTGGAAGGTCGCTTCCGCGGCGGCGATCGCCTCTTCGAGTCCGGCGTCCGAGATCGTTGCGTACTCCTTCACGGTTTCGCCGGTGGCCGGGTTCACAACTGCGTACTCGCTCATGAATCTCCAATCCTCGAATTACGGCTCAGGCGGCACTGGGTGTGCCTCGGTCCAGCCTAATGGTTGCGCGATCCCGGGGAGCCGGGATTGACGGATTGACCGCCGGGTACCGGTTGAGTCGAACCCGAAAAGGAGAAATCAAAATGACTGATCACAAGACAGATGAAGCAAAGGGCCGGGCCAAAGAAGCCGCCGGCGCAGTAACCGGAGACGACGACCTCAAGAAGGAAGGCAAGACCGACCAGGCAGCCGCTTCGGTCAAGGACAAGGTCGAGGGCGCGGTCGACAAGGTCAAGGACAAACTGAGCGGCAAGTAGCACCGGCGACTGGCGCCAGCCGAGGTCCGGGCATAGGATCGTCCCATGTGCCGGAACATCAAACCCCTTTACAACTTCGAGCCCGAGGCGACCGACGACGAGGTCCGTGAAGCCTCCCTCCAGTACGTGAGGAAGATCAGCGGCTACAACAAGCCGTCCCGGGTAAATCAGGAAGCTTTCGACCAGGCGGTGGCCGAAGTAGCCGCCGCCTCGTCGCGGCTGCTCGCGTCGCTCGAAACCTCGGCTCCGCCGAAAAACCGGGAGCAGGAAGCGAACAAGCGCCGGGCACGCTCGGCAAAGCGTTTCGCCACGGCGTGAGCGCCGCCGATCTGCGCGCCTGGCGCGAACGCGGGCGGATGGTCGAGGCGACTCCGCTCGGTCATCGTGCATTCCTGATCGAAGAGGGTGACCCGGAAGCCGGACCGGGGGAGACTCTCGTGCTCCTTCACGGGTTTCCGGAGTCGTCCTACTCGTATTCGGGAGCTTTCCCGCTGCTGACCGGTCGCTTCAGGCGGGTGATCTCGTTCGACTTCATCGGCTTCGGTTTCTCGGAGAAGCCAGAGCGTGGTTTTGCCTACTCGCTGATCGAGCAGGCGGATCTGGCTCTGCGGCTGATCCGCGAGGCCGGTATCAGCGGCTGTCACTTCGTCTCCCATGACATGGGGGACTCGGTCATGACCGAACTGCTTGCCCGGCTCAACGCGAACCGGCCGGCCTGGTTCGGCGATGGAATCCAGAGTGTCAGCTTCACCAACGGCAGCATGATTCTGGACGACGCGAAACTGAGGGTCGGTCAGCGCGCGCTGGTCTCGCCGCTCGGTCCCTGGCTGGCCCGGATCACCGACAGCCCGCGGATCTTCGAGAAACAGGTGGTCAGCGCCCAGGGCAACGACCGGCTGACCGAGGAGCAGATCCTCGACATGTACTCGGCCTCGACCGCTGACGCGCCGAAGGGACTGATGGCCGAGCTGATCACCTACCTGCGCGAACGACGGCGTTTCGAGAAATCACGCTGGCTGCCGGCGGTTCGCGATTGCGAGGCGCCGGTCCAGATCTGCTGGGGGACCGACGACGCGGTCGCTCCCGTGGCGATCGCCAGGCGCCTCAAGGCCGAGGTCAAACCGGAAGCCAGGCTGACCCTGGTCGAGGGACTCGGTCACTTCGCGCAGATCCAGGACCCGCGGAGCTGGTTTGAAGGTCTGAACCCGTTCTGGGACGGGATCGGGGACTGAGTCCGGGTCAGTCCCGGACCGGTTCCTGTTGTTGCCAATATCGCGCGAGGCCGGACCACATTCCCTCGAAAGGCCCGGCCCGCCAATAGGTGTCGATCCGGTCCGGATCGCCTCCGGTCTCGCTGCCCAGCCATTCGCGGATCCAGGCCGCCATCTGGTCAGCGTCCGTCTCACGGGCCTTGCTGGCGAAGAGATCCAGCGATTCATGCATCATCGCGATCTGATTCTGGACATCGGTCGACTGGCCGAAGTGCTGGAAGGCGATCCGTTCCGGTTTCCAGGCGGCGACGATTTCCAGTGATTGATGCCACAGCGGCGGGTCGATGTCGGGTGGGGGAGTTGGCGGGAAGGCGGGACCGCCATCGATCCGGACTCCGGTCACGTCCCCGGTGAAGGCGGTCTTCGACGGTTGGTGGAAGTAACAGACGTGGTGCTTGGCGTGGCCTGGGGTGTACTCGACTTGCCAGGGTCCGTCGGCTTCTCCCCCTTTGAGGATCCGGATGTTCCGTTCCGGCACCGGCACGACTTCGCCCCACATCACGTCGAAATACTCGCCGAAAACCTGACGGGCGCTGCTGACCAGCCGTTCGGGATCGACCATGTGCCGGGCGCCGGCTTCATGGACCCAGACTTCGACCTCGGGGAACCGCTCGACCAGGCGCCCGGTTGCTCCGGCGTGATCGAAGTGGATGTGGGTGAGCAGGATCGCCTGCGGCACCTCGTCGCCCAGCGCTTCGAGCACCCGTTCCACGGTTTTCTCGGCGCCGGGGTCGACGATGACGCCGTCGAACAGGTGAGCGGCTATCGCGCCCGGCTGATCGAAATGGAAGAGGTCGACAGTTTCGGGTACATCGGTTCGCATGCCGGCGAAACTATCGGAAGCGAAGGCAATAACCTTTGTCCCGTGGCGCCCGGAAGAAGAGCGACGGAGGGGGTGGGGGTTCGCAGAGCGACGCTGCTCTGGCTTGGTCTGCTGATCGCCTTCTTGCTGGGCTGGCCTCCCTCCGATTCCGCGCATGGCCGTCTGGCCAACGCGGAGCCCGCCGCGGCGAGGGAACTGGCCGAGAAGTACGTGCCGGTCATGATGATCCGGGAGCAGGGCGATGACCTTTGCGAAACCGAGGTCGAGCAATATCAGGTGATGCCGGTCGACGCGCTCTTCGACAACCGGGGCGTGACCCTGAACCGGACTTCCGATACGTCGGTGATCAAGCGGGCGCCCGGGGTCGAGGACCTTCGGAATCGCGGCGAAGAGGCGTACATCGACCTGCCTGGCGACCCGCTCGGCGAGACCTGCATCTACGCCAGGGACTTCGACCAGATGCGACAGGACGGCCGGGCTCCGGTCGTCGTCTACGCCCACATAGCCCATGAGAAGGGCCGCGGGGGACTCGCCCTCCAGTACTGGTTCTATTGGTATTTCAACCAGTTCAACGATCTGCACGAGAGCGACTGGGAAGGCATGCAGATCACCTTCGATGCCGAGACAGCCCGGGAGGCACTAGCCGAGGAACCCGGCGAGATGATCCTCTTCCAGCACGGTGGCGGAGAACGGGCCGATTGGGACGACAACAAGGTCGAGAAGGAGGGCGACCACCCGGTCGTCTATCCGGCGGCCGGATCGCACGCGACGTTCTATCAATCGGCGATCTTCCCGCAGAACGGGTGGAACGGTGCCGGGGTCGGTTGTGACAACACCTCCGAGCCACTGAGCGAGCTACGACCGCGGCCGGTCCTGCTGCCCGACCAGGCGACCGGCCAGGGTCGGTTTGCCTGGCTTTCCTTCGACGGCCGTTGGGGTCAGAAGGAGAAGGCGTTCAATAACGGCCCGACCGGGCCCCAAACCAAGGACCAGTGGGCAAAGCCGTTTACCTGGATGGAGGCGCAGCGACGCACCAGTCCCCGGATGCCCGGTGGCGGGCTGGTCGGGCCCGACGCGGTGAACGCGTTCTGTGGCGTGATGGCGAGCGTGACCGGAGTGATGAATCTCCAGCAGGCCGATCCGCTTGCCGCCTACCTGCTGGTCGCCGCGTTCCTCCTCATCGTTTTCCTGGTCTTCGGGTACTCGCGGTGGCGGCCTGCCGACGCCGACGAGCTGGAGCAGGAGCGCGCCTACGGCCAGATAGTCAACGCGTCCCTGCGGCTGTACCGCCGCCATTGGCGCAGCTTCGCGGTGCTGGGTGCGATTGCGATTCCGATCGTCGGGGGAACCCAGGCGCTCGGCGGCTGGCTCGGTGATGCGTCACAGGGCGACGGGCTGCTCCAGACCCTCTCGGACCTGATTCTCGGTCTGGGCCGACCGGTTGCCCAGACCCTGGTCTCGGCTCTGGTCATCGTCTTCGTGCGCGAACTGGTGCGGGAACGACCGACCTCCGTGAAGGGATCGGTCGCCGGGACCCTCGATCAGTTTTGGCGGGTGGTGACCGCGAAACTGCTTTCGATCATCGGAGTGAGCCTGTTGGCGATCACGGTGATCGGCATCCCGTTCGCGATCCGCTTTCTGGTGACCTGGACCTTCGTCCAGCAGGAAGTCCTCTTTTCCGGCCGTTCGGTCCGCGAGTCGTTCAGCTCCAGTACCGACCTGGTCCGCGGACACTGGTGGCGAACCGTCCGCACGATGGTGCCGTTGCTCCTGTTGCTGGCCATCGTCGGCCCGTTCCTGGGACTGATCCTGATCTTTACCTCACTACCGCTGCTTCTGGTCAACCTGATCGGTTCGGTCGTCTTCGCGATGGCGATCCCTTTTGTGACCACCGGCACGACCCTGCTCTATTTCGACCTCAAGGCCCGGGTCAGGCAGGAGGGTCTGGTGCCGCGCCGTTCCTGGGCACCGTGGCGCCCCGGACGGTTCGGTCGCCACGCCGGACAGCCGACTGCGAATTAGGGCGCAGCCGGCGGGGAGGCGAGTACGCCGCGAACGGCAGACTCGAGGGCGGCGAGCGGATCGATCACCCGTTCGCGGCGCGTGATCAGGATCGCGGTCGGCAGATCGACCACGCAGACGGCGACCGTCTCGATCGCTGCCCTGTCCCGGCGGTTCCAGAGTCCGACCGAGAGCCGCCTGAGGACGGCCAGCAACCGGTCGTCCAGCTCTACCAGTTTTGTGCGAAGTTCTTTCGACATCTCCTGACCGAGAATCTCGTCTCTGCGAAAGCGCAAGAGAACGGTGGCGGTATCGGGCGCCTCCCTTTCGATCTCCGCCGGTACCGAGGCCACCGCGACGGTGGCGTCGACGGCCAGTCCATGGTCGTTGCTTTCGCCGAGAATGCGGTCGGTCGTCTGCTCCTGGACGGTCAGGAAGCGGTTGGCGGCCCGCAGCCACATCCGACCCAGCAGATCGGTGCGGGAACCGAAGGCGTGGTAGAGGGTGCCGCTGGAAGCTCCGGTCAGCTCGGCGAGGGCCCGGATCGTCACGCCGGAGCCTCCCTTGGCGGCGAGCAGATGCTCGGCGGCGTCGAGCAGGGCGTCGATGTCGTGGGTTCGGGGGCGGGCCATCCAAGAAATTATATCCCATGTTCTAGAACAAATGTGCTAGAACTTGGGAAACGTCCAACCCAGCTTGCAGGAGCAGACCATGACCTCAGAGACCGGCGCAATGCCCTCCCTCGAACGGGAAGGCGATGTCTTCCTCCTTGACCTCGGCGACGGGGAGAACCGCTTCAATCCTGATCGCAATCAGATCCTGGAAGAGCTGCTTTCGGAAGTGGAGGCTGCCGCCGCCCCCCGCGCCCTCGTCACCCTGGCCAGCGGCAAGTTCTGGTCGAACGGTCTTGATCTGGAGTGGTTCCAGGCCAACCAAGACCGGGTCCAGGAGGCGCTCGACCAGACCGAGCGTCTGGTCGCCACCGTGCTCGGAGCCGGGATCCCGACCGTGGCTGCGATCCAGGGTCACTGTTTTGCTGCCGGCGCGATGTTCGCCCTGGCTCACGATCACCTGATCATGCGCGATGACCGCGGCTACTTCTGCTTGCCGGAGGCCGATCTCGGACTGCCGTTCACCCCCGGGATGAACGCGTTGCTCATCGACCGCCTGCCTCGCCGGACCGCCCACGAGGTGATGGTGACCGGCCGGAGGTTCGGTGGCGGGGAGGCCGCCGCTCTCGGCATCGTCGACGCGGTCAAGCCCGAGGCGGAACTGCTACCCGCGGCGATCGAACGGGCCGCCGGACAGGCGGCCAAGAATCCGGAGACCCTGCGGGCGATCAAGGGCCGGAGCTACGAACGGACGATCGAACTTCTGGAGACCTCGCATCCGCTCGGCACCTGACCGATACCGCTTGACAATTGACCTCCGGGCGGTAGGTGCGATCCTGACTTGACAGATACCCTAGGGGGGTATAGGGTTACGGCATGAATACGGTCACCCGACTCGCTCTGTACGGCGCCGGACTCGTCCTCGTCTTCGGAGTCATGTTCTTCGCCGGACGCGCGCTGGTCCCGGACGACACCGTCGCGACCTGGACCCGCGAAGCCGAGGAATCGAGCGCCGAACACGAAGAAATGGAAGCTGTCGGTCAGGGCGACGGCCACGATCAGGCCAGCGGCCATGAGGACGCGGGCGCGTCTCACGTCCGCGGTCTTTCGGTCGAACAGGACGGCTACCGGCTGAGCCCCGTCGATGCGCCGGACCGGGCCGGAGAGGAAGGCCAGCTTTCTTTCCAAGTGATCGGAAGCGAAGGTGTACCCCTCACGGACTTCGCCATCAATCACCAGAAGAGACTCCATCTGATTGCCGTCCGTTCGGACGGGGCCGGGTTCCAGCATCTCCACCCGTCCCTGGACCCGGGCACCGGTACCTGGAGCGTGCCGGTCACCTGGCCGGAGGGTGGCACCTACCGTGTCTTCACGGACTTCGTTCCCGGCGGCTCAACGGATGCCCCGGATGTGACCCTGGGGCGAAGCGTCGAGGTCGCTGGCAAGTTCTCCCCGGCGAGCAAGCCGCTGTCCCGCACCGATTCAGTTGACGGCTTCGACGTTTCACTCGCCGGCACCCTGAACGCGGGAAAGAGCGATGAACTCACGGTCACCGTGAGCAGGGACGGCAAGCCCGAGACCCACCTCGAGCCCTACCTCGGCGCGTTCGGTCACCTGGTTGCCCTTCGTGAGGGTGACCTCGCCTTCCTGCATGTCCACGCCGAGGAAGACCACGCCGAATCCGATCGGTCGAGTGAAGCCGACGACGAAGGGCACAGCCACGGGAGTCAGATGGCCGGGCCGGAGATCGGATTCGTGGCTGAAGTCCCGACCGCGGGTCGCTACCTGCTCTACCTCGACTTCAAGGTCGGGGGAGAGGTCCACACCGCCGAGTTCGTCCTGGAGGCGAAATGAACACCGAAACTGAATCCGAAGAGACCCGCAAGGACGTTGAACTGGAGATCGCCGGGATGACATGTGCCTCCTGCGCTTCCCGGATCGAGAAGAACCTGAACAAGCTCGACGGGGTCGAGGCAAGCGTGAACTACGCCACCGAGAAGGCCAGGGCGAAAGTATCGGACGGAGTCGAAACGGATCATCTGATCGCCGCGGTCGAGCAGACCGGATACCGGGCGAAGGAGCCGAAGCCGACCCACGCACACGGCGCCGATCCGGGCGAACACGGCCAGGGTCACGGCGGTCATGGCGGAGCGCATGATCATGGCGGCATTGCCGGCCCGGAAACCGATCGGGAACTCGAGGCTCTGAGGGGTCGCCTGATCGGCGCAGTCCTGCTTGCCGTGCCGGTGATCGCGATGTCGATGATCGAAGCCTTCCAGTTCGAGTACTGGCAGTGGGCTTCGCTCACTCTGGCCGCGCCGGTGGTGATCTGGGCTGCCTGGCCCTTTCACAAGGCGACCTGGCAGAACCTCAAGCACGGTGCGTCGACGATGGACACCCTGGTCACGATGGGGATCAGTGCCGCCTTCATCTGGTCGCTTTACGCACTCTTCATCGGCACCGCCGGCGAGCCGGGCATGACCCACCCGTTCGAGATCACCGTCTCGCCGACCGACGGTGCCTCGAACATCTACCTCGAAGTAGCTGCCGGGGTAACCATGTTCCTGATTGCGGGCCGCTACTTCGAGCTGCGCTCGAAGCGCCGGGCGAGCTCGGCGATGCGGGCACTGCTCCAGCTCGGAGCCAAGGAAGCGACCGTACTCAGCAACGGCGTGGAATCCACCGTTTCGATCGATGACCTCCAGGTCGGTGACCGGTTCATCGTTCGTCCGGGGGAGAAAGTCGCGACCGACGGTGAGGTGATCGACGGAGCCTCGGCCATCGACCAGTCGATGCTGACCGGCGAGCCAGTTCCGGTCGAGGTCAGCCCCGGCGACAGGGTTGCCGGCGCGACCGTCAACTCCGGTGGCCGCCTGGTGGTCCGGGCGACCCGGGTAGGGGCCGACACGCAACTCGCCCAGATGGCGAAGCTGGTCGAGGACGCCCAGTCCGGCAAGGCTCCGGTCCAGCGCCTGGCCGACCGCATCTCGGCCGTCTTCGTTCCCGTCGTGGTGCTGATCGCCGCCGGCACCCTCGGTGCCTGGCTCGGCGCCGGCTTTCCGGCCGAGGCTGCCTTCACGGCCGCAGTTGCGGTCCTGATCATCGCTTGCCCCTGCGCCCTCGGCCTGGCCACTCCCACCGCCCTGCTGGTCGGCACCGGCCGCGGTGCCCGCATGGGCATCCTGATCAAAGGACCGGAGATCCTCGAATCCACCCGCAAGGTCGACACGATCGTGCTCGACAAGACCGGCACCGTAACCGCTGGGCAGATGACCCTCACTGATGTGATCCTGGCTGACGGCACCGAACGGTCCGAACTGCTCCGCTTGGCCGGAGGCATCGAGAACGCTTCCGAGCATCCGATCGCCCGGGCGATCGCCAGGTCCGCTACCAACGAGGTCGGCCAGCTGCCCGAGCCCGAAGGATTCTCCAACGTAGAAGGCCGCGGCGTCCAGGGCGTGATCGAAGGCCACGCGATCCTGGTCGGCCGTGAGTCGCTGCTCGGCGACTGGTCCCAGCGGCTGCCGGCCCCGCTCTCGACCGCCAAGGCGAAAGCCGAGGCCGAGGGAGCCACGGTCGTCGCGGCGAGTTGGGACGGCGAGGTACGCGGTCTCATGGTCGTTTCCGACACGGTCAAGCCGACCAGCGCCGAGGCGATCGTGGAGTTCCGCCAGCTCGGTCTCGAACCGGTGCTACTGACCGGCGACAACGAACCGGCGGCTCGCAAAGTCGCCTCCGAAGTGGGGATCGGCCAGGTGATCGCCGAGGTCCTGCCGGGTGAGAAGGTCGACGTGATCAAGCGGCTTCAGGGCGAGGGCAAGGTGGTCGCGATGGTCGGAGACGGCGTCAACGACGCTCCCGCCCTGGCCCAGGCCAACCTCGGCCTGGCGATGGGAACGGGAACCGACGTCGCGATCGAGGCAGCGGACATAACCCTGGTCAGGGGCGATCTGCGCAGTGCCGCCGACGCGATCCGTCTCTCCCGCCGGACCCTCGGCACGATCAAGGTGAACCTCTTCTGGGCCTTCGCTTACAACGTGGGAGCGATCCCGCTGGCGGCGCTCGGTCTGCTCAACCCGATGCTGGCCGGAGCGGCGATGGCGGTCTCGAGCGTCTTCGTGGTCGGCAACAGCCTCCGCCTTCGGTCGTTCGGCGGCGGGGCAGAGGAAACAGGCACCGGCAGCGCGAAAGGACAATGACATGGCGGACCAGGCAGAACACGAACACGGTTACCTTCACGACAAGGAGCGGTACCTGGCCCGGCTCAAGCGAATCGAAGGCCAGGCCCGCGGTGTCCACCGGATGGTCGAAGAGGACAAGTACTGCATCGACATCCTGACCCAGATCAGCGCCCTTACTTCGGCCCTCGAAGGCGTCGCGATCGGGCTGCTCGACGAGCACCTCAAGCATTGCGTAGTCGACGCTGCGAAAGAGGGCGGCCCGGAAGCCGACGAGAAGATCAAGGAAGCATCCGACGCGATCGCGCGCCTGGTCAAGTCCTGAGGACTATGATCCAGCGGTCAACGACGAAGCCTCAGGGGGCTCAATTGAATTTCAGGGAGAGCGCAGTCAAGTTGGTCATGGTGCTGGGAGCGATCGCTGCCTGTTTCGCGCTGACCGCACCGGCAACTTCGGCCGGAGCCTCGAAGCCCCCGGTCGTCTGGATCGATCTGGCCGGGACGGCCAGGCAACATCCCGGATTCGTCTACTTTTCGGCCAATTCCGGATCACAGGTGCACAGCATCAAGTGGAACGGCTGGGGTAAGGGGAAAGCGGTCGGAAAGGGTAAGTACCGGGTCACCTCACCGCCGCCGCCTGGCCGCAAGAACCCCCGGGGACCGGCCAGGATCGTCGCCTTCAAGCCGGTCAGTTGCGTGCCGGAGTTCGGGAACCGACGAGGCAGGACGGTGCGGGTCTACCGTCACGCCAGGATGCTGCGACCAGTGCCGGAAGGCGGGCGCAAGTGGGTCGACATCTCCGACTACACGGGCTGGAACGTCTGCAGGTAGTTCCTCAGGTTCAGGTTCCTCTCAGTTGCCGCTGACGTACTCGGCCAGGTGCTTGGCCGTAAGCGTCTTGCCGGCCTTGACCAGGTCGGCCGGAGTGCCGTCGAAGACGACCTTTCCGCCTTCCTGACCGGCCCCTGGTCCCAGGTCGATGATCCAGTCGGCATGGGCCATGACTGCCTGATGGTGTTCGATCACGATCACTGACTTGCCCGAGTCGACCAGCTGGTCGAGCAGGCCGAGTAGCTGCTCGACGTCAGCGAGGTGAAGCCCGGTGGTCGGCTCGTCGAGAACGTAGATCTCTCCCTTGCCCGCCATCTCGGTGGCCAGCTTGAGGCGCTGTCGTTCACCGCCGGAGAGGGTGGTCAGAGGCTGCCCGATCGTCAGGTAGCCGAGCCCGACGTCGAACAGGCGCTGGAGCACCTTTGCCGCGTTCGGTGTGTTCGCGTCCCCATCGCTGAAGAAGGCCAGCGCTTCCTCAACCGGCATGTCGAGGACCTCGCTGATGTCGCGGCCACCGTACCTGTACTCGAGGACCGAGGCCTGGAAACGCTTGCCCTCGCACTCCTCGCAGGGAGTGGAGACCGAGGCCATGATCCCCAGGTCCGTGTAGATGACGCCGGCTCCGTTGCAGACAGGACAGGCCCCGTCCGAGTTGGCGCTGAAAAGGCCGGGCTTGACCCCGTTCTCCTTGGCGAAGGCCTTGCGGATCGGATCGAGCAGACCGCTGTAGGTGGCCGGATTGCTCCGCCGTGAGCCGCGGATCGGATCCTGGTTGACCGTGACCACTCCTTCGGCTCCAGTCACCGAGCCGTCGATCAGGGAGCTCTTGCCGGAGCCTGCCACGCCGGTGATCACGGTCAACAGCCCGAGCGGGATGTCCACGTCCACCTTCTGCAGGTTGTTGCGGTCGGCGCCGCGGATCTCGAACGTCCCGGACGCTTCGCGGACCTCGTCCTTGAGCCGGGTCCGGTCGTCAAGGTGACGGCCGGTGATCGTGTCGCTCTCCCGCAACCCGGCAAAGTCCCCTTCGAAGCAGACCTCGCCACCCGCGCTTCCGGCCTTCGGACCGAGGTCGACGATGTGGTCGGCGATCCCGATCACCTCCGGCTTGTGTTCGACGACCAGGACTGTGTTTCCCTTGTCCCTGAGCCGGAGCAGGAGCCCGTTCATGCGCTCGATGTCATGCGGATGCATGCCGGCGGTCGGTTCGTCGAACACATAGGTCACGTCGGTGAGCGAAGAGCCGAGCTGCCGGATCATCTTGACCCGCTGCGCCTCGCCACCGGAGAGGGTGCCGGAAGACCGCTCGAGCGAAAGGTAGCCCAGCCCGATCTCGACGAAGGAATCGAGGTTCGCCTTCAGCGCCTCGAGCAGGGGGGCCATCGATGGTTCCTTCAGCCCGTCCACCCACGCGGCCAGGTCGCTGATCTGCATTCGGCAGAGATCAGCGATGCTTTTTCCTTTGATCTTCGACGAGCGTGCCTCTTCGCTGAGCCGGGTGCCGTCACATTCAGGGCAGGCCGAGAACTTGATCACCCGGTCGACGAAGGCCCGGATGTGGGGCTGCATCGCCTCGCGGTCCTTGCTCAGCATCGATCTCTCGACGGTCGGGATCACCCCTTCGTAGGTGAGATTGGTTCCTTCGATCTTGAGCTTCGTGGGCTCCTTGTAGAGCAGGTCGTCGAGTTCTTTCTTCTTGAACTTGCCGATCGGCTTGTCCATGTCAAAGAAGCCGCAACCGCGGAAGATCCGGCCGTACCAGCCTTCCATGCTGTACCCGGGGACCTTGAGTGCTCCATCGTTGAGGGAGAGGCTGTCGTCATAGAGCTCGGTCAGATCGAAGTTGGAAACCGTGCCGCGGCCCTCGCAGTTCGGGCACATCCCGCCGACCCGCTTGAAGGTCACCTTCTTCGCCTTCTCCTGGCCCTTTTTCAAGACCCCGGTGCCCTCGGCGGTCTGGACGTTGAACGAGAAGGCCTGCGGTGAGCCGACCTGCGGTTTGCCGATCCGGCTGTAGAGGATCCGTAGCAACGCGTTGGCATCGGTGACGGTACCCACAGTGGATCGGGCGTCACCGCCGAGGCGTTCCTGGTCCACGGTGATCGCGGTCGTCAGACCGTCGAGTACGTCCACGTCGGGTCGCGCGGAGGCTGGCATGAGACCCTGCAGGAAAGCGCTGTAGGTCTCGTTGATCAGCCGTTTGGATTCAGCTGCGATCGTGCCGAAGACCAGCGAGCTCTTGCCCGATCCCGAGATCCCCGTGAAGGCGGTCAGCCTCCGCTTCGGGATCTCGATGTCGACGTCCCTGAGGTTATTGACCCGGGCCCCGGTGACCCGGATCCGGTCGTGGCTGTCCGCTGCGGTAATCGCAGGCCCCTTTGATTTCTTACTGGCCATGGGCGGAACCCTAGGAAGCAGCCTGGTTGATTCGGATCATGTTGCCAGCCGGATCCCGGATCGCGCAGTCCCGGAGTCCATAAGGCTGGTCGACCGGTTCCTGGACGATCTCGGCCCCCCGGCCCTGAATTTCGCTGAAGTCCGTATCGAGATCGGTCGAGGTCAGGGTGAGCATCGCGAAGGTGCCCTTGGCCATCATCTCGGCGATCGCCCGCTTCTCATCTTCGGTCAGTCCGGGGGTTGCCTCGGGCGGGTAGAGCACAATCGCCACGTCCGGCTGGCCTTCCGGCCCGACCGTGATCCATCGCATCTCGCCCTTGCCAACATCGAGGCGGACCTCGAATCCGAGCACGTCGCGATAGAACCCGATTGCCGCCTCCGGGTCATTCTGGGGGAGGAAGGTGTTGTTGATCTTGATGTCCATGAAAGCCACCCTATTCACGGTCCGGCCGGTTGACTTCTCGATTCCTGATCGGTCTCGAAACCTGCTTCTCGACGCAGGCCGGGAGCCCGGGCTTTCCGCCGGCAGCACGGGCGCGGTAAGCGCCGGGCGGCAGGCCGACCAGCTCGGTGAAGCGGGTGGTGAAAGTGCCAAGTGAAGCCACCCCGACCTCGAAACAGACTTCGGTCACGCTCAGATCACCCCGGCGGAGCAGCGCCATCGCGCGTTCGATGCGCCTCGTCATCAGGTAGCTGTACGGGGACTCGCCGTAGGCCTCCTTGAATCGGCGACTGAAGTGTCCGGGGGACATGTTGGCGTCACGGGCGAGGGCTTCGACATCGAGCGGCTGCGCGTATTCGCGGTCGATCCGGTCCCGTACCCGCCTCAACCTCGCCAAGTCGTCGAGCCGCTGGTCGTTGGAGGCTGTCGCTTTCATCCGTTCATCGTTTCACCTCGACCGTGGCGGGTAGCCCGACCAGTCAGTGCCATACGAAAGGAGGCAGCATGAGCAAGACAGCAAGAGAAGTGATGACCGGTGGTGCGGAATGCATCAACGAGTCCGATTCAGTCAGCCGCGCGGCTTCGAGGATGGCCGAGCTCGACGTGGGCGCGATGCCGATCTGCGGGGAAGACGACCGCTTGAAAGGCATGCTCACTGACCGCGACATCGTGATCAAGGTGATCGCGGAGGGCAGGGACCCCGAGCAGGTGACCGCTGGCGAGTTCGGCCAGGGCAAACCGGTCACTGTCGGGGCGGACGATTCGGTCGAAGTTGCGATCGAGACGATGAAGGAGCACGCCGTTCGACGGTTGCCCGTCATCGACGGTCACGACCTGATCGGGATCGTGAGCCAGGGTGACCTCGCCCAGGAGGTTTCCGGCGATGCGGCCGGCGAACTCGTAGAGGCGATCTCCTCAGCACCCTGAGTCCCGGGGCCGGGGGTGCCGCCTCTCCTGGCGGCGTCCCCGGTTCTTCACTTGGCTACCAGGGGAGCTTCTGGGATTCACTCAGAACCGGAGCGAACGGATCTCCGCTCTCGAGCAGGTCTCGGAGGACACGCTCGGGTTTGAAGGAGAGGGTCGAGGCGTCGGAGCGATCCAGGGCCCGCTCCAGTTGCTCCCAGCCGACCGGCGCCGACACCGAGGGATCGGCCTTGGCCCTCATCGAGTAGGCCGCGACCGTGGTCTTGTGCTCCGAGTTCTGGCTCCAGTCGATCAGGATCTTCCCCTTGCGGAGAGCCTTTCGCATCTTCGAGACGATCCGGTCGGGCATCTCATCCTCGAAGGCCCTGGCTAGGGAGTGGGCGAAGTCACCGGTCCGCGCGTACCGCGCCCTCGAGTTGAGCGGCACGTAGACCTGGATGCCCTTGGAGCCGGAGACTTTCGCCCAGGAGTCGAGTTCCTGGCCCTTCAGCGTGTCGTGGATCAGCAGCGCGATCTCGGCGCAGTCGAGGAGGTCAACCCCCTCGCCAGGGTCGAGATCGAAGACCATGAAGTCGGGAGTCTTTCGCCGCGTGGCCCGGGCTAGCGAGAGATGGAGCTCGATACAGGCCAGGTTGGCGACCCAGATCAGGGTCGGGAGATCGTTGACCAGGCAGTAGCGGACTTTTCCCCGGGGTGAGGACGAACTCTTGATCGAAGCTGTGGCAACCCAGTCTGGCCGGTGGTCGGGGCACTGCTTCTCCCAGAAGCCCTCGCCGTCGACCCCTCCCGGAAACCGCCTCATGCTCAGCGGACGGTTCTCCAGATGGGGGAGGAGCAGGGGCGAGACGGCCGCGTAGTAATCGATCAGGTCCCCCTTGGTGAACCCCGACTTCGGGTAGAGCACCCGGTCGAGGTTCGACAGCTGGATGGTCCGGCCTTCGACTACCAGCTCGGCTTTCTCCGGACCACCCGTGGCGGAGCTTGTCACCCGTTTCTCCCTCGCGAGCCGCAGGCCGCTCAAGCTTCTTCCCTCACCACTTCGGCCGGTGACTTGTCCGGGCGGAACCCGAGGAAGACCGGGTTGCGCAGGCGGCCTTCCCGGGTCCACTGGGTGAACCGGACCTCGACGACCTTTCCGGGAGGGCACCAACGGGCGTCCCTCGGAATGACGTCGAGGTCCTCTTGCGCAAACGGGGAAGAATCGATTCGTCCGGCCTCGAGCTCGATAGTCAGTTCCTGCAGTAGCCGGTCGTCCATCCCGGTTCCGACCCGTCCCGCGAACCGGAACTCCCCGGCATCCCAGTAGCCGACCAGGAGCGCTCCGAGGGTAGAGCTGCGGTGTCCCTTGCCTGGCAGCCAGCCACCGATCACGAATTCCTGTCGCCGCTGGTGCTTGACCTTGAGCCAGTAGCGGCTGCGCTTCCCTTCGACGTAGGGGCCTTCCGGGTTCTTGGCGACGATGCCTTCGAGACCGAGTTCCGCGGTGGCGGCGAGGGCTTCCTCGAGGGTGGCGTCGATCCGTTCGGGAGCAGACCAGTGCTCTCCCCGCAGGTCCAGGGATTCCAGCTCCGCCCGGCGCTCGGTGTAGGGCAGTGACCTCAGGTCCCGGCCATCGGTCCAGAGCAGATCGAAGATCATGAAATGGGTAAGCAGACCACGCTCCCTTCGTGACTGCATAAGTTGGAAGTCCGGGCGGCCTCCCTCGTCGAGAACGACGATTTCACCGTCAAGGATCGTTCCGCGGGCATTCGCTTCCTCGGCCAGACCGGCCAGTTCGGGGAAATCCGCCGTGATCCGGTTCAGACGCCGGCCCTGAAGGCGAAAGCGGTTTCCGCAGAAGGCGATCGCCCGGTAGCCGTCCCATTTGATTTCGAACTGCCAGCCGCTTCCGGAGGGGGGATCCTCCAGGCGGGCCTTCATCGGTTCGATCGTGGGTGGCATCGCCTTCGGCATGGCTTCTCGCAGATACCCTCTCAAACGCTTCACCATTCAGTCCAGGGGGTACGGTGAAACCATGGCACCTCGGTCAATCTGGAACGGAACCGTCTCGTTCGGGCTCGTGCGCGTCCCGATCAAGCTCTACTCGGCGATCGATCCGAAGGGCATCGCCTTCCGGGAGATTCACACCAAGGACGATTCGCTGCTCAAGCATCGTCTCGTATGTAAAAAGGAAGACAAGGTCGTCGAGCGGAGCGAAATCGCCAAGGGATACGAAGTACGTCCGGACCGATATGTCCTGCTCGACGCGGACGAGATCAAGGCGGCCAGCGGTGATCGCCCGAAAACGATCGAGATCGATGAGTTCGTGGACGTCACGGCGATCGATCCGTTCTTTTTTGCCAAGTCCTATTACCTGGGCGTGAGGGATTTCAGCGAACCCTACGAGCTGTTCGCGGCAGCCCTGACCGAGACCGGCAAAGCTGGAATCGGACGTTTCACCTTCCACAACCGGGAGTACCTGTGTGCGATCAGAGCCGATGGCGAACGCCTGATGCTCCACACCTTGCGCTTTGACGACGAGGTGATCAAACCCGATGACATCGACCTGCCGGGTGGCGGCAAGGCGCCAACCAAGAAGGAAGTCACTCTCGCGCGCAAGCTGGTCGAGGGGCTGACCGAAGATTTCGAGCCCGGCGAGTATCAGGACGAATACAGGGCGGCCGTGATGGACCTGATCGACCGCAAGGCTGCGGGAAAGAAAGCGCCGAAGAAACGACGCAGGAAACGGCAAAAGGCTGACGGCCTGGCGGATGCTCTCGAGAAGAGCCTGGCCGCGCAGGGAGCAAAGGGCTGATGCCGCGCCCGCTCTGGAAAGGCACCGTTTCATTCGGACTGGTCAGCGTGCCGGTCCAGATGTGGTCGGCGATCCGGAACCAGAAGATCAGCTTCCGGGAGATCCACGAGAAGGACGGATCTCCGGTCAAGCATGTTCGCTACTGCGCCGAGGAAGAAAAGCCAGTCGACCCCTCCGAGATCGGTCGCGCCTATGAGCTAGACGGCAAGCTGATCCCGATTACCGACGAGGAACTCGATCAGCTTGCACCCGAGAAGACCCAGACGATCGAGATCGAGAGCTTCACGCCACGGACCCAGGTCGATCCGATCCGCTTCGACCATCCCTACTACCTGATACCCGGCGACAAGACGGTCGGCACCCTGAGGGCGTACCGTCTCCTCGTCGCAGCGATGGGGGAGAGCGACCTGCTGGCCCTCGGCAAGTTCGTTATGCGAAACCGGGAATACCTGGCGGCGATCCGGGTCTACGGCGAGGGTCTCGCCCTCTCGACGATGCATTTCCCGGCCGAGATCCGCTCGACCGAAGAAATCCCCGGACCGGAAGAGGTTCCCGAGAAGGAAGAGCTCAAGGACGCGATCTCGATCATCGAGGAACGCTCGACGGACTGGGATCCGGCATCGTTCAAGGATCAGCACCGGGCCCGCCTGATGAAGGTGATCGAGAAGAAACGCAAGGGGTCGAAGATCAAGCTGCCGGCGGCTGCCGAGGAAGAAAAGCCGACCGCGGCACCGGACCTGATGACCGCTCTGAGAAAGACCCTCGCCGAGTCGCGCGGCAAGCGCCGCAAGCCCCAGGATCTGAGCCGCCTCTCGAAGGACGAGCTCTACGAGATGGCCAGCCAGCGGGGGTTGAAGGGCCGCTCGTCGATGAACAAGCAGCAGCTTCTCAAAGCGTTGCGGCGCTGAAGTTTCCTCGCCTTTCGGCCGGGGTACCCGGGACTCCAAGTGAACCGGGTGCGCCCCGGATCGAACCGAAGGAGTTATCCGATGCCCAAGGGATCAGACCATGGACCGAGCGTCAAGGACGACAAGCTTTACGAGGAGCTGCGCGAGGACGGCGCCAGCAAGGAGAAGGCCGCACGCATTGCCAACGCCAAGGCTTCCGGAGAGAACGTCGGCAAGAAGGGCGGCGAAGCCGAAGATTACGAGGATCGCACGGTTGAGGAACTCCGCGACCGGGCAGCCGAGATCGGGATAGACGGCCGTTCGGACATGAACAAGAAGGAACTGATCAACGCCCTGCGCAACCACTGAGGAATCAGAGTGGGCCGACGTTAAAGGCCGGCAAGACCTCGGACTCGTAGAAACGGAAGAAATCCGGGCCGGTCGGACCGACCTGGTGGACATAGACATGAGAGAACCCGGCATCGACGAACTCGGTGAGGGCTTCGATGTGGCGTTCTGGGTCGGGACCACAGACGATCGAATCCCGAATCTGGTCGAGATCAACGTTCCCGGATGCCTCCTCGAAATGCGATGGAAGCGGGAGCTCGACGAACAGGTTGCCTGGCACTCCGGAGTTCGGCCACCATTCCAGGGCGGTTTTGGCAGCTTCCTCTTCGGAGTCGCCCCAGCAAACGTGCACCTGTCCGTAGGCTGGCTTTCCTTCACCGCCCGCCCGGTGGAACTGTTCGAGCATGTCCTCGGCGGGAGCGAGCCCGACCAGGCCGTCACCCTTCTCGCCGGCCATCCGGGTCGCGTTCTCGCCCGCCGTTGCGATGAGGATCGGTGGCGGCTCCTCGGGGAGCGTGAAGATGCGCGCGTTTTCGACCTCGAAGTGCCGGCCGCGATGACTGATCATTTCTCCGCTCCAGAGCTCCCGGATCACATCGATCGCCTCTTCGAGCATCTCCTGCCGGACGGGGACCGAAGGCCAGCGGTCACCGAGGATGTGTTCGTTCAGGTTTTCGCCGCTGCCCACTCCGAGCGAGAAGCGCCCCGGCATCAGACAGGCGGTCGTGGCTGCAGCCTGGGCGATGATCGCTGGATGGATTCTCGTGGTCGGACAGGTGACCCCGGTCATCACCGGGATCGACTTCGTTGCCTGTGCGACCGCGCCGAGCACCGACCAGACGAAGGGAGAGTTCCCCTGCCGGTCGACCCAGGGATGGAAGTGGTCCGAGATCGAGAGGAAGTCGAAACCGGACTGCTCCGCATCGACCGCATGCGAAACCAGCGAACCGGGTCCGTTTTCTTCGCTCGACAGTGTGAATCCGATCTTGACCATTGCGGGCGGGTACCCCTGAGGACGGGCGTAAAACGACGATTCAGGGCGATCTGTTCCGGGTACTGCTTCCATCATGGAAGCTCATACGGAAGAATCCCGTGAATCAGGCGCTGAGCGAACTCCCGACGAAGATCGGCACCGAATACTCCTGGTCGCCGACGACAAGGTGGACGGAAACGATCTGACCCGGGAACTGCAAAGCCATGTTGGAGATGCCGCAGGGAAACCGGAGGTGCTGGTGATCTCACCGGCGATCTCGCACTCCCGGCTCGACCAGGAACTCGGAAACGTCGACCCGGTCATGCCCGAGGCGGCCGAGCGCATGGAGGCTCTGGTCAAGGAACTGAGCGAAGCCGGCTTCAAGGCGACCGGAACCGTGGGTGATGGAGACCTGCTCGTCGCGATCGGCGACGGACTGGCTGAGTTCAAGGCCGACGAGATCGTTGCCGTCAACCATGTCGAGGAAGAGGCGGAACCGGCCGAGCGAGGACTCTGGACACGTTTGAAAGACGAGTTTCACCAGCCTGTGACGCTGCTGACCGTTTCGAATCAGGGCCGGGCCGAAGACGAGGGAGCCGAAATCGTTTCAACCGAGCACGCTCCCGCCCATGAAGTGACCCACGAGGAGGAGATCCGGGAAAACAGAAACTTCCCGCCGCTCAAATCCAGGGATATCGCCGGGATCCTCTTCGGCATCCTCGGCACCATCGCCCTCGGAATGATCGCCGTTTTCTCGGGCGACGGGGATGACGGCAACCTCACCGGCCGCACGGCGGCGATTCTTCTGATCGCGATCGGTGCCTTTCTCATCAACGTCGCTCACGTCGTCGGGCTGCTCTTCTTCCAGAGCGTCCGTTACACCGGCTTGTGGGACAAGTTCATGGCCAGGATGTCGATCGGCGTCACATCGATTGGACTGATCGTCGCGCTCGTGCTCTGGCTCGCCTGAAGCTCTCGACGAAAGGACCGTTCATGCCCGAAATGAATCAGCGGCTGAAAGGCAAGCGAATTGCCATCCTCAGCGACAACGAAGGTGTCGAAGAGATCGAACTCAAGGGTCCCCTCCAGGCTCTGAGGGACGCCGGGGCCGACGTCCATCTGCTCGCCCCGGAAGAAGGCGAAATCCAGGCCTTCAACCATCTTGAGAAGGGCAGCAGGTTCACGGTCGATCGGGCCGTGGGGAACGTGGGGCCGGCCGAATACGATGCGCTGGTCCTTCCCGGAGGGGTCGCCAATCCGGACAACCTGCGAACCGACGAGGAAGCGGTCCGGTTCGCCCGGTCCTTCTTCGATGAAGACAAACCGGTTGGTGCGATCTGTCACGCGCCGTGGACTTTGGTCGAAGCCGGGGTCGTGAAGGGCCGGACCCTTACCTCCTGGCCCAGCCTGCGCACTGACATCGAGAACGCCGGGGGCGAATGGGTCGACGAGGAAGTGCACATCGACGGCAAGCTGGTCACCAGTCGCAAACCGGAAGACCTCGAGCAGTTCTGTCACAGCCTGGTCGAAGTCTTCTCGGAAGACGTAACCTGAGGGCTGCTCCGGTTTCAGTCGTTGCGGACCTTGAACCTGATCATCACCGGCAAGAGAAACCAGCAGAGGAACGCCACGATGGTCGAACCCCCCGCAACCAACACGGTCGCGGTCGAGTCGTAGAGGAAGTCGGTGATCAGGGCAAGAGCGCCGATCACCGCGATCGAGAGTGTCGCCAGGCCGGCGATGCTCAACCGGTTCGAGAGCAGCAGGATCCGCTCCTTCTGTTGTTTGCGAAAGGTGAGTCTGTGGAAAGCGGTCGGAGCCATCAAAAGGAACATCGAACTCGCTGCGAGCAGGAGGGTTACGAAGTACAGGCTCTCCTGAAAATCGGTGACCTCCGAGAAGCGCCGCTGAAAGGGCACCGCAAGAAGGAAGGCGAAGAGAACCTGAACCCCCGGCAGGGCGATCCGGAGTTCCTGAAGTAGCTCGTCGAGGTTGCGGTCTAACCGCTGCCACTCCTCCTCGTTGCGGGGACTCACATCCATGGTTCCAGAATACCCCGGGAAAGCCGGGCCAACCGGTGATTGACCCCGACTCGCCCGGGTAGCATCCGGGCGATGGATTCAACTCGAGTCATCCTGATCATCGACATGATCAGCACCTGGGATTTCGAAGGTGCGGAGCAAGCCGCGGATGGAGCGGGGGAGGTGGTCGATGCGATCAATCGGCTGCGCGGTCTAGAAGGACCGAGTGTGGTCTTCGCCAATGATCTGAGTGAAGGTTTCCACGGGTCCCGGGAACGGGCCTTTGAACTCGCTCTCGCCGGCTCGTGTCCGCATCTGGTCCGGCCGCTCGAGCCGAAACCGGCCGAGGACTTCATTCACAAGGGACAGCACTCGGCTTTTTACGGGACGCCGTTGGCTCACCTGCTCGAGATCCGGGACGCCGGGGAAGTGATTCTCGCGGGCCAGGTGACCGAACAATGCGTGCTTTACACGGCGCTCGATGCGCATGTGCGGGGCTTCGAGATCACCGTGGTCACCGACGCAGTTCTCTCGCTGGAAGAGCATCTCGGGGCGGCGGCACTCGAGATGATGCGCGAGAACATGGGAGCGAAGCTGGTCACCAGCCGGGAAGTTCCGGAAGGCCCTTCCTGAGAGGGAGTGGGGTCAGGGTTTCAGCACGACCTTGATCGCCCCGTCGTCCTTCTTCTGGAACATCTCGTAGGCCTCGGGCGCCCGTTCGAGGGGCCACTTGTGGGTGGCCAGGTCGTCAACGCCCAGCGGGTCGTCGCCCAGCGGGTCCAGCAGGGGCATGATCTGATCGGTCCAGCGGCGCACATGCGCCTGACCCATCCGCAGCTGAAGCCCCTTGTCGAAGATCTGCATCATCGGCAGCGGGTCGAGCTGGCCGCCGTATACACCCGAGATCGAGACGGTGCCGCCTCTCCTCACGCTGTCGAAACATGCGAGCAGGGCCGTAAGCCGGTCGACCGCAGCTTCCTTCGTGAGTTTCGCTGCGGCCGGATCTGGAAGGATGCGGGTCGCCTTCTGCATGAACTCGGCCGCGGGCGCGCCGTGCGCTTCCATGCCCACCGCATCGATCACGCTGTCGGGGCCACGGCCGCCGGTCAGTTCCCTGAGGGGTTCGGAAATGTCCTCGTAATCCTTCAGGTTCAGGGTTTCGACGTCATGGCGGCCGGCCATCGCGAGCCGCTCGTCAACCATGTCGACCCCGTAGACCTTTTCTGCGCCCTGGTAGCGGGCGATCCTCGCGCACATCTGGCCGATCGGTCCGAGTCCGAAGACCGCCACCGATCCACCCTTTGGAACCGCCGCATACTCGACTGCCTGCCAGGCGGTGGGCAGGACATCCGAGAGGTACAGATACCGCTCGTCCGGACCCTCTTCCGGAACCTTGATCGGTCCGAACTGGGCCTGGGGAACCCGGAGATACTCGGCCTGGCCGCCCGGGACCTGGCCATAGAGTTTCGTGTATCCAAACAACGAGGCGCCCTTGTCCTGCTCGCGGTTCTGGGTTGTCTCGCATTGGGCGTATAGCTTCTGGTCGCACATCCAGCAGTCGCCACAGGAGATGTTGAACGGCACCACAACCCGGTCGCCCGGTGAAAGGTCCGTGACCGCACTCCCGGTCTCCTCGACGATCCCCATCGGCTCGTGACCGAGAATGTCTCCTTCATCCATGAACATCCCGAGTACCCCGTAGAGGTGCAGATCCGAGCCACAGATCGCGGTCGAAGTGACTCGAATTATCGCGTCGGTCGGTTCCTCGATCCGGGGATCGTCGACCTCGTCCACCCGTACATCCTGGTTGCCGTGAAAGGTCAGGGCCTTCATCTTGGTTCTCCTTCCGGATCGGGTATCAGCGTCGTAACGGAGACGCCGGTGTCACTTAGTTCTTCCTTCAGAGCAAGCGCAAACGATCGAACGAACGAAGTCGATGCTCTGTAGACGGCCTGGTGGGATCCGGGCAAGGGCGAGGCGACCGATGAGGTGAACAGAATTCGTCCCCGGTCACGGCTGACCATCGCCTGGACCTGAAGCTTGCAGAGATGCACGGTCGACTTCACGTTCAGGTTGATGATCTCCATTTCCTGACCGAGCTCGGTTCCACCAGCGAATGAGCCGCCGGCTCCAATCCCGGTATTGAGGACCAGCGCGTCGACTGGCCGGCCGTCGGCGACGATGCTCTCGTGGAAGCTCTCGACCCCCTCGGAGCGAGCCAGGTCGACTCGGACCGCTTCGACTGAGGTCGAGCGCGAAAGCTCTTCGCGGGCACCTTCCAGCTCGGCGTCTTCAGACGCGATCATGAGGTCGTAACCATCTGCCGCAAGCAGTCGAGCGATTTCGAACCCGATGCCGCGAGACGCGCCGGTTATGACGGCGAAAGGTCTGGTGCTGGAATCCAATGGTCCTTCCATGCCTCGTGATCCTGCCCGCTCCGGCCGGGCCGAAATCTTCCGGTACCCGCAGGTCGGCTCCCGAACCGGGTTCAGGCTCCGAGCAGCTCTCTGACGCTCTTTTCACCAGTTGAAAGGCTCCTGAGGGACCTCCGTCCGTTGGTCCCGCCAGCTTCGATCATCTGACCGTTCCGATAGAGGTCGAACAGACGCGGGTCGATATACGAACTGCGAGCGACCGCCGGGGTGTTGCCGAGTTCCTCGGCCACGGATTCGACCGCCTCCCTGATCGCCCGGTCCCGTCTTCTGGCCGTTTCAGGCATTCCCGATTTGGCGAGAGCCACCGCCGCGAGCACGGTGCCGTGCCAGGTTCGGAAGTCCTTGACCGAGAAGCGGTCGTCGGTGTTCTCCTTCAGGTAGGCGTTGAGGTCGTCCGCGCTCACGTCCACCCAGTCCTTGCCGTCGCGGAAAACGAGAAAGTCGTCGGGTCCGCTGCGGCGGCGGAGCAGCTTCTCGGTGAGTCCACGGCACGCCTTGTCGCGGATCGCGACGGACTTTTCGAGAGAACCCTTGCCGATGTACTCGAAGAGCACTTCGTCGGGGTGCTCTCCCATCGATACGTGGTCACGCTGAATGGTGGCGACGCCGTAGGTTTCGTTCTCGGCCGCGTACTGGTCGCCGCCCACCCGGAAATATCCGAGGTCGATCAGCCGGATCCCGCAGGCCAGAACGCTTCGCCTGCCGGTGTCGTCCGGGTCGAGATCCCTGACGACGGCACGCCGGAGGGGGGCAAGCCGGTCGGCGAAGTCGAGCATCGACTCGAACTTCCTGGCAGCCCGGGTTTCGGTCCATTTCTGGTGGTAGAGATACTGCTTGCGGCCGGCGTCATCGACGCCGGTGGCCTGGATGTGGCCGTTGTCCCGGGGACAGATCCAGACGTCGGTCCAGGCCGGCGGGATCACCAGGCCTTTGATCCTTTCGATCAGGTCACGATCCGCGATCCGTTCTCCGGCTTCGTCGAGATAGACGAACCCCTTGCCCGCCCGACGCCGGGTGATGCCGGGACTGCTGCAATCGGATCGTTTGAGCCTCGCCAAGTCCTAATCCCGTAGCCGTCGTCCCAGGGTCATTGCTCCGTAGATGATGACTCCCAGACCGATCAAGGCGAGACCTCGAAGCCAGACTTCGTTGGTTTGCTGCGTCAACAAGACGATGCACGACACGACCGCGAGAACCGGAAAGAGGGAAGGGATCGTGAAGTGTTCATGCTCGACCTCGTCTCGCCGCAATACGAGGACAGCGACGTTCGTGCTGAGGAAGACGAAAAGGAGGAGCAGCACGACAGTTTCGGCCAGAGTCGCCAGGTCGCCGAGAAAGGTCAGGACAATGGCCAGGCTGGTCGTCACTAGAATCGCGACCCAAGGGGTACGTCGGCCGGGCAGGACCGCCTTGAGCGGTGAGGGAAGGAGGCCTTCCTTCGACATGCCGTAAGCCATGCGGCTTGACATGATCATGGTCAGCAGCGCTCCGTTGGCGACGGCGACCAGGGCGATCGCACTGAATATCTTGTCCGGGATTCCGATTCCGCTCACATCGACCACGGTCAGGAGCGGGCCGGTCGATTCGGTGAGCTGGGCGATCGGAACTGTGGCCGATGCCGCCACTCCGACCACCATGTAGATGATCCCGGCGGTGATGATCGCTCCGAACAGCGCCCGGGGATAGACACGGGAGGGATCCTCGATTTCCTCGGCAACGTTCGCCGTCGTCTCGAATCCGACGAAGGAGTAGAAGGCGAGGATCGCGCCGGCAAAGATGGCGGGGATCGCTGCTTTCTCGTCGGTCAGTTCGAAGGCCCGGCCGGCGTCGCCGTTGCCCTCGGCGAAGAAGTAGCAGGCGGCCACGATGACCAGCACCAGGCCGGTCAGTTCAATCACGGTCATGACCACGTTGGCACGCATCGACTCGCGAATGCCGCGTGCGTTCAGCGCGCCGATGATCAGCAGGAAAAGTACGGCTCCCAGTTCCGCGGAGATGTCGATGAAGGTCTGGAGATACTCGCCGGAAAAGGCGTGGGCGAGACCGGCCGCGCTGACCACCCCGGCGGCCAGCATCGAGTAGCCGACGAGGAAGGACAGCAGGGGCGACCGGTAGGCGCGCTCCGCGTAGACGGCGGACCCGCCCGCTTTGGGGTACTTGGTGACCAGTTCGGCGTAGGAGCCGGCCGTCAGGAGCGCCAGCGCGAGAGCGACCGCCATCGGTGCCCAGATCGCACCGCCAACCTCACCCGCCACTTCGCCGACCAGCGCGTAGATGCCGGCGCCGAGCACATCACCGAGCACGAACAGAAAAAGCAGCTTTCCGGTGATCGCGCGTTTCAGGCGCGGCTCTCCCGTTTCAGTATCGGTTCCCATTTCGTCTGTTTGTACCCGCGACAACACTTTTCGAACGCCGGTCGCGCGGGTAGATTCCGGTCATCGAGGCAAAGGCACCTTCAGGAGCGCAGTACGAGATCGCCTTCGGGCAGCAGACCGCGACGATCGTCGAAGTGGGAGGCGGCATCCGGACTTACGAGGTCGCCGGCCGCCCGGTCCTTGACCCGTACCCGGTCGAGCAGATCTGTGATGGCGCCCACGGCGCGCCGCTGGTCCCCTGGCCGAACCGTCTCGACCGCGGCCGGTACGAATTCGAAGACCGGCGGTTCCAGCTGCCGCTGACCGAGCCGGAGCAAAACAACGCCATTCACGGCTTCCTGCGCTGGGTTCCCTGGTCGGTGGGCGAACGCAGGGAATCGAAGATCGTCATGGAGGCTGCAATCGCTCCCCGTCCCGGCTACCCGTTCGCGCTGACCGTGAGTGTCGGTTACGAAATTGGAGAACACGGGTTGCGGGTGACCACCGCGGTCACCAACGAGGGCGAGGAAACCTGCCCGGTCGGTCACGGTCAGCATCCGTATCTTTCCGCGGGCGGCGGTTTGATCGACGATTGCCAGCTCGAACTCCCGGGCCGGGTCAGGATCCTCACCGACGAGCGCCAGCTTCCGGCCGGCCGCGAAGTGGTCGCCGGTACCCCTTTCGACTTCCTGGAGGCGAGACGGATCGGGGAGGACGAAATCGATTTCGCCTTCACCGACCTGATCCGGGACCGGGATGGCAAAGCATGGACCAGGCTCACCCGGCCCGACGGATCGGTGGCTTCGATCTGGGTCGATCACTCGTACTCGCTGGTCGAGATCTATACGGGACACACTCTGGCCGCAGGAAGAGCCCGGAAGGGACTCGGAACCGAACCGATGACCTGCGCGCCCGATGCGTTCAACAACGGCGAGGGTCTGATTCGACTCGGTCCCGGGGAGACGGCCTCGGCCACCTGGGGAGCGATCCTCGAGACCTGACCGATGGCTCACGAGCAGACCTTCCTGATCCTCGGCGCGACCGGTGATTTGACCGCCAGGCTGCTCCTGCCCGGCCTCGCTTCCCTGGTCGACTCCGGCGGGGCCGGCGACCTGCTGCTTGTCGGCAGCAGCAACCAGGACCTCGGCGATGAAGAGTGGCAAGCAAAGGTGCGGGAATCAGCAGCCGGGAGTGGCGGGGAGGCGAGCGCGCGACTGGCCGGTTCGAGCTTTTTCGCGAAGGCCGACGCAACCGACCCGACGCAGCTGAAAGCCCTGCTCGAAAGGACCGAAGGCGATCTGATCATCTACTTCGCCCTACCTCCGGAGGTGTCGATCGCTACCTGCGAGGCGCTGCATGAGATCGGCTGCCCGCCGGGTACCCGACTGGCCCTGGAGAAGCCTTTCGGCCGGGACGAGAAGTCGGCAGCAGCGTTCAACGAGCTGCTCTCGAAGATCGTGCCCGAGGACCAGGTCTTCCGGGTCGATCACTTCCTCGGGTTCTCGACCGTGTTGAACATCGTCGGCCTCAGGTTCGCGCACCGCGTGCTCGAACCGGTTCTGAACTCGCACCACGTCCAGAGCGTGGAGGTCATCTGGGACGAGGATCTGGCCCTGGAAGGTCGCGCCGCCTACTACGACGAGGCGGGTGCGCTGGTTGACATGATCCAGAGTCACCTGCTCCAGGTCACCGCCATACTCGCGATGGAGCCTCCCCCTGCGACGAATGCGGTGGAAGTCCGGGATGGTACCGCCAGGGTCCTGCGTGCTTCATCGGTGCGGCAAGGGGATCCGGCCCGTTTCAGCCGCCGGGCCCGGTACGCCACGGGAGTCGTGGACGGCCGCAGGTTGCCGGCCTACCGGGACGAGGAGGGGATCGACCCCGCGCGTGAAACCGAGACTCTGGCCGAAGTGGAACTCGAGATCGATACCTGGCGCTGGGCCGGCGTCCCGTTTCGCCTGCGTTCGGGCAAGGCGCTGGGCAACCCCCGCAAGGAGGCTGTCATCAACTTCAAGAATCCGGAGTGGGTACCGGCCGGGTTCAGCGGACCCGAAACCCGCAACCGGCTTCGGATCGGGCTCGGGTTCGGAGCCGATACGCTCAGGTTCGACCTCACCGTCAACGGGCCAGGCAACCCGAACGAACTCGACCCGGTAACCCTCGAAGCCGAGCTCGGTGCCGGATACCTCTCGGAGTACGGCGAAGTGCTGAACGGAGTGCTGGACGGTGACCCGACCCTCTCGGTCCGGGGTGACGCGGCGGTTGAATGCTGGCGCATCATCGCGCCGGTTCGCGAAGCCTGGCGGGAAGGACTGGTGCCTCTGGACGAATATCCGGCCGGCTCCGCCGGTCCTGACGGCTGGCCCGACTCCGAGCAGCTCTGATCAGAGACCGGATTCCTCGAGCCGCTCGAGATCCGCGGCCGTAGCCTGGCCCGAGTACGGGCCTCGGCCCTGGACGTTCGCGGCGCCGCAGAGGGCACCTATCGATGCCGCCTTCCCGAGCGGCAACCCGAGGCCGAGCCCGTAGGTCAGCCCGGCCGCAAACGAGTCCCCCGCTCCGTAGCTGTCCACCGGCGGTGAATTCAACGCGAGCGGGTTCCAGGTCTCGACTTCGCCGCTGGCGTAGGTAATCGTGCCGCCGCGGGAGCCGTCGGTGCGGACCACGGCGCCCGGCAGGGAGCGGAAACGGTTCGGATCAAACCTCTCGCCGAGGTCGTTG
>JAEYSQ010000099.1 GCA_023434465.1 Actinomycetes bacterium
CTCCGCAAGGACCCGAAACCGGTCGACCGGAAGAAGCCGAAGGTCAAGGTCCGCACGCTAGGTCGGCCCAGCCTCAGGGGCCTGGTCAAGAAGGGGCAGCCCTTCATGCTCGAGATCGCCGACGAGAGCCATCCGGTTGAAATCGAAGCGAAACTGATCGCACCGCTGAAGCGGCCCCGGCGCCGCGGATCGAGACAGGTGACGATCGGCCGACGCAGGCTGAAGGTCGGCAAGTCCGGCCGCAAACGAATCCGGATGACCGTAAAGCCGAACTACCGGAAGCGCCTTCGCCAGCGTCAGGTCGCGCAGGCCCGGCTGGTCGTGGTCGCCACGGATGCCGCGGGCAACCGCAACCGGGTAGTGAAGCCGGTCAGCTTCAGGTGAGGCAGGCCGGTCGGTGAGCATCGGCAGCCAGCCGCGCCGACTTGCGGCCGCCGCCGGTTGTCTGCTTGCCTTCGCGGCCGGCTGCGGTACCGAGTCAGACGATGGCGGCAACGAACTTTCCCCTCAAGGAAGTTCGGCGCAGGTCACGCCCGGGGAGCGCGCCGAAGCCCGGGCGGAACGGATCGCCGACCGCCGTGACGCGAAGCGGAGAGCTCGGCTGGCCCGTGCCGAGGCGAGGCGAGAAGCACGGGAGGCCAGAGCCCGGGCAAGCAGGGCCGCGCGAAAAGCCCGAGCCAGTGAACGACGGATCCGGGTCAGGGCGAGAGCGCTGGCCCAGCGCGGTGGCGATGTAAATTGCGGCGACTTCGCCAGCCAGGGGAGAGCGCAGCTCTACCTGCTCAGCGGCGATCCTTTCGGTCTGGACGGCGACGGTGACGGCATCGCCTGCGCCGATCTGCCCTGCCCATGCCGGGACGCGGCCGGTGGCAACTCGGAAAGCGGAGAAACTTCGGCGGCCGAGCCGCCCCGGAAGTTCCATGGAACCGTGGTCGACGTGGCCGACGGAGACACTCTCGACGTAACCACTCCTTCCGGCGCGGTCGAAACCGTGAGGGTCATCGGAATCGACACACCCGAGGTCTTCGGCGGCAGCGAATGCGGAGGTCCGGCCGCCTCGGCCGCGATGAAACGGCTCGCCACGGGCCGGCAGGTAAAGGTCACCTCCGATCCCACCCAGGATCGACGCGACCACTACGGCCGGCTCCTCGCCTACATCGATGACGGAAGCCGGGACCTCGGCTACACCCTGGTCAAACGCGGCCTTGCCGCCGCCTACCCCTATGACGGCCCGTTTCTTCGCTACCCCCGCTACCGCAACGCTGACCGCCAGGCCCGCAATCAGGCCCGCGGAAGCTGGAAGAACTGCGACATCTCACCCGGCTGAAGGCAGCTCCACCACCTTGTCGCGGGAAGCTTCGCCCTGGACGATCCGGATCTTTGATTTCGGGACCCTGAACTCTTTGGCGAGGACGACGATCAGCGCCTTGTTGGCTTTGCCGTCGACCGGTGGGGCGGTGACCCGGACCTGAAGGACCTGATCGCCGGTGGCCGGATCCTCCCGGTAGCCCGCGATCTCGGTCTTCGAGGCTTTGGGCTGGAGGCGGACACGGACGCGTCGTCTGCTCATGCGGCGGACCTTACTCCGCCTTCGGCTGCGGCTAGTAGCGGTGACCGGAGGTGTACTTGCGGGCCGAGGAGTGGGCGGCGTCCACCTTGCCGGAGGCGACTACGTCGACGAACTGTTCGAGGTGCTCGGTCTTCCAGCATTCGAAAGCTCCGTCGCAGAACGGGGTGTAGGCGCTCATCACCGAATCACCGTAGTTCCAGTAGAGCTCCGGTTCCGGATTGAGCCAGAAAGTCCGGTTGGCACGGTCCGCCACGCGGGCGAAGGCATCCTCGGCCGGCGGACGACCGTTGGTCCGGGCGTCGCCCAGCACGATCACGGTCGAGCGCGGCCCGAGATCGGCGGAAGCATCCGCATAAAACTCGTTCCACACCCGGCCATAATCGGTGTACCCGGAGACGTCGGCTACGCCCCCGGTCGAAGTGATCTTTTCGGCGATCGTCGTGAAATCCCGTTCGTCTTCAAAGACATGGGTCACCTCGGAGATGCGTTCGATGAAGACGAAACTTCGCAGCTTGCGGAACGAGTCATGCAGGGCGTGGAGCACCGAAAGGAAGAAGGTCGAGGCGGAACTGACCGAGGTCGAGACGTCACAGAGCACGTAGATCTCGGGCTTGCGCGGGCGACGCGGCCGGTACTTCAGGTTCAGCGGCACGCCGCCGGTTTCCAGGGAGGAACGCATCGTTCGCCTCACGTCCACGGTCCGGCCGCGCTTGGCGCCGCGAGGGTCGTGACCGAGCGTCGCCAGGCGCCGTTTCATCTGGGTTACCGCCTTGTGGACCGCAGCGAGGTCCTGCGCGCCCCGCATCGGCAGGGCGCGGTTCAGGTCGGAGAGCGGACGGGCGGGAGGCAACTGACCCTGTCGCTGGATCTGTTGACGCTGAAGTTCCCGCCGCAGTTGCCTTTCGAAACGGGAGATCTGATCACGGTCGAGCCGCCCTCCCTCGCCCTCGACGTCGCCCCCTGTGTCGGTGGAGGGGGTGAGGCCGAGTCCGCGGCGGATGCGCTGCATGTCGACGCCGACGACGCCCGAGCTCTCGCCCTGACGGCCGAAAGCCTCGATTGCCAGCCGGGCGAGCTCGTTCATCGCCGATTCGTCCCCGTCGGCGATCGCCTGGCGGATCGCTTCGGCCAGGGCCTCCATGCTGAGTTCGTCGCGGGCAGCCTCGGAGAGCTGAGCGGAACGGCCCTCACCACCTTCGGGCGAGAACTCGAGTGCGGCTTCCTCGGTGGCCCGGAAGAAGTGACGGTCGAAAACGAGGTCGAAGACCTCCCGATCCTTCGGCGACTTGGCTACCGTCGTCGCCAGCGCCTCCTTGAAATCGACCGGCGAACTCCAGGGCACGATTTCCAGGGCGTGAAACGCGTCCTGGATTTCCGACGTTCCTACCCGCACACCCTCGGAACGAAGCTCCTCGCAGAAAGCGAGGATCTGTTCAGCTATTCCTGAGGGTGTCTCGCCCATCGGACCGTTCGGCTCAGCCCGAGCCGTTCGGGGAGGTGCCGCTGGCCGCGCCGTTGCCTGGGCCGCCTCCGAGCCGCGGCACGATCTTTTCGGCGACGAGGTCAAGGTCGGTGCGGTGTTTGATGATGATCGACAGCGACTCGCGGAAGGTCTTCTCGTCGATGTTGTCGGCGCCCATCAGGATCAGGGTCCGGGCCCAGTCGATCGCTTCGGCAATCGACGGCGGCTTTTTCAGGTCGAGCTCGCGAACCATGTCGATCACCTCGACCAGACGGCCGGCGAGAGCCTCGTCAATTTCCGGTGCATGCAGCCGGATGATCTCGATCTCGCGCTCCCGGTCCGGGTAATCGAGCCACAGGTAGAGGCAGCGGCGCTTCAGAGCTTCGGTCAGTTCACGCGAGTTGTTCGAAGTGAGCAGCACGATCGGATGAGTGGTGGCCCCGATGCGTCCCATCTCCGGGATCGTGATCTGGAAATCGGAAAGCAGTTCGAGCAGCATCGCCTCGAACTCCTGATCGGTCTTGTCGATCTCGTCGATCAGCAGCACGACAGGATCCGGATTGGCGATCGCCTTCATCAGGGGCCGCTCGAGCAGAAACTCCTCGGTGAAGATCTCGCCCATCCCGACTGGTCCGGAATCCTCGTCCTGAACCGAGGCGGTCGCCTGGATCTGCAGAAGCTGCTTGCGGTAATTCCACTCGTAGAGGGCCTTCGCTTCGTCGAGTCCCTCGTAGCACTGAAGCCTGACCAGTTCGCGTCCGGTCGAGCGGGAGAGGGCTTTGGCGAGTTCGGTCTTGCCGACCCCGGCCGGGCCCTCTACCAGCACCGGTTTGCCGAGGCGCTGGGCGAGGAAGGCGATCAACGCGGTCGAGTCATCGGCCAGATAGGCCGCATTGCGCAGGGCGTCGGCGACTTCAGCGGGACTTTCGGGAAGGGTCTGGGGGGTTGCTGCCATGTCTGGACAATACGACGACCGGCTTTCCGTTGGCGCGATAATGGGCACACATGGGACGCCTCGATGAAGTTGACCTCTCGCTCAAGTACTCGAAAGACGAGGGCGAAGAAAGGCTGGCCGAAGTCCAGAGCCGGGTCGCAGCCCTGCGCCTGGCGATCGGTGGCCAGATCGGTTCCGGACAGCTCGGGCCGCCGGTCTGCGTGATCTTCGAAGGCTGGGACGCATCGGGCAAAGGCGGGGCGATCAAACGGCTCGTCTATCCGATGGACCCCAGGCATGTGAGGGTCGCCCAGTTTGCCGCCCCGACCGAAGACGAAAAGCGTCACCACTTTCTCTGGCGGTTCTGGCCAGCGCTTCCGGGCTGGGGCGGGATGGGGGTTTTCGACCGTTCCTGGTACGGAAGGGTCCTGGTCGAACGGGTCGAGGGATTGGCCACCAACGAGGAGTGGAAACGCTCCTACCGGGAGATTCGCAACTTCGAGAACGCGTTGACCGACGAGGGCACGGTTCTGGTCAAGCTCTGGCTGCATCTTTCCGCGAAAGAGCAGCTGAAACGATTCGAAGCCCGGGCCGACGACCCACTGAAGCAGTGGAAGTTAACCGACGAGGATTGGCGCAACCGCGAAAAGCGTCTGCTCTACGAGGAGGCGGTCGAGCAGATGTTCGAGAAGACTTCGACCGAGGAAGCGCCCTGGACGATCATTCCCGCCGAGAACAAGCGTTACGCCCGGGTGGCCGTCATCGAGACCGTCATCGGGGCAATGGAAGACGGCCTGAAGCGTTGGGGTATTCCCCTCCCCGAATAACCGCAACCGGACCCGGCGCATACGCCGACCCCGCCCCGGCAACAGCAGTTACTCAAGAGGGATGTCGGTGACCCGGGGCGCGGCGGGCTCGGAAGGATCCTGCCGGGGCGGCTGCTGGTTCGAACTCGCTCCGGTCCCACTCGACTTTTCCGCATAAGCGTCGAGGAACGCCTTGAAGACGCCAAGTGCCTCGTGCTGGATTGATTCGGCCTGCTGCTTCAGCTCCGGCGAAACCGTGTGGCGGAAAAGCTCGGCCGAGCGGCAGATCGGGCACCACTCGAGACATCCCTCGGCGTGCCGGGCAGTTTCATCGTCACCGGAACCGGGTTCGTGTTTCCCGCTGGTACCTGTTTCTGGATTTGAATCCGTCCGTCCGGCCCGGGACTGTGAAAACTGGCCCCAGAAACGGTCGGCGCCAGGGCCGGTTTCGGTCTGTTCAGGATTCTTCGGCATCTGGGTCCTCGAAGATGATCTCCAGGGTCTCGTCTTCGAACGAAGCTTTTGACGGGCTGAGTCTCGCGAGCCCGGAGGGGAGAATGATAGTCCGCCTCGCGTCACCGACCTGAACGAGCAGTTCCTCGCCAGCCTGCTGGAGCGTAACCTCGCCCTTCTCGGTAAACGGCGCCTTGATCCGGATCACCGTGCGTCCGTGCTCGGTCGTTACCTCTCGGGCCATGCCGGAATGAAGCAGATTGGACGGGTCGATCCGACCGTAGAGGTCTTCCGCCAGTCGCTCATGCATCTCCTCGCCCAGCACTTCGCGGTCGAAGAACCGGGCGGTTAGTACCGGGACCGGCGAAAAACCCTCCTCGACAGATTCGAGCTGGGCGGTCTGCTGCTCGCGCCAGCCGGCGAAATATGAATCGGAGACTTCGTCCGGAAAGACGCGGTTGACGATCACGGCGTCGGTCAAATAGCCGAACAGGCAGAGGTGGGTGAAGGTTCGCCGTGCCTCGTTGATCACCATCCGGTCGGGGTTCATGACCAGCCTGATCGAGCAGTGGTCGTGATCACGGAGAATCTCGTCCATCGCCAGCAGGTTCTCGATCAGGTGCTCGACCTCGTCCATGAGCTCCGGTTCCGGCATCGGGATCTCGAGCGCCTTGGCGATCGGCGCGGCCTTGGCAAGCAGGGTCCGGTTCCACGGGAAGACCTTGCGCACCCACCAGCTCGCCACTTCCGGGTAGCCGAGCAACCGCAGGGTTTCGCCACTCGGCGCGCAGTCGACGATCACCACGTCGAACTCGTTCTGGTCCCAGTGGCGTTTGATCTGAAGCAGCGAGAACAGTTCGTCGAGCCCCGGTGGCACGCTCAGCTCCTCGGCCCGGACGTGATCGACACCCTTGCTCTGGAGCAGACCGCTCATCCAGGCGGCGACGCGGTCCCAGTTGCGCCTCATCTCGGCTTCGGCGATCACTTCCTGGCCCCAAAGCCGGGGTGCGACCTCGACCGGGTCGGGACCGAGGTCCACTCCGAGCGAGTCGGAAAGACTGTGGGCGGGATCGGTAGAAAGGATGACGGTACGGTGGCCTTCGGCCGCAGAGGCCCGCGCCGACGCTGCGGCAACACTGGTCTTGCCGACGCCCCCTCTGCCCGTATAGAGGATGGTGCGAGGTGGCATGTGAGGGGCGAGCGTATAGCCTGCCCCGACTTGAAACGGCTGCGAATCACCTTTGCGATGACCATGCTGCTCGCCGTGGCCTTGTCCCTGGCGGGTTGCGGCGATGACGCCCCCGACCCCGGGGACGTACTCGACCGGGCCCTGACCAGGGAAAACCTTTCCTCCTTCGGCAACGGTCCGGACGGGCCGGCCGGGGGCGTGGTCGCGGTTCAGGCCCTCGGTGCGGAAGACCGGGTGCTGGAAGAGCGGGAGGTTCCAGCCAGCCCGGCAGTGATGACAGACATCAGGGATGCGCTGGGGGCCGACAACGGCCTTCGCGGAATGGTCCGGAATCTCGAGTACGAGGGCACGGAGCAGGTGATCTCGGTTGAAACCAGCCACGTTTCCGGCGGGCTAGAGGTGGAGGATCTGGCCCAGGCCCTGGAGGACGCGGCCGGGGATGAGGTCAGTGGGCTGGCCGGCATCGAAAACGACACGGGCCTCGAGAACTCCTTGACCGCGGCAACCTTCGACCTCTACTCGGGGAAAGAAGACGGCACGATCCGTCGCCTCGACCTGACTCTGGCCTTCGACGACCCGGGCAATGCACTTCCGGCGACCCGGATACGGTTCAGCTTGACGCCGGAAAGCCCGAACCAACCCCTCAAGTAGAGAGCAGCCCGAAACTCAATGGAATATTTCCTCCTGATCCTCAGTTTCGCCGTGATCCTGGCCGGCGCGCTGCTCTTCACCAACGCGATCGAATGGCTCGGGCACAAGTTGAACCTGGGCGAAGGTGCGGTCGGGTCGATCCTCGCCGCGGTCGGGACGGCGATGCCGGAAACCCTGATCCCGATCGTCGCGATCATCGGCGGTGTGTCGGGGTCAGATGAAGTCGCCGTCGGTGCGATCGTCGGAGCCCCGTTCCTGCTGGCGACCATCGCGATGGCCCTGGTCGGTGTCTCGGCGCTCGCCTACATAAAGCGTCGCCCTCAGGGCAAGCATCTTGAAGTCCACGTCGAGACCCTGGACCGGGACCTCATCTTCTTCATGATCTTCTTCGGGTTGGCGATGTTGATCGGGATATTCGACGTGCCTGGCTGGGTCGAGATCGCCGGCGGTGTGGTCTGCCTGCTGGCCTATCTCTACTACGTTTACCGCACGATCCGCAGCAGCGGCGACGTCTCGGAGTCTCACGAGATGGACCCACTGATCATGGACCGGCGGGCCGACAGGACCGGCGGGCCGCCCAACGCAATCATGATCGTCCAGCTGCTGCTAGGTCTGGCCTGCATGGTCGGCGGCGCCCATCTCTTCGTCCACGAACTGCTGACCGTGGCCGAGTCGCTCGGTGTGGCAGCGATCATCCTCTCGCTGATCCTCGCCCCGCTCGCCACCGAGCTGCCCGAGAAGGCGAATTCCTTTTTCTGGGTCCGCGACGGCAAGGATGCGCTGGCGCTCGGGAACATCACCGGCGCGATGGTCTTCCAGTCGACCATTCCCGTCGCGATCGGCATGATCTTCATCGACTGGTCGCTCGACAAGTTCGCGATCATCTCGATGGCACTCGGGCTGGCCGGTGGCGCAGTCGCCTACTGGTCACTGCGTCGCAACGGACAGTTCAACATGCCGTCGATCGTGATCTGGGGGCTGCTCTACCTGGCCTTCCTCGGCTACGTGATCTTCTTCGGAGGAGACGCCGCGTCACACAGCGGCGGCCACTAGCTCGGTCAGACCGGGCTGCCCTCGAAGAGCAGGTATCTAAGGGTGTAGCGGAAGCTGCCGTCGTCGGCCTCGTTCGCGGCTTCGACCACGGGCAGCGATTCGCGGCGGAGCTCCCCGTAGGACTCCTCGCCGATCACTTCCTTCATGGTCAGCCAGATCGGGTGAAGGTCGAACCAGCGGTCGTTCATGACCACCGGTGATTCTTCCTCGATCACCAGTTCGCCGGTTCCGACCTGGAGGATGATCCCGGCCTCGGAGAAGAGCTCGCGCACGGCGACCTCGTCACCCCATTTGAACGGGGCATCTTCGCCCTCGGGCGGTGCCTGACCGAACTGCGTGGCAACCGCCGCCCGGGCCATTTCCTGCATGTGCTGGAAGAGGCCTTCCTCGTACCAGGTGGTGAAAGCGACTCGCCCCTCTGGCTCAATCACCCGGCGGATCTCCTGGGCGCTGTCCTGGGGCGAGCTGGTGAAGATCAGACCGAAAACCGAGGTGACGATCCGGAAGGAGTCGTCCTCGAATGGCAGTTCGGTCAGGTCGCCGCGGACCCACTCCACGGTGAGATTTTCCGCTGCGGCGCGTTCGGCCGCCACCTCGAGCAGGCGAGGTGCGCCGTCGAACCCGGTCACCTCCGCGCCCCGCCGCGCCAGTTCGAGAGCTTCGTTTCCGGTCCCGCAGGCCAGGTCCAGCGCGGCATGTCCCGAGACAGGCTCGACCCCGTCGGCGGCGACCGGAGCGACCGGAGCAAGCTGTTCCGCGGTCACTTCGTAGGAACCCTTATCCCAGTTCGACATTCAATTCTCCTCGTTGATCTCGGCGAGCGCCTTCAGGACAAGACCGTCGTGCTTTTTCGGCTGAATCCTGGGAAAGACCCTCAGGATCCTTCCATTCCGGAGTATGAAGGTCGCTCGCTGCACTCCCATGTACTTGTTCCCGTACATCGACTTCTCTACCCAGGTGCCGTATTTTTCGGCCACCTTGTGGTCCTTGTCGGCGACGAGGATGAAGTCGAGATCGTTCTTGTCCGAAAATTTCGCGATGTCGGTCACTTCATCGGGCGAGATGCCGATCACGGTCGCACCCGCCTCGGCGTAATCGGCCCGGTTGTCGCGGATCGAGCAGGCCTGCGTCGTACAGCCGCTGGTGTTTGCCTTGGGGTAGAAGTAGAGAACGACCAGCTCATCCTCGAAGTCGGTCAGCCTGACCTTGTCTCCGTGCTGGTCCTCGAGAGTGAATGCGGGTGCCTTGTCGCCTGCTTCGAGCATGCTGCCGATCCTAGGTGATGGACGCGGGTTCAGAGGCCAAGGCTCGAGCGCAGCAGGCTGGCGAGCTCGGTTCCACAGCTTCCGTCCCTGTCCTTCTCCGGGTTGAAGCAGGCGACGTTCATTCCGATCAGGCCGGGCGAGGAGGCCACCGGGGTCATCAACGCCCGCAGCTCGGCCATGCTCAATCCGTCCGGCATCAGGTAGTCGGTGGCGGGGAAGGCAGCCCGGTCGAGGATGTCCACATCGAGATGAAGCCAGAACCTCCGGCCGTCAGCTCCCAGTTCCGCGGCGATCGATTCACCGACCTTGCGCAGATCTCCGTGGCGCAGGTCGTCCCGGTAATCGATGCGACCGATGCCGAGCCCCTGCGGGAAGGGAGCGATCAGGTCGAGTTCCTCCCGGTCACGGGCACCGATCAGAGCCATGTTCCCGGGTTTGACCAACGGTGTGTCGCCGAGCTCGTCGAGCAGACGGTCGGGTGCTATCCCGAGAGCGGCGGCGACCGGGAAATCAGCCCCTTCACCGGTCGGTGAGGTCTGGCCGGTAAAGAGATCGAGGTGGCCGTCGAAATAGGCGAGGCCCAGTTCACCCAGGGAATCCCGGGCTCCGGCGAGCGCGCCCGGCAGCAGGGTGCAGCAGCCGCCGAGAATGACCGGGATGTTTCCCGCCGCGATCAGTTCCGAGGTCCGGGCCCGGGCCACGGCCGGCCTCTTGACGACGTCGTCGAAAGCGAGCCAACCGTTCTGGCTGTCGCGCTCGAGACCGCGGATCTTCTGGCTGGTATCGCCGGCGTCCTCGAATCCATCCGCTCCGAGCAGATCCCTGAGCATGGCCGGGCCAAGTTCGGTCCCCCCGGCCGTGCCCACGCTGTCGATCGGGACACCCAGGAGCGTCATGCGCCTGTCGCTCATCGCTCAGTCCTCGCGCCCGATCTCCTGGCCTTCTTCGTCTTCGTCTAGTTCGTCGGCGCCCTGCTCGAGCGCGGTTTCCGAAACTGAACCGCCCCCGCCCGGGTGGTAGTGAGTCTGGAAGTGTTCGAGCAGCTCGTCACGCTGCTGTTCGTCGACCGCGACGTCGTCGGCGATCCGGACC
>JAEYSQ010000176.1 GCA_023434465.1 Actinomycetes bacterium
GTCGCCCTTGCTTTCGCGAGGGCCATCGGGGAGTTCGGCTCGCTGGTCCTCGTTTCCGGGAACATCCCCTTCCGGACCGAAGTCTCCTCGGTTTACATCCGCGGTCAGATCGAATTCGACCGCCTTGCCTCCGCCTCGGCCGTCTCGGTCGTGCTGCTGGCCGTTTCGCTACTGCTTCTCGCCCTCGTGACGTTGGCCCAACGATGGGGGCTCCGTCATGACCGGTGAACGCGCCACCCGTTGGAGCCTGCGCTATGTAGCGCTGGCCTACCTTGCCCTGCTCCTGGTGATTCCGCTCGGCTACATGATGTACGAGACCTTCAAGGAAGGCCTCCAGCCCGTGCTCGACTCGATCACCGATCCCGACTCGATTGCTGCTCTGAAGCTGACTCTGATCACAGTCGCGATCGCCGTACCGTTGAACACGGTTTTCGGGATCCTGACCGCGCTGGTGATGGTCCGGAGCAATATCCGCGGCAAGGGCATCATCAACGGCCTGATCGACGTGCCTTTCGCGGTCTCGCCGATCGTGGTCGGCCTCGCCCTCGTCCTCGTTTACGGCCAGAATGGCTGGGTCGGAGAGGATCTCGCAGCGATCGGTATCCAGGTGATCTTCTCTACGCCGGGCATCGTCTTGGCGGTCATCTTCGTTTCGATGCCCTTTGTGGCCCGGGAAGTGATTCCGGTCCTCCAGGAGATCGGCGACGATCAGGAGAAAGCGGCAGAGACCCTCGGCAGCGGTCCGTGGAACACCTTCTGGCGGGTCACCCTCCCGGCGATCCGCTGGGGTGTCTCTTACGGCGTGGTGCTGACGATGGCCCGGGCGCTCGGGGAATTCGGTGCGGTAAGCGTCGTTTCGGGCAAGGTTTCGGGACAGACCGAAACCCTTCCCCTGTACGTCCAGAAGCAGTTCGAAACTTTCAGTTCCGTTGGGGCCTACACCTCATCGCTGATCCTCGCAGCAATCGCGCTCGCGACCCTGCTGGCAATGAACCTGATGCGACGCAAGGAGAATGACGAATGACGGCCGAAGCCAACGTTCAGAACGAAACCCAGATCAATAACGGCATCGAGGTCCTCGGGATCTCGAAGAATTTCGGTGATTTCCAGGCCCTGGCCGATGTCAACCTGAGCGTACCCGATGGTTCGATGACCGCCTTGCTCGGACCCAGTGGTTCCGGTAAGTCGACCCTGCTGCGGGCGATCGCCGGTCTCGAGACTCCCAGCGACGGGAAGATCTTCATCTCCGGTGCGGATCAGACCGGCACGCCGGTACGAAACAGGAACGTCGGTTTCGTGTTCCAGCATTACGCTGCCTTCAAGCACATGACGGTGTTCGAGAACATCGCCTTCGGCCCCAAGGTCCGCAAGTGGCCCAAACAGAAGGTCAAAGCCCGGGTCAACGAACTGATCGAACTCGTCCAGCTGACCGGTCTCGGCGGCAGGTACCCCTCGCAGCTCTCCGGCGGCCAGCGTCAGCGCATGGCCCTGGCCCGCGCATTGGCGGTCGAGCCGACCGTGCTGCTGCTCGACGAACCGTTCGGTGCGCTCGACGCCAAGGTCCGCAAGGATCTCCGTACCTGGCTTCGGAGGCTCCACGACGAGGTTCACGTGACCACGATCTTCGTCACCCACGATCAGGAAGAGGCGATGGACATCGCAGAACAGATCGTGGTGATGAACCATGGTCGGATCGAGCAGACCGGTAGTGCGACCGAGTTGTACGACTCACCGGTGAACGACTTCGTGATGGGTTTCGTCGGCGAGGTCAACAGCATCGGGGGCAAGCTCGTGCGGCCCCATGACACGGAGATCCTCGCCACCGCCGCCCCGGATGCCGAGGAAGTCGAGATCGACCGGATCGTCCGGCTCGGCTTCTCCGGCCGCATTGAAATGCTGACTGTCTCAGACCGTCGGGAAGTGTGGGCTCAGTTGACCCGGTCCGAGCTGGAAACGCTCGACCTCAGCCAGGGTGCGAAAGCCTGGGTACGTCCTCGTGAAGGTGCCGTCACCCGGACCGACACGGGTGCGCTGGACAACACCCTCAAGGAAGAGAGTCCTGCCACTGACAAGCCCACTCCCGCAATGCCAGGACTGCCGGTCTGAGCCCCTCACCCATCTCGGTCAGGCTGTAGATCACCTTGACCTGGGGACCGTCGTCGACCTCGCGGGTCATCAGGCCCGCTTCTTCGAGCTCACGAAGTCTCTGCGAGAGAAGCCGGTCCGAGAGGCCAGGGATCGAGCGCTTGAGTTCGGCGAACCGGAGCGGTCCGTCGGCAAGAGCCCAGATGATCGCCCCACTCCAGCGCTTGCCGATCAGTTCGATCGCGGCATGGAAATGGGGACAGACCTCGGTCAGGGCCGGTCTTGTTGGGCGGCCTTCGGCCGCCTGCCAGTTAGCGGTTGAACCGGTCACCGTCTTTCAACTTTAGCGGAGCCGCACCCCCGGAAAGCCATTTTCCGGTCCCGGGACCGCTCAGGCGCAATCTCCGGTGTCGACTTCCTTTCCCGAGGCTCGTTCGCTGATGCGGGCGAGAACCCGGTTCGGGGTCGCAAGGCCGCCGACCGGACCTTCGGTAGTAGCCGCGAACACGGTTCCCAGCACCCTGCCCTGGGTGTCGACCAGCGGCCCGCCCGAATTTCCGTGCCGGACCGAGCCCCGGAGGGTCAGCATCAACCGCTCGAAGGGCCCCGCACCGTAGGAGTCGTCACCGAGCAGCAGACGGGTCTGACCGGCTCGGGCAGGAGTGATCGTCAACGGACCGTCGTTGGGATACCCGATCACGGCGGCCGAAGTTCCTCGTCGCGCCCGGGCCAGCGCCGGCAGCGCCGGAACGTCGATGTCGGCCCGCAGAATCGCGATGTCATTGCGCGGGTTGTAGGCCACTGGAGTAGCCGAGGCGCTCTGGCCGTCGTTGGTCTCGATCGTGGTGTCATCCTGGCCGGCGACCACGTGGGCGTTGGTCACGAAGGTATCCGGACCCACCGCCCAGCCGGAGCCCATCACGCCGAAGCCCTGGCAGGTGCCTGACACCTTGACGACCGAGTTCGCGGCAGTGCGGACCGCGTTTTCGCTGCCAGCACCCTGATCGGGCCGGGCGATCTCACCGGGCGAGGCGGCGAACCTGGGCACCGGATCGATCCGGTGGAGAGCCTGCATCAACGGACCGGAAGGCGGCATGACGTCGTTGACGGCTCCGACCAGAAGCGATCGCTGCACATCCCGCCTGAGACCGTCCGAACTCGGGTAATACACCGCCGCCGCGGCCAGAACCCAGATCACACCGAGGCCGATCGCGGCGATCAGCACAGCCCCTCCGATGCCGTCGATCACCTCCCAGAAAGGGTGACTCACGGCCGAGTTTCGGACCCGCTCGCCGAGACTCACAGCCAGGGCGAGAGTCACCGACCCGATCACGATCGCCCCGACCAGGGCGGCCAGCGGCGCATAAGGGGAATTGGACCCGTGATCGAGAATCACCGGTGCGAGCCGGGACCCCAGGATGGCCCCGCCAGCCAGTCCTGCCAGGCCCAGAGCACCCACAATCAGACCCTGGCGAAAACCCCAAAGCGCGAGCAGGAAGGTGAAGGCAGCGATGCCCCAGTCGAGCAGTGTCACCCGGCCAATCTAGCCAGCCAGCCTGCCGGCCGGCCGGTCAGCACCTGTGACCACCGCCGGCCACTGTATTTTTCAGGTCAGATGGGGCGTCCGCCTTCACGCCAGGAACGGCAACGGAGACTCAAGACAAGGGCATTGCCTCTGGTCGCAATTGCGCTGCTCTCGTTCATCATCGGCGCGGTCAATGGTTGTCCGGGCAGCACCAACCGCGACGCCGCCGAGAATTACGTCAAAGCCTGGCAAGAGGGCGACTACGAAGCGATGTACGGGATGCTGAGCACAAAGTCCAGGGATGGCA
>JAEYSQ010000189.1 GCA_023434465.1 Actinomycetes bacterium
AGGAATCGGCCGGGATCGCGACCTGCGAAGGCGGCCACATCACCACGATGCGCGATGGCGGACTGGTCTCCCAGGTCTTCGACGAAGACAAACTCCGCGCCCTGACCGGTGACATGGCGATCGGCCATGTCCGCTACTCGACCACCGGCGGCGGATCCTGGGAGAACGCCCAGCCGATCTGGCGCGACGATGGCCGCGAGCTCGCCCTCGCCCACAACGGCAACCTGACCAACGCCGTCGATCTGTACAACCGGCTGAGGCGCAAGGGCCTCGAGTTCCGGGGCACGACCGACTCAGAGATCATCGCTGCTTTGATCTCCAGCGATTACGGCCGCTACATCGAGGACGCGGTTTCGAACGTGATGCCGCAACTCGAGGGGGCCTACTCGACAGTCGTGATGACCAAGCACGCGATCGTGGCCTTCCGCGACCCGTACGGCATCCGCCCGCTTTCGCTCGGACAGATGCCCGATGGCGCGTACGTTTTCGCCTCGGAGAGCTGCGCATTCGACATCATCGGCGCCAAGCTGGTCCGCGAAGTCAGCCCCGGCGAGATGATCTCGCTGAGCGAACGCGGGCTGGAGTCGCGCCAGGTGATCAAGTCCGAGCAGACCGCGATGTGCGTCTTTGAGCACATTTACTTCTCCCGTCCCGACACCATCCTGGAAGGTCAGCGCCTGCAGGAGGTCCGCGGACAGATGGGCGAAATCCTCTGGCGCGAAGCTCCGGCCGATGCCGACCTGGTGATCGCCGTACCCGACTCCGGCACCCCGGCCGCCCGTGGATACGCCCGAGCCTCCGGCCTGCCGCAGGACGACGGCCTGATCAAGAACCGCTACGTCGCCCGCACCTTCATCCAGCCCGGCCAGGAACTGCGCAAGCACGGCCTGCGGATGAAGTTCAACCCGTTGCCGGAAATCATTTCCGGCAAGCGTGTCGTCGTGGTCGACGACTCGATCGTCCGCGGCAACACGACCCGGCAGATCGTCGGCATGTTGCGTGACGCCGGAGCCAAGGAGGTTCACCTGCGGATCTCCGCTCCCCCGATCCGTTACGGCTGCAATTACGGCGTTGACATGTCGGCCCGCGAGGAAATGGTCGCGCACAACCGGACCGAGGAGGAGATCGCGGAGCACATCGGTGCGGACTCGCTCTCCTACCTTTCGATGGAAGGCGTCTACGAGGCGGTCGGCACTCCGGCCGAGGTCCATTGCGACGCCTGCTTCACCGGCAACTACCCGCTCGGAGACGATCCCGACGAGGCCGACGGCAAGTTCGACCTCGAACAGATCGCCATCCTCCCCGTCACTCCCTGATCCGGCATCGGTGAAACGAGCGGGCTGAAGTGGGTCATTATCGCCCCAAAGAGCCTTTTCGATCCAGCCATTCGACGCTGCTTGGGTCGGGACAACTCTCCTCCCCGGGATTCGGGAAGATGGCGAGGTGAGTTCGTCATCTTTTCCGATCGTGGTGCTGGCCTCTGGCGGGGGCACGAACCTGCAGGCGATCCTCGACCAGCTGCACGGACAGGGCGAGGTCGATGTGGTCGGGGTCGGGTCCGACAAGCTCGATTGCTACGCGCTCGAACGGGCCACCGCCGCGAAGATCCCGACCGCGACCTTTCCCCGCGACGCATATCCCGACCGCGAGGCACGCGACGAGGCGATCGCCGCGTGGGTCGAGTCGACCGGGGCCGAACTGGTCGCCCTGGCCGGGTACATGCAGCTCGTTTCGACGGCCTTCGTCGAAAAGTTCCGGGGTCGGATCGTCAACGTCCACCCGGCGCTGCTTCCCTCATTTCCGGGTCTCGATGCGATCGGACAGGCGCTGGAGCACGGCGTGAAGGTGACCGGAGTTACGGTCCACTTCGTCGATGAGGGCACCGACACCGGGCCGGTGATCCTCCAGCGGGCGGTCGAAGTTCCCGCAAATTGGGACCGCGACGAACTCGAAACCGCGATCCACGCTGTCGAGCACCAGATCTACCCCGAGGCGATCGGCATGATTGCCCGTGGCGAGGTTAGGATCGCTGACGACGAGCCCCGCAAGGTGATCGTCACACGCGGGAAGTGAACCGGGCGTTCTCCCGGGCCTTCGAAACCGAAAGCAAGGGTTGAAATTGGACAACATGGATCCGACCAACGGACCGGTAAAGGTCAGGCGCGCCCTGATCTCGGTCTCGGACAAGACCGGGGTCGCCGACTTCGCCAAGGGGCTGGCTGAACTCGGAGTCGAGATCCTCTCCACCGGAGGCACCGCCCAGGCCCTGCGGGACGCGGGACTGACCGTGATCGACGTCTCCGAATTCACCGGACAGCGCGAGATAATGGACGGCCGCGTCAAGACCCTCCACCCGAAGATCTACGCCGCGTTGCTCGCCCGCCGCTCGGACCCCTCCCACGTCGAGGTGCTCGAAGAGGAATCGATCCCGCCGATCGATCTGGTCTGCGTCAACCTTTACCCGTTCGAGCAGACCATCGCCCGGGAAGACGTCGGCCCGCAGGAGGCGATCGAGAACATCGACATCGGTGGCCCGACCATGATCCGGGCCGCGGCCAAGAACCACGAGGACGTGGTAGTGCTGGTCAAACCGGAGTGCTACGACGCGGTGATCGAGGAGATGAACGAGGCCGAAGGCGAAGTTTCCGCTTCGACCCGGCACTGGCTGGCCAACGAGGCATTCGCCCAGACCGCCCGCTACGACGCTGCGATCTCGGCCTGGTTTTCCGAGTCCTACGAGGCCTTTCCCGAGCATCGGGTGCTCGCCTTCGAGAAACTGCTCGACCTTTCCTACGGCGAGAATCCGCATCAGCGAGCGGCGCTCTACTCACAGGTCGGCCTCGACAGCAACGTGCTGACGGGCATGTCGAAACACCACGGCAAGGCGCTCTCCTTCAACAACGTGCTCGACCTCGATTCCTGCCGCAAGCTGCTGGCCGACCTCGATGGTCCGGCCTGCGTGATCGTCAAGCACAACAACCCCTGCGGCGTGGCGCTTGGCGACTCCGGCCTCGACGCATACGAGAGGGCCCGCGACTGCGACCCGGTTTCCGCCTACGGCGGCGTGATCGCGATCAACCAGACGGTCGACGTGCCCCTGGCCGAGGCGCTTCACAAGAACTTCGTGGAAGTGCTGGTCGCACCCGGCTACGAGCCCGAAGCGATGGAGATCCTCCAGCAGAAGGAAAACATCCGCATCTTCACCGACGAGGCCCCGCGCTTCCCCGACTCCCGGGAGAAGGACATCAAACGGGTGCGCGGCGGCATCCTGGTCCAGGACCGCGACGGTGAGCCCGAACAGCGGGAGATGATGGAAGTCGTGACCCAGACCCAGCCTTCGGAACAAGCCTGGGAGGACATGCTTTTCGCCTGGACCGTCTGCCGGCACGTCAAGTCGAACGCGATCGTGCTCGCCAAGGACGGGGTCACCCTCGGAATCGGCGCCGGTCAGATGAGCCGGGTCGACTCGAGCCGGGTCTCGATCGAAAAGTGCCGCGACGCCCACGGCGACGAAGCCGAGGACCTGCTGGCAGGCTGCGCGATGGCCTCCGATGCCTTCTTCCCCTTCGCCGACGGTCCCAGCCTGGCGATCGAGGCCGGCGCGACCTCGGTCATCCAGCCGGGTGGCTCAAAGCGCGATGCCGAAGTGATCGAAGCCTGCGACGACACGGAGACCGCAATGGTCTTCACCCGCCACCGCCACTTCCGGCACTAGGGCTTAACTGCAGTCGCGGGGGGGGGGGGGGGGGGGGGGGGGGGGGGGCGGGCCCCCGGGG
>JAEYSQ010000220.1 GCA_023434465.1 Actinomycetes bacterium
TTTCCAGTCCTCGGGTTTGGTCTTCTCGATTCTCAGGACCGCATCCTTGCCCTTGATGTCCACCGTCCCGATCTGGTTGTCGAAGGTGGGCGGTTGAACGAAATCCCAGTCGATCGAGACCGGGGGAACCTTGGCCCGGCGCGCGAGGAACCTGGCGAACCGTCGGCCCGGCCCACTGAGGGCTGACCTCATGAAGGCTCGTTCCCAGAACCCGAGGGGATTTCTCATCGGCGAGCAGACCGCCTGCAGCACCGCGCTTTCCACCTCAGGATCACCAAAGTCGGCCTCTGCCACGTATGCGTGGTGGACATCGCCGGCCAGAACGATCACACTGGCCGGTGGCTTTCCCCTCTCCCCCGATGCGACCGCCCGGATGTCATCCACCAGCCGCTCGAAACTGCCGCGGAAAGCCGGCCAGTGTTCGAGATCGACCATCTGACGGAGCGCCTCCGACGGCCGCACCGCCCAGCGCCCCCACGCACCGGCACAAAGCTCCTCGTTCCAGGTCTGAAGGTGATGGATTCCGTGTGACATCAGCAGCGGCAAGGTCGATGCGATCAGCAGATGGTCGAAATCACCGACCAGCGTCCGGTCGACCCAGTCCCACTGCTCGTCCGAGAGCATCTGTCGTTTCGCGTCGTCGTTGACGATTCGTCCTGCCCTCGTGTCGAGTGCGATCAGGCGCGTGTTTCCGAAGTCGCGGTGAAAGCTCCATCTGGTGGCGGCGATCTCGTCGGCCGCCTTGTTGGCGAAACGGCGCAGGACCGGCTCGGCGTCACCGGCGTTCGCGAGGACTTCTTTCAGCGTCGGATCTTCCCGGAGCTCCCGGGGCGAGAGGTTCCCCAGATGCTGATAGATCCAATACGACATGTAGGCCCCCACGAGTCGCTCCCGCCACCATTCCTTCTGGCGTTGTTCCCGGACCCAGGTGCCAGAGGTGTTCCAGTCGTCGGTCACGTCATGGTCGTCGAAAATCATCATCGATGGCAGAGAGGCCAGCAGCCAGCGGATCTCCTCATCGCCCCAGGACTCGTGGTAGAGCCAGGTGTACTCCTCGAAATCAGCGATCTCCTTGCCCGCTCCCTGGCTGGTGTCCCGCCGGGACTTGATCTTCTCCTTTACTTCGGGCGAAACATCATCCGCGTAGACCTGATCCCCGACCAGCATCAGAGCGTCGGGCCACTCATCCTCGGGCTGCCCCTTCATCCGCGTCTGGAGCGCGCGCAACGCATCGACCCCCTTTCCTTTCCTCGGGTTCCGGTCTCGCCCGCGCGTGTAGGGAGGCTCGTGCGGGACTGCCACCCGACAGGAACCGAAAGCGAGCCGAAAATCGGTACCCGCCGTCACGGTGCGGATCACACCCTGGGGCTTTCCGGGTTCGGGCCAGGCGACCTTGCCGTCGAGTTCCACCGAGTAGGGCAGGTTCTGGTCCGGTTCCAGTCCTTCGAGGATCACGAGCGCGTAGTGGTGACCCGCGACACAGAAAGTGTTCGTGCTTTGGCCCAGCACGGTGACCTCGCAAGCCCGATCCGTCTCAACCCAGACGGTGGCCTCGGTTTCGTTGACGAACCTTTGAAGTGGTCCGAGGACCAGCCTGCTCTCCGGTTCCGCCATCGCTTCACACTACACCGGCACGCCACTCCACGATTCCGGTCTGCGGGTTAGGATGCCGCTCAAATCTTCAAAGGGAGGATCGTGAATGTCTGACACATGGCCGGGAGAAAGAGCGCTGGTTCTGGGGGGTGCCGCGCTGATCATCTTCATCCTTACCGCATTTTCGTCGCTGCTTCCGCAGGCCGCCGGCTCCGCGTCGTCGCTGGTCAAAGCCAAAGGCAAGCGCACTCTCGTCGTGATCGGCGAGAAGGGTGAAAGGAACCGGATTCACATCCAGATGGAGAAGAACCGCAAGTACTTCACGCTAAGCGACACCGGCCAGGTGCCCGACTACTCGACCGTCATCCTCACCTACGCCGCCGGGTCCCTGCCGGGCTGCACGGTGCTGTCGATGGGAGATGAGACGACGCACTACCTGCGCTGCAAGGCGAGCGCGGTCCAGCGGATATCACTCGACCTTCGCGACAAGGATGACCTGGTCCAGAACGGTGACGGAATCCTCAGATGGACGGAGTTGAACCGGAGCATCGAGGCCAGGCTTGGTGGTGGCGCCGACATCTTCAACGGCGGACCCCGCAACGACCGGGCTGACGGCGGTCCCGGCAACGACATCCTCAAGGGCTGGGGCGGCAACGACCTGCTGATCGGCGGCCCGGGCGAGGACTCCATGGCCGGCGACGGGGATTACAGCTTCAACCCTCCGCCGCGGGGCGGAAACGACGTCCTGATCGGCGGTCCGACCACCGACTACATCTCGCCCGGGAGCGGACGCGACAAGGTCTTTGCAGGCGGAGGCAACGACATCGTGAATTCAGTCGTCGACCGGGACCGGGACGTGGTCGACTGCGGGGCCGGCCGCAACGATTCACTTCTCGGTGTCAACAGCCGTGGCATCCGGTTCAGGGAGCGGGCGATCAGCCGCTGCGAAACGGTCGGTTCCGGAACCTTCGGCAAGGTCTGGTCCTGCACAAAGCGCCGCTGCGTCGTCCACCGTAGCCGGATCAGCGATCGACTCGGCTTCAAGTGGGCGGTACTGGGCTCGAACCAGTGACCCCCTGCGTGTAAAGCAGGTGCTCTTCCAACTGAGCTAACCGCCCGGGGCCGGCTGACCGGAGTCGGCCGGAACGGTGATTATGCCCACTGGCGAGCTGGTGGGGGGGTGCGGTCACCCCGCGTGGATGAGGCCGCCGTTAGTCAGGTTCTGCGCAGGTGAGCTTGTCGGTGGAGACCGGTGTGACTCCGGCCGGCGGGGTCGGGGCCCTGATCTTGCCCGGCTTCTTGCCGCTCATCACGTAAGCCCTGAAGAAGCGGACGATCGCGTTCCGCTGGGAGCGGATCGAGGCGGCGGGACTCAGGCTCCCGGTGATCACCGGATAGAGCGCGGCATAGGCCCAGTCCGGCTTCTTCTCGGCGATCTGAGGCGCCAGAGCCTGGAAATCACTGAAGGTGAGGTGCTTGGCTCCGGTCAGCTCCCAGGCCAGCTTCGGCCTGGCCGCGTTGCCGAAGAAACGGCAGGACTTGTCCTCTGGCAGGACCGAGCTGAGCCCGTCGGTCGCGGTGAAGAGCA
>JAEYSQ010000223.1 GCA_023434465.1 Actinomycetes bacterium
CTGGACCAGCTCTTCCCGGGTGTCGAAGTACTCGAACACGGTTACTTCCGGGTTACCCGGGACGCCGATTTCACAGTGTCCGACGAGGCCGACGACCTGCTGGAAGCGGTTCAGGAGGAGGTTCGCCGACGCCGTTTTGGCGAGGTGGTCCGGCTCGAGCTGGCGGAGGGAATGAACCAGGAACTGAAGGAACTTCTGGTCGAGTTGCTGCGGCTGCAGGAGAATGAGGTTTTCGAGGCGGGCCGGCTGCTCGACCACACCGACCTGTGGGATGTGGTCAAGCTGCCCGGTTACCGGGAGCTTCGTGATCAGCCCTGGACCCCGGTCACCCAGCCCCGTCTGCAGGGAGAAGACGGTGACCCGCCCGACATCTTCGCCGCGATCCGTCAGCACGACGTGCTCGTCCACCATCCCTACGACTCGTTCACGAGTTCGGTCGAGAGGTTCATCGCCCAGGCGGTCAACGATCCGGAAGTGCTTGCGATCAAGCAGACCGTGTACCGGACCAGCGACGATTCGCCGCTCGTCTCCGCTCTGATCAAGGCGTCGGAGCGCGGCAAGCAGGTCGTCTGCATGCTCGAGCTGAAGGCCCGCTTCGACGAGGAAGCAAACATCGAGTGGGCCAAGCGACTCGAAGAAGTGGGAGTCCATGTGGTCTACGGCATCCCCGGGCTGAAGACTCACATCAAGGCACTGCTGGTGGTCCGGCGGGAAGGCGACCAGGTTCGCAACTACGTACACATCGGCACCGGCAACTACCACTCGACCACTGCCCGGCTTTACACCGACTTCGGTCTCTTCACCGCCGATCCTGAAATCGGGGCTGACGTGTCCGAGATGTTCAACCTCCTCACCGGGTACTCGCGACCGGCCGACTACCGGCGGGTCCTGGTCTCGCCCCACTCGATGCGCAGTTCGATTCTGGCCGAGATCGAAGCGACGATTGCCGCCCACAAGGCGGGTCGCGAGGCGAAGATCCAGATGAAGATGAACTCACTGGTCGACTCGGCCTGTATCGAGGCGCTTTACGACGCGTCCAGGGCGGGCGTCGAGGTGGAGATCAACGTGCGGGGAATCTGTTGCCTCCGGCCCGGGGTACCGGGGCTTTCGGAAAACATCCGGGTCGTTTCGGTGGTCGGTCGTTTTCTCGAGCACTCCCGCGTTTACGCCTTCCAGCGGGGTGAGAGCTGGAGCGTCTTCATCGGGTCGGCCGACCTGATGCCGAGGAATCTCGACAGCCGGGTCGAGCTGGTGACCCCGGTCGACGACGACACAGCACGGGGCCAGATTCTCGACGTGATGGAACGGTGTCTGGCCGACAACACCAACTCCTGGGTCCTGGACAGTTCCGGGAATTGGTCGCGGCTCAACCCCGAGGGGGGAGAGCGGCGCAATGCCCAGGATGAACTGATGGAGCGCCACAAGGCTCTGGCCTCCACGGGTTTGCCCAAGGTCTCCGGCTAGGTACCGTCAGCCCTGCCTCTGGTAGTTTGGCTCCGCCCTGATGCGCTTCTCGCTCCTGCCACGCGATCGCACTTTCTTCGACCTCTTCAACGAGGCCGGTCAGAACACCATGCGCGCAGCGAACAAGCTGGACGAAATGATGTCGCTCTGGCCAGATGATGCCGGTCTCGGCCGGGAGATCCTGATCATCGAACAGGAGGGTGACCGGATCACCCACGACATCATCAACCGTCTCAATTCGACCTTCGTCACTCCGATCGACCGCGAGGACATCTATGGCCTGGCGACCAAGCTCGACGACGTAGTCGATTACATCGAGGAGGCCGCCGACTTCCTGGCGCTTTACCAGATCGAAGCTCCGATGGATCAGGCTCAGGATCTGACCAGGATCCTGGTCGGTTGCTGCGAGCAGCTTTCTCTCGGTCTGGAGAATCTGCCCTCGTTCCGGGACCTCGACCAGTACTGGATCGAGATTCACCGGCTCGAGAACGATGGCGATCGGGTGTCGCGTGACGCCGTCGCCTCGCTGTTTTCGAACGGGATCGACCCGATGGTCGTGATCCGCTGGAAGGACATCTTCGCGGTACTCGAAAAGGCGATCGACGCGACCGAGACGGCAGCGCACATCCTCGAAGGCATCGTGATCAAGAACTCCTAGGACCGTGGACCTCCACCTGATCCTCGTAATCGTGGTGGTCTCGGCCCTGGCCTTCGACTACACCAACGGCTTTCACGACACCGCGAATGTCGTGGCTACCTCGATCTCGACCGGGGCGGCCTCGCCGAAGGCAGCCATCGCTTTCGCTGCCATCCTCAACTTCGTCGGAGCCTTCATCTCGATCGAGGTCGCGGCGACGATTGCCTCGGACGTGGTCGACCAGGGCGCGATATCCGGACCCGGGGCGCTGAACGTCGTCTTCGCCGGTCTGGTGGGGGCGATCGCCTGGAATCTGGTCACCTGGTATTTCGGACTTCCTTCCTCCAGTTCCCATGCCTTGATCGGCGGAATCGTCGGTGCCGCCCTGGCTGATTCCGGAACCGCGGCGATCGAAACCGCAGGACTGATCGGCAAGGTCCTCGCTCCGGCCATCGTCGCGCCGATCCTCGCTTTCATCGTTGCCGCACTTTCGATCGGCCTGATCTACCGGATGGTCCGCAACCTGCGCCCCGGGCCGGTCAGCCGCGGATACCGCTTCGGCCAGATTGCGTCGGGCGGCCTGCTCGCTTTGGCCCACGGCACCAATGACGCCCAGAAGACGATGGGAGTGATCACCCTGGCGCTGATTGCCGACGGCGCGTTGCCGGCCGGTTCCGACCCGCCATTCTGGGTGATCTTCTCCGCCGCCACCGCGATTGCCCTCGGAACCTACAGCGGCGGCTGGCGCATCATCAAGACGACCGGGATGCGGATCATCAAGATGGATCCCGCCCAGGGCTTCGCAGCCCAGGGCGCCGGCGCGTCCGTGATCATGGCCTCCAGCCATTTCGGTTTTCCCCTCTCGACCACGCATGTGATCAACGGCGGTGTGATGGGTTCGGGAGTCGCCAAGCGGATTTCGGCGGTGCGCTGGGGCGTGGCCGGCAACATCGTGATGGCCTGGATCCTGACCCTCCCGGCTGCCGCGTTGATCGGTGCCCTGACTTTCGGGGTGACGGTTCTGCTCGGCGGCGGCGTGGTCGGACCGGTCGTGATCAGTGCGATCGCCGTGGTCCTGATCGCGATCGCCTTCGTGCGACGCTCGCGACAGACCGAAGTGGTCGACGTTCAGACGGAATCGGCGTGATAAATGGACCTGCTCGCTTCAGTCATCAACTTTGCGGAACTCGGCGAGACCGTACTCGCTGCTTTCGTCGCTTCGATGGCCGTGGCGTTCGTCGCTTCACTGGGCATCTGGGGCGGCACCAAGTACGTCGATTTCAGTCAGGAAGGCCGCGGGATCGCGGCCGTCCTCGCGCTTGGGGTCGGAGTCCTGGGTCTGCTCGCTACCACGGGAATCATCGCCTTCGGCCTCGTCTTGATGGTTTCCAAGTAGAGCGACGGAGACCCGGATAGGCTTTGATCGTGGTTCTGGCCCGCAACATCCTTATCATCGCGGCCCTGGCCGCCGGCGTCGCATTCCTTCCCAGTGGCGGCAACGTCGCGGAAGCGGCGCTGACCGCGATCACCATGGCCTTCCTGGCCGGCATCGCCTGGACGGTCTATCGCCTTACCTACCAGTTCCGCTCCGGGCTGATCGCGCTCGGCGATTCCCGGCGGGTCATCCTCTATGGCTGCTTCGGCATGATCGTGCTGCTGATCGCCGGTGCTTCGAAGATGTTCGACACCGGACTTGGAACCATGGCCTGGCTGCTCCTGCTCGGGTCGGCCCTGGTCGGGATCTGGATGATCGTCACCGAAGCCCGCAGCTACTGAGCCCGGCGCTTTGTGAACTTCCGGGTCCTGAGCTGGAACCTTTACCACGGACGGGACTTCCCGCCGGTGCCGGGCGGGGACGAACCTGGCGTGCCTCCGGGAGGCTTCGGCTGGAAGGTACTCGGCCGACCGGTACGGGGCAAGAAGCATTTGCGTCTCAACCGGGATCTCTTCAACGAATTCGCTGCCTTCCTCGCCGCTGCGAAGTGGGACGTGGCCCTGCTCCAGGAGGTACCTCCGCGCTGGGTCCGACGACTCGCGGAAGCGACCGGGGCATCGGGACGGGTAGCGCTCACCTCCCGCAACTGGCTGAGACCTGTGATGTCTCCCCTGGCCCGTATCCGGCCCCAGTTGATTGGCAGCTGGGAGGGTGGTTCGAACCTGATCCTGGTCCGGAATGCGGTTCCCGGCCTCGCTGGCTTTCGCCCTGGAAACGAGATAGCCGGGTTCCGCAAGGCTACGCTCACCTGGGTCCCGGAACGCCGGGTGACGACGATGGTCGAACTGGGCTGCGGGCTCTGCGTCGCGAACTTTCATGCCAGCACCGGCGAGAGATCGGTCGGCGACGTTATGCGCGCGGGTCGGCTGGCGGACGCGAAGGCGGGGGAGCGCCCCCTGATTCTGGGTGGGGATTTCAACCTCCGGCCCAGATCGAGCGACGCCTTCGAGCGGCTGGGCGGCGAATTCGGGTTGTCGGGCCCGACTTCCCCGGGTTCGATCGATCACCTTCTGTCCCGCGGGGTCGAAGTGCTCGAGTCGGCCCAAGCGTGGCCGGCGGCCAGGCGTGATGTTCCCGATCCCGAAACCGGCCTGATGATCCGTCTTTCGGATCACGCCCCGGTCGTTGCGCGGTTCGCGGTCTGACCCGGTCTCTTCCGGTCCCTCGGGATCCTGTTCGCGCGTGCACAATCGTTGCACCTGTAGTGCCACATGTGAGCACTTTCCCGTCACGGTCCGGGTATGGAACCCGAGCCAAGAGAAAGCCAGTTCAGAGGCCGGTCGGAACGCGGGTCGGTTTCGCTTGAACTGATCGGCTCGCTTCCGATCATCCTGCTTTCCATTCTGGTGGCGGCGCAGATCGTGATCGCCGGCGCCACACTCTGGTCTGCCGGAGTCGCCGCCCGGGCCGGGGCAAGGGCTGTACTGACCGGAAAAGCGCCTCGCGGGGCGGCCGAGCGGGCACTGCCCGGCGTGTTGCGGGATGGCCTCAAGGTCTCGCAGAAAGACGGGGTGAGAATCGGGGT
>JAEYSQ010000270.1 GCA_023434465.1 Actinomycetes bacterium
GGGTCATCGGCGCAAACGCCCGGTCAATCGCACTCGAGGCCCCGCGAACCGTCGCAAAGACTCCCGAGGGGTCGACGGTTGCGCGGAGTCCGTTGGACCTCGCCCAGCGCACCGTGGCAGCCCGGGCCTTCTTCGACGGACCGAAGCGCGAAACCAGACGCCGCACCGGCACAAACTTCCGGTACCGCTTCGATGCGGGATTCGAAACCGAACTGACGAACTGCTTGAGGCCCTTCGAGTAGCTCATCTGCAACAAGACCTTTTTCGACGGCGTCTGGGCCGCCGCCTGGCTACTGACCAGAGCTCCCACAGCCAGCATCAGGACAAGTGCAACCGCTCCCCGCAATCCGATCGACATGCCGGGGAGCGTACTGCACCACGACGGCGTCACTTCGTTGCGCCGAAACGTGGGCGGGGAGCTTGCCGACCTGGTGGGCCATCGCCGTCGGCAGATTTCCTTTCATCGGCCGGGTTATCCCGGCTGGAGCAGATCGGCCGGGCTAGCCTGAGCCGGGATGGACGGAGTGAGTGAAGACTTCAGTGGGTTGCCCGAGCATCAGTCCCGGCGCGAACGCCTGGAGAAACGGCGTGAAGACAGGTTCGCCGAGCGTCGAGCCAACCCGTACCGGGGCAGGCGGACGCGGGTCCTGGTCGGCGGTTTCGCGCTTGCACTGTTTCTCCTGACCGTCTCGCTGATCGCGCTTTATGCCCCCACTCCTTACCTTGGTACGAGCCACGGGGCGCTCGCCAATTCGATTGGTGGTGCCTCCGCCCAGGGTTGTCACCCGGCCGGCGGAAGCTGGATCTGCTCCAGGGACGTAGACGGGACGCTCTCCCGCTACTCGGTCAAGGTCGATTGGGCTGGCTGCTGGAACGGTCAGATGATCGGCTCACCGGCGGCGAGCACCGACGCCGACCGGAAGATCTCCGGCTGCGTGTCGATCGTGGATCACCTGACCGCCGGCTGAGGCGGTACTTACGGTCGGCTGAAGGAATTCTGGTTCAGCTCGCCCAGCACTGCCGGCGGGACGGGCATGTCGGCGTAGTTGGCGCTCTTCTTCAACTGGGGCATGGTCAGCCGGACCGGGCTGATGTAGCCGGTGACTCTCTTCATCGGAATCTTCACCCGGTTGACCCGGTTGCCGATATTGCCTTCGATCGATCCGACTGCCTTGCCGCTCTTGCGGTCGACCTTTTCGACGATGCCGATATGAGTCGTCCCGTAGGCGACGAGATAACCGGGCTTTGCCATGTAGGAGAAGTAACCGTTCTTGGTCGCCCAGTTGGTCAGGTCGCGAACCTGGACGCCGACCATGGTCCCGTCGAAGGAAGGCCAGAGAATCTTCGTCCCGAGGTACGCCCGGAAACCGGTCTTGTTCCAGATCCAGGTCGCAAAGGCCGCACACCACTGGTCACGAATGCTGTACGGAGCGATCTTGCCCTTGCCCTTTCGGTAGCGGGGGACGTTGTTGCCGCGCCGTTCGAACACGTTTCGGGAAAGCTCGCGCTTGGCCAGGGGCAGGATCTGGGCGATCTTCGGTGAGGTGGCGGGGCCGGGCAGGGTGATGCCGCCACTACGGGTAGCGGCGGAAGCTGCGGCGGGGATCAGCAGCGCGAAAATGGCCACGAATACGGCCAGCCCTGGGATGCGAGGAAAGAAAGACATCAGCCCTTGAGGTTTTCAGAGTAGAGCCAGACAGGGTCGATTGTCCAATCGGCTGCCAGCCGTCATGCAGGCGCAGCCGGGTCTAAACGCCCGCCGAGAACGCAAAAAGGCCACCCCGGACGCGTTTCCCGAGGTGGCCCTTGAGCTTCGTCAGCGGTACTTCCGGTTAGCGCTTACGGAGACCGATCGCGATGTTGCGGACGCTGCGAGCTCCTCGCTTCGAGGTCGCAACGACCCTGACCCTGACGAACCCGACCTTGCGTCCCTTCGGGGTACGACGGTAGATCCTGGCCGGCATCCTCACCCTGATGAACCTTGACTTCGCGGCCCTGAACTGACGACGCGGGAAAGCCGCGCGGCCACGGTGATAGACCTTGCCACGGATTACGTAGCGGACCTGAACGCGGCGGATCCGGCAGGGAGCCTTGCGACAAGTCACCTTCACGGCACGGAATGCCCTCTTCTTGCGATTCACCACCCCGAGACGAATCGCCTTCCTGATTATGGGCCGGAACCGCTTCGGGCCCCGGTTGCCGTTGGTGCCGTTCGTTCCGTTGTTGCCGTTGTTGCCGTTATTGCCGTTATTCCCACCGTTGTTGCCGCCGTTGTTGCCGCCGTTGTTCCCACCGTTGTTGCCGCCATTTCCGTCTGCGGCAACGAGCCTCACGTTGTCGTAGTCGATCTGGCCGCCCGGCAGAACGAGCGCGAGACCATCGACGACCGTCCGAATCTGGATCTGGTAGCTCGAACCGACTTTCAGCGCGTCATTCAGGATGGCCTGCCTCGGCACGCCGTTCCAGTTTTCGTCATTCCCGACCGGGCGTGACTCCACGAGGGCCACGTTCGCTCCTCCGGACAGGTTGATCGCGCTCACTGCGAAGCGGACGTCCGCTCCCAGCGCGAGCAGGTCGCTGATGCCGGATCGCTTCTGCATCGAGAAGGTGAGAGAAGCCGGAACGTTTCCGCCGATTCCCCGGTACACGAAGGCAGGGCTCGTCCATACGTGAGCGGTATCGGCGAGGATCGATGACACGACGGTGGTCGACGACGAAGTCCGGATGTACCCGTCACCGTTGCCGCCGGTTCCTCCGGTCGTCTCAAACTCTCCCGTCAGCTGAGGACAGTTGACCGGTGGAAGGCAGAGGCCACCATACTCGGCCTCATTGGTCCAGCCAGCAAGCCCGGTCGCGAAATTGCTCCCGTTTCCGCCGACATAGGTCTTCGTGGCTGCGCTTGCGTGGGGAACTGCCATCGCGATGATGAGCAGAAACCCGGCGACCGCCGCAGTGAAAGCGGTCAGCCGTATACGCCCGACAGAATTGTCCGGGGACATGTGTTACCTCCATTTGTTATTGGACCGGTGGTCCGTGACCTAGTTGTCAGGTCCCTGGGAGACCGAATGGTCTTTGCTAGGCCCAACGCGACAGAGGGGCCTACGAAATGCGTGCTTCATTCCCTACCCAGTCGCAGTACTGACAAACGCGCGGGAGATCAGGGCGCCAGCCGGGTGATCTCCCAGGCCGCGTCGCCATCCCGCCGGTCGTAGCGAAAACGATCGTGAAGGCGGGCGCCCCTGCCCTGCCAGAACTCGATCGATACCGGCTCCACGATGAAGCCGCCCCAATGCTCCGGTCTCGGTACCTCTCCCGCCGCGAAACGATCCGAAATCTCGGCGGCAAGTTGTTCGAGGGACGCCCGGTCGTCGGGGAGGGAGCGGCTCTGGGGCGACGCCCACGCTCCGATCTGGCTTGCCCGGTCGCGGCTGGCGAAGTACTCATCTGACGCCGCCGGGTCGAGTCGCGCAACGCTCCCCCGGATTCGAACCTGCCGGTCCACGGGAGCCCAGAAGAAGACCAGGGCTGCGTGCCGGTTGGTTTCCAGTTGCTTCGCCTTGACCCCGTCGTAGTTAGTGAAGAAGCGAAAGCCGTCCTGACCGCAACCCTTGAGCAGGACCATCCGGGCGTCTGGATGCCCGTCCCCGTCAACCGTGGCAAGGGTCATCGCCTCCGGCAGCGGCACGACCTCCGTGGCCGACTCGAACCAGGTCTTGAACTGCGCGACCGGATCAGGGTCCAGATCGGATCGGGAGAGCGGCGAACGTTCAGGTGAAGCGAAGGACATGATTCAGAGCCTAGGGCGCGCGGCCAGTTCCGGGTGACGCCGCCTGGCGCTAATTGAGGGTCGGGTCATCCGGCATGGTCGCGAGGAGGGCGTAATCGCCGCCCGGACGCTTGACCACGTCAGCCCAGAGGTCGCCTTCCGAAAAGACGTCATCGGGATCGAAGTCGGAGACGATCCAGGAGTCCCGCTCCACTTCACCTTCCAACTGACCCGGTCCCCAGCCGGCGTGCCCGACGAACACCCTGGCCCTCGAGAACGCGGTGTCACCGTCGGGATCGACCACACCGATGCTGCCCTCGACCAGGCCGGCCGACTGCCCGGGATCATCGAAGTCACCGAGCACCACGATCGAGTCAGGGCCGACCGGACCACCAACCCAGAGCGGAGCGCCCTGCTCAACCAGCGGTCCCAGGTCGGGCACCAGCTCGACCACCTCGGTATCTGCCCGGCGATTGAGGATCACCCCGAAAGCTCCCTGCTCGGTGTGCTCGACCACCAGGACCACGGTACGCCGGAAAAAATCGAACAGGCTCGGCGCGGCTACCAGCAGACGTCCCTTCAGCGACTCCATGCACCGACTATAAAACCCAGTTCGGCGGGCGGGGAAAGACCTGCCGGGATTGACCTCTCGCAAAGCGGCATAAGCCGCTTTCCTGTAGGCTCACTCGCCGCACTATGGGTAGATACACAGGACCAAAAGAAAAGCTTTCGCGCCGTGAAGGCGTAGATCTCGGACTCAAGGGTGAACGTGCCCTAGGCGGCAAGAGCGCCATGGAACGCCGCCCCTACCCGCCCGGCCAGCATGGCCGCGGTCGGCGTCGTGCTTCCGAGTTCTCGGTCCGTATGCGCGCCAAGCAGCGTGCCAAGGCCATGTACGGCCTGCGCGAGAAGCAGTTCGCCAAGCTTTTTGATCGTGCCAACCGCGAGGACGGCATGGCCGGCGAGAACCTGATGCGTCACCTCGAGAGCCGCCTCGACAATGTCGTTTACCGGCTCGGCCTCGCTTCGACTCGCGCCCAGGCCCGGCAGTTCGTCGTCCACCAGCACATCCAGGTGAACGGCAAGCGGCTCGACCGGCCCTCCTACGAGGTTTCAGCCGGCGACGAGATCGCCGTCAAGCCCGGCACGGCGATCGAGCCGATGGCCCGCCAGTCCACCGAGTCGGCCGGTCCGACCCCGGCCTGGCTGCTGGCCGACCACGACGGCCTCAAGGGCACCGTCAACCGCCTGCCCGACCGGAGCGACATCGCCGCCCCGATCGAAGAGCGCCTCATCGTCGAGCACTACTCCCGCTAGACCTCAGGGCAACAGAACTTCAAAAAGGCCCCGGACTCCGGGGCCTTTTTGTTTGCGCGATCGGTGTAGCCACGCCGTGGGGCCTGGCTCGTAGCGGTGACGCAGGTTTCCCACCGTATTGGGTCAAAACCTGCGGCACCATGAACCAACCGGTCCGCCGGGGTGAACCTGGAGGGCGGGTCGGCCCCCGCCGACTTGCTTGTTTACTCCGCGCCGGTTAGCTGGCCTTTGGCCAGCTCGAGGGCGACCGTGAGCAGCCCGACTACCGAAAGCGGGTCGGAGGAATCCGAGACGAGCTGGACGTGCATGGTCTGTTCGTCGATGCCGGCGTCTTCGCTGAGGACGGCGGAGATGACCAGCTGGTCGAGCCGCGCGCCCGGAGTGTCGCGTTCAACCTGCTCCATCAGCTCCTGGGCAAGCGCCCCGATTCTGGCCGACGGCGTCTGCTCTGGTTCATTGCTCATGCAGTCACCCTACCGGCCGCAACGGAACCGGCAGCTCTGCCTGAAGCTCTGAAAAGATGCCGCTGTGCTTCGCCCCGGCGCCGCCCTTCTGGCGGCGATCACCTGCCTGGCCCTTTTGGCCTCGACCTTCCCTGCCTCTGGCGCAGCGGATGACACCTCCAGCCGTGGCGAGAACACGGCGATCCTGGTCCTGGTCCCCCAGGATCTCGAGACCCCTCCCTCCTACAGCGAGGAGATCACCGACGACTTCGCCGAGATCGGGCAGCTTTCGGTCGGTCTGAGCAGCGTCACCCAGGGTTCCTACCGCCGGGAGCAGGCCTTGCTCGACATAAGCCAGGGTGCCCGCGTTTCACGCTCGACCTATGACCCGTCCGAGGTCCCGCCGGTCGGGCTCGCCCGCATGGTCGGCGGCGGTGGGGTCGTCGAAGGTTGGGACGCGATCATCGACCGGGCCGAGACCGCCCCCCAGACGATCGAGCCCGGACTGCTCGCCAGCTCGATTCCCGGTGGTGCCGCCTACGTAGGTGACGCGACCAAGCTCCAGGAGACCGTGATCCCGGCGACCGACCGGATCGGATACGTCGCCTCCCTCGCCCTGGCTGACACCACCGACACGGCGCGCCGGGCGATCAACGAGTCCCATGACTACCGCTTCGTTGTGGTCAGCACGTCGCCGGGCCGCAACGGAATTCGCGAACTCCGGCAGATCCTGCACCTGCGCCGTCCCGGACAGCTGGTGATCGCCACCCAGACGCCACCGCTCGATCCGATCCTGCCGCTGTTGCCGATCGCGACTGCCGGGCTCGGCGAGAACGCCGGTGACCCGGTCGACAGGGAAGGCCACGGTCTCCGGTCCGACACCACCAACATGCCGAACCTGGTCGCCGGCATCGACCTCGCCCCGACCATTCTCGACCACCTAGGCCTCCCAGTCCCCGACGAGATGACCGGCAAGGTGATCCGGGCCGAAGGCGACCGTGAGCCGGAGGAGCTGACGCCCTTCCGCGACCGGCTCGACGAACTGGGACCGCGTCGCAACGCCGCCCTTGCTTTCGTTTTCATCGGCTGGCTGATCATCTATCTGGCCGCCGGCGCGATTGCCGGCCGCGAGCAGACTTACCGCCGGGTCCGTCGGATCGGCGGGCTGGCAGTGCTTTGGATACCGACCGTGATCCTGGTGCCGGCCGCTCTCGGCAACCCGACGGCGGAAGCCGAGTACGGCCTGATCGGTGGACTGGCGTTGTTGCTCGGCTATCTGTCGGACCGCTTCCTCGGCTGGCCGCGGGCGACCCTGATACCGGCCGTGACCGGACTCACGGTGATCACCGTCGACCTTGCGCTCGGCTCGCATCTGATCACCCGGTCGGTCCTCGGTCCGAACCCGGGCTACGGTTCCCGGTTTTACGGGATCGGCAACGAACTGAAGCCGGCCCTGATGGTGCTGCTGCTGGCCGGGCTAGCCGCGGCGCTCACCGGCCGACCGAGGTCGAAGAAGAACGCGTTGATCGTGCTCGGTTTCGGTCTCGGACTGGGTGTGGTGCTCGGTTCCGGTCGGCTCGGGGCCGGGGTCGGAGCGGCGATCATCGTCGCCTCCGCAACCGCGGTCGCGGCGTTGATGATGCTGCCGGGCCGGATGTCCTGGAAGCGGGCGGCGCTCCTGGCCGCCGCTCCGGTGGTCGGACTGGTCCTGCTGGCAGTCCTCGACCTCGCTACCGCTGGCGGCCAGGGTCATTTCAGCAGTGTGTTGACCGGGGGCGGTGACGGCTTCTTCCAGGACGTCGAGCGGAGAACCACGCTGGCCTGGCAGCAACTCTGGAACGGCAACATGCCGATCATCACGCTGGCCTGCCTGCTCGCTGCCGGTTTCGCGATTCGCAACCGCGAGATGTTCAGACCGTGGGCGGGGCCGATCTGGCCGGCGGCCCTGGTCGGTGGCCTCGCCGGGGGCCTGATCGGCTCGGTCACCGAGGACTCCGGACCGTTGCTGATCATCGTCGCGACGATCACCCTGACCGGAGTCTGCTCCTACCTGCTTGGCCGGCCCGACTCCAGCGGGGTACGATCGGAAGAGAACCCCCAACGACAGGAGTGAAATGGCTGTTACCGGAACCGATTTCGTGACTATCCCGATCACCGACTTCGAAGTTTCGAAAGCCTTCTACCGGGACACGCTCGGCCTCCAGGAGGGCAAGCAGTGGGGCGAGATGCCGGCCCAGGAATTCGAGACCGGCAACCTCACGATCGCGATCATGGACCCGACCGCTTTCGGCCAGACCTTCGCGAACGCGGGCGGCAGCAGCGTCGTGCTCCAGGTCGACGATTTCGATGCGGCCAAGGCGGAACTCGAGGGGGCCGGAGTCGAGTTCGTCACCGACAAGATCGACAGCGGCGTCTGTTACCAGGCCTATTTCAAGGACCCCGACGGAAACGTCCTCGGAATCCACCGCCGCTTCGACGCCTGAGAAAGAACTCCGCGCCCGAGAAAATATTCCGCGAGGTTGAAGTTAGCGCCATATAGCGGGCGTAACTTCAACCTCGCGGGCCGGCACGGCCGGCGGAGGCAACGGAGGGGGTGGGATTCGAACCCACGGTACGCCGAAACGCACAACAGTTTTCGAGACTGCCCGATTCAACCACTCTCGCACCCCTCCGGGTGGACTGGAAGGCTAGCGATTTTGGCGCAAGCGAGGTGCCTTCGACCGCGCTTCTCGGGTACCCTTCCCAGTCCCCGGAGAGGTGTCCGAGCGGCTTAAGGAGCGCGATTGGAAATCGCGTGGGCGGGATCTCTCGCCTCGTGGGTTCGAATCCCACCCTCTCCGCTCCGGGGCCCGTTAGCGGCGGGCGGCGAAGAAGTCCCGGAGGAGGTCCCCGCATTCCCTGGCGAGCAATCCCGACACTACCTCGGGCCGGTGATTGAGAGCCGGATCGTCGAGGATGTTCATGACTGACCCGACCGCACCGGCCTTGGGGTCGGTGGCGCCGAATACCACTCTGGGGATGCGGGCCAGGACGATCGCCCCGGCGCACATCGAGCAGGGCTCCAGAGTCACGTAGAGGGTGGTTTCCGGGAGCCTCCAACCACCCAGCTTGGCAGCCGCTTCGCGGATTGCGATCAGTTCTGCGTGGGCGGTCGGATCCCGGTCGATCTCGCGACGGTTGCCGGCTATCGCAAGGGGCTCGCCGTCACGGGCGATGACCGCGCCGATCGGCACGTCATCGTGTTCCCTGGCGCCGATGGCCGCTTCGATCGCCAGAGACATCATCTGCTCGTCCTGTTCCGGATTCACTCGATCAGGGTAAGTCATGGGCAGGGCAAGGAAACCGCCGGGGGGAGCTCGAGCAACCCGGAGCGTTTTGCGGTGTTCTCATGGGTACCGGGCAGTGACCGAATCCGCCCGGAATCTTCGCGAACTGCCTTTGACCCGATCAGCCCAACTCAGCCTGGCCCTCTTCGGCGCCCTGCTGGCCACCCTTGCGGTGGCCGCATACCTCCTGCCTGCCGCCGCGCCGGCCGACGAGGCCGCGCCTTCGCCCGAACCGGTGTCCGGGCAGGAGACCACCGTCCTGAGTGACGGCACCGAAGCAGTGGCCGGTGAGGTCCTGGTCGGGTACCCGGGTCGGGCGGCGCCCCGCACGGTCCAGGTTCCCGATTCGGCCGACCCCGAGGCGCTGGCCGAAAAGATCGAGGAGACGTCCGACGTCAGTTATGCGATCCCGAACTACATCGCGAGCGCCTCCGGCTGGTTGCCGAACGACCGGGGCGTGAACCCGGGTCGCAAGGGCCGGTGGGCCGGCTGGCGTGGCAAGCAATGGAACTTCCTGCCCTGCCTGAGCTACTGCCATGACTCCTTGCCCGCGGACCGCCCGCAATCGCGGGGTGGCATGAACGTGATCCGGGCCTGGCAGAACATGCGCCGGGCCGGCCGGGGTGGCGCTGCCGGCCTCAAGGTCGCCGTGATCGACAGTGGAATCGCCTACCGCAACCACGGCAATCGCTTCCGGCGCAACCCGGACCTCGGCCGGAACCGCTTCCTGCCCGGTCGCGACTTCGTCGACGACGACCGGATCCCACTCGATCTCTACGGTCACGGCACCCACGTCGCGCTGACGATCGGCGAACAGACCAACAACCGGCTGGGACTGACCGGGATCGCCTACCGTTCGAAGCTGATGCCGGTCCGGGTACTGGACTCAAACGGGGACGGCGACACGGCTGACGTCGTCGCCGGGGTCCGCTGGGCCACACGGAAGGGCGCCCGGGTGATCGTGATGTCACTGAACTTCGGCTGTGGCCTTGCGGTACCACCGCTCGAACAGGCTCTGCGAGCGGCCTGGCGCAAGGGGATCGTTCTGGTCGGCTCATCGGGCAACATCGGGAGCGAGGCCTGCCCCTCGCTCCCCGCAACCTCACCGAACGTGATCTCGGTCGGTGGCACCACCGAATCCGGCTGCGTCGCCACCTACACCTTCGAGAGTTCGCAGGTCGACATCGCGGCGCCGGGCGGAGGCCGCGACCGCAGCAACTGCCCCTGGACCTCCCGCAACCGTCCGATCCTCCAGCTCGGCATGATCGCCCGCGACCCGAGCTGGTTCGGCATCGAACCTGTCTGGATCGGAACCTCGATGGCCGCAGCCCACGTGGCTGGTGCCGCAGCCGCGGTCATCGCCTCCGGGGTGCTCGGCAAGCGCAGCGGGCCGGGGCGGGTCGCCCGGCGACTGGAGCGCACGGCTCGCCTGCCCTCCTATGCGGTGGACGACCCGGCGTCCGGTTTCGGCGCCGGGATCGTCAACCTCGGCCGCGCCACCAATCCCGCCGTCGGTTGATCAGGTCGTACGGGCGATAAAAACGCTGCACGGAGCGTGATGGGAAACCTTGTTCGGCACCGAGCCGAGCAGGAACCGGCGGGCCCCGGTCATGCCCTTGTTGCCGACCACGATCAGGTCCGCACCCACCTCTTCGGCAACTTTGAGGATCGCGTCCGCCGGGTCTCCGTCCATCGGGTGCCGGTTCGTTTCCACTTCGAACTCGGCCGCGATTTGGGCCGCGCCCTCGAGCGCGAAATTGACGTCTTCGCGCGGGCCGAATTCGTGCGCGACATCGTCCGGGGCCCCGATCGATTCCTCCTGCGTGCGCCGGGTGGGAACCGGCTCGTAGGCGCTTACGACGTCGAGCGACGCACCAGACATCTGGGCCAGCGCCGAGGCCTGACGGATCGCCTCACGGGCGGAATCCGAACCGTCGGTACCGACAACTATGCGCTTGAACAGGGACATTGGTCTCCGATCGTCGTGGGCGGTCTAGGGCATCCTACCCCCGGCCCGGGACTATCCGGCGGATCTAACGGAAAGACGCTCTATCTGGGAAACTCCTGCTTCGGCAAACCCTGGAAATCAGTTCCGAAGATCTCGTTGGGCGTGGTCAGCAACTGAATCGCTCCGATGGTCACGGACGCGACCAGAAAGACGCAGATAACGATCATCAGGATTTTCCAGTTGGCTGGCACAAGGAGCAGGGTATGAAAATGACGCTCAACATGACAGCGGGAGTCGGAAATTGAACGCAAGACGAGCGGTACCCGAGGGGCTCGAAGAAGTGGCCGATGGAGTCTGGCTGCTGACCGGGGACATCAAGGGCGCGATGAACATCTACTTCGTGGAAGGCCCGGACGGCGAGATCGTCCAGTTCGATGCGGGCACGAGTTCGATGACCAAGAAGAACCGTCGGGTGATCGAGGATTTCGGCGGGATCGACCGGATCGTGCTCGGTCACGCCCATGCCGATCACCGTGGCACCGCACCGGGTCTCGGCGTGCCGGTCTACTGCCATCCGGACGAGGTCGCCGACGCAACCTCGGATGCGTCGATCACGCCCTACATGCACCTGAAGGAGCTCGAGTTCGCACCGGTCCGCTGGCTCTATCCGTTCCTGCTCCGGCGCTGGGACGGTGGCGCGGTCGAGATAGCGGGCACGGTCGAGGAAGGCGAGAAGGTGGCGGGCTTCGAGGTCATCCACTTCCCCGGACACGCGCCCGGACTGATCGGGTTGTGGCGCGAGTCCGACCGGGACGCGCTGGTCAGTGACGTCGTCTACTTCGTCGACTCCGCCCGCCTCAGGCCGTTGCCAGAAGGAGAAGCCTCGGTTCCCCACCCGGCCTGGGCCTGGGACCACCAGCGGGCCAAGGAGTCACTTCGCAAACTCGCCGCCCTGAAACCCAGGGTCGTCGGGGCGGGCCACGAACATCCGCTACGCGGAGATGACCTGAGCGCGGTCCTGCTCAGGGCCGCGGACAAGTACTGATCAGGAGGATTTCGAACCGGGATGTTCTATAGCTGGATCCCCATGCTCCTGATCGTGGCCGGTTCGCTGGTGGTCGGGCGCGCCATAACCCGGGC
>JAEYSQ010000277.1 GCA_023434465.1 Actinomycetes bacterium
AACTTCCGGTCATGGAGAGACCGGAGAGTGAAGCGCAGGTTGTAGGCAAGCGGACGATCTTCGAGAACGAGCACGACGATTACCGCGAGAGCTTTCGTCGTTTCCTCGAAAAGGAAGTCGTTCCCGATTATCCGCAATGGGAGCGCGACCACATCGTTCCCCGGAGTCTCTTCACGAAGTGCGCCGAGTACGGGTTCCTCTCGATGGAAGTCCCGGAGGAGTACGGCGGCCCCGGGGTCGAGGACTGGCGCTTCAACGTGGTTCTCGCCGAGGAGGGAGTCTGGGCCGGGGTCGCACCTGGGATCGGCGGGCCGCTGCTTCACACCGACATCGTCTTGCCGTACATCATGTCCACCGGAACCGAGGAGCAGAAGAAGCGCTGGCTGCCCGGGATCGCTTCGGGGGAAACGGTGCTCGCGGTCGCGATGACCGAACCCGGAACCGGATCGGACCTGGCCGCGATCTCGACCCGGGGCAAGCGGGACGGTGACGGCTGGATCATCAACGGGGCCAAGACCTTCATCACCAACGGGATCAACGCCGACATGGTCGTGGTCGCGGTGCGGACCTCCGACGATCCGCACGGCGGGCTCTCGCTCTTCGTGGTCGAGGAAGGGATGAAGGGATTCGACCGGGGCAAGCAGATCGAGAAGCTCGGCCAGCATGCCTCCGACACGGCCGAACTCTTCTTCAACGACTGCTATGTGCCCCAGGAGAACATGCTCGGCGAAGAGGGTTCCGGATTTCTCCAACTGGTCTCGCGACTCGTCCCCGAGCGGTTGATCCTTTCGGTCAGCTCGATGGCCGGATGTGAGGCAGCGCTCGCGATGACACTTGACTACGTGAAGGAACGCAAGGCTTTCGGCCGGCCGATCGGCAACTTCCAGCACAGCCGGTTCACGCTCGCGGAGCTGAGGACCGAGGTCGAGATCGGTCGCTGCTTCATCGATCGCTGCATCGAGCGTTATGTCGAGGGCACCTGCACCGTCCAGGAAGCGGCGATGGCCAAGTACTGGACCACCGACCTGCTCGGCAAGGTCACCGACGCCGGAGTCCAGCTCCACGGCGGCTACGGTTACACCACCGAGTACGAGATCGGCAAGGCCTGGGTCGATGCCCGGGTCGGCCGGATCTACGCCGGCACCAACGAGATCATGAAAGAACTGATCGGCAAGACGATGGGCCTCTGACCCAATTGGGTTCTGTGCCTTGGGCACAAAGAAAAACCCTCAAGTTCGTGGTCCGCTCCGATGAAATCGTGAAATCGCCCAATTACTCTTCCCCGGAGGGATAAACCAGGGACGGTGTCCAAGCCCGGGCGCCTGCAAGGAGAGATTGATGATCGATTCATGTGAGCAGTTTCGCGGTCCAAAACACGGCCGCGCGGTACTTCTCGCGAGTGCGATGTTTCTGCTCACATGGCTCGTCCTGCTGCCAGCCGGAAGTCAGGCGACACACCCTGGCGACGACGGACGGATCGTTTTCGTCACCGATCGCGACGGCAACAATGAGATCTACTCGATGGCCTCCGACGGCACCGACCTGCAGCGTCTAACGGACAACCCGGCCAACGATCGCGACCCGGCCGTATCGGCCGACGGCGAGCGGATCGCCTTCACCAGTGACCGCGACGGTGAAGACGAGATCTTCGTCATGAGCATTGATGGCGAAGACCCGGTCAACCTGACGGACAACACCGACGCCGATCGCCAGCCGACCTGGTCGCCCGACGGCAGCCAGATTGCTTTCGCGACGGACCGTCACCCCAACGCTGCCGGGTTCGAGATCTGGACCATGACCGACTCCGGCGCGACGCCCACGCGACGCACCCCGAACGGCGGCAACAACGCCACGGATTCCAACCCGTCCTGGTCGCCTGACGGCTCCCGCCTCGCCTTTGAGCGGTTCATCCCGGGCGGTGGCGCGGGGCAGGGAGGCGGCGAGATCTACGCGATGAACTCGACCGGTGGGGGCCAGATCAACCTGACCGATAACACCGGGATCGAAGACCGGAATCCTGACTTCTCTCCCAACGTCGCGAACCAGATCGTCTTCGAAAGCAACCGCGGTGGAGATTTCCAGATCTACACGCTCGAACCGGGCGGTGGCGGATTTCCGGTCACCCAGATCACTGACGACGACTCGTCAGCGACCGCGCCGGTCTTCTCCCCGAGCGGGGACCTGGTCACCTTCGTCAGCGATCGTGATGGCGATCCCGAGATCTACAGCGCAACCGTCGGAGGGGGAAACCCCGATGCGAGGCTGACCGAAACTGTGGCCACCGACACTGCCCCTGCCTGGCAGGCGGTGGAGGCCGACGCGCCACCGGAAGTGACGTTCGAGGCCAAGCCAGAGACCGTCACGAGCTCGGGCGAGGCCGAGTTCCAGTTCTCCTCCTCAACCGGAATCTCCTTCGAATGCCGACTCGACTCGGACGAGGAATCTGCCTTCGAGCCATGCGTGTCACCGGTCGCCTTGAGCGACCTTGAGGAAGGTAGTCACACGTTCGAAGTGAGAGCTACCGACACCAACGACCTCACCGGATCGGCGCAGTACCAGTGGACCGTCGACCAGGCCGACCCGGAAACCACGATCACGTCCGGTCCGACCGATCCCAGCGCCGGGAGTTCGGCTCAGTTTGCGTTCAGCTCCAACGAGCCGGGGGTCACCTTCCAGTGCCGGCTTGACTCGAGCGACGAGGGCGCGTTCAGCCCCTGCGCCTCGCCCAAGGTGTACGGCGGGCTGGCTGCGGGCGCCCATGTGTTCGAAGTCCGCGCCGTGGATGGTGCGGGGAACACGGACCCGTCCCCCGCGAGTCACGAGTGGGCCGTGGTCGCGACGCCCGTGCCAACCGGTTCCGAGCTATTGATTCGAACCGTTTCGTCTCGACCCGACATGGTCAGCGACGATGACGCGCTGATCGAAATCCGGCTCCCCGACCCTGACCTGGTCGACGAGCTGGTTGCCAAACATGAAGGGCAGGACATAACCGCCGATCTGGCGCCTCTCGATGCCGATCAGTCCCGGTTGAGGGTCCTGATCGAGGATCTGCCCGTGGGGCCGAGCGAAGTGACGGCCGAGATTCCGGGCTACCCGCAGGCTCAGCTGATCCTGGTTGACCATCCGCGTACCGGGCCGATCTTCTCCGGTCCCCATCAGGAGCCATTCATCTGCCAGACGGAGGAGTTTGGCGTGGGTGAGCCGATCGACGAGGACTGTTCGATCGTCACCCAGTACAGCTACATGTACCGAGACAACACGAACACTTGGGTCCCTCTGGCCGATCCGACCGCGCCGTATCCGGCCGATGGCCAGATGACCACGACCAACGACGGGAAGACGGTTCCTTACGCGATCCGGATCGAGCGAGGCACGATCAACCGTGCGATCTACGCGATCGCCGTCCTGATTGACGTCGGGCCCGGTTCCGACCAGTCGCGACCGGGTGAGGGTTGGAACCGCAAGCTGCTCTTCAACTTCGGTGGCGGCTGCAAGGCCGGCTTCACCCAGGGCGAGCCGGAGATCTACTCGCCCAACAACAACGTGGGCACCGGCTATGCGACCGCCGAGTCGTCGTTGAACGTATTCGCCAACCGGTGCAGCGATGCCGTTTCGGCCGAAACCCTGGCCATGATCAAGGAACATTTCATCGAGGAGTACGGGGAGCCGAAGTTCACCATCGGGAGCGGTGGTTCGGGTGGAGCGATGGCCCAGTACATGATCAACGACAACTATCCGGGCCTCCTGGACGGGTCGACCGTGAGCCACTCCTTCGTCGATAACGCATATGCGGCCAACACGCTGATGGATTGCCGGGTGATCGACCTCTACCTCACCGCAAATGGTGGTGGGTGGAGCAACGCTCAGAAGAATGCGGTCAACGGTCCGAAGCAGAACAACGGCTGCAAAGTGCTCTGGCAAGGATTCGGACGCAACTTCTTCAATCCGACCTTCTGCCCGGCCGCCCTTCCCACCGATCTCATCTACAACGCGGTGAGCAACCCGACCGGCGCCCGGTGCACGATTACGGAGGGCAACATCAACGTCTGGGGGATCGATCCGCAGACCGGATTCGCCCGCATGCCGATCGACAACATCGGTGTCACGTACGGGCTCGAAGCGCTGAATGACGGCGTGATCTCGGTCGAACAGTTTCTCCACCTGAACGAGAACACCGGCAGCATCAACCACGACAACGAAACGCTGACCAGTCGGGTCGAAGCCGACCCGGAAACTCTGCGTATCGCCTACCAACAGGGCCAGATCGTCTCCGGCGGCGCCGGTCTCAGCTACACCCCGATGATCGACAACCGGAGCGCCAACAACGACAACCAGGCGACCAACCCCCACCACATCGTCCAGCCGTTGTCGGTGCGCGAACGCATCATCAGGGCCAACGGGGATGCGGGAACCCACGTCATCTGGACCAGCCCGAGCGGGGGCGTCGGCAACGTGGTCGCGACCATGGACGAATGGCTCGAGAACATCGCCGCGGACGGCACCGATCGGTCCGCTCGGGAGAAGGCATTGGACGCGAAGCCTGAGGACGCCGTGGACCGCTGCTTTGACGGGGCCGGCAACGTGATCGCCGAGGAGCCGGCCAGCTTCGACTCGGGGGTCTGCGGCAGTACCTACCCGTCGTTCAGCCTGCCCCGGATGAAGGCCGGCGGCCCGCTGGCCAACGATGTTCTCAAGTGTCAGCTCAAACCGGTCGATTTCAGCGAATACCCGGAAATGACGGTGGACGAGCGAAACCGCATGCTGGCCGCTTTCCCCGATGGCGTTTGCGACTACACGAAGCCCGGCGTCGAGCAGTTCGTATCCCGGGATACCTGGCGGGTCTACCCGAAGTCGGCGGAAGCAGACGAACAGGCTCCGGATACGGCGATCTCTTCCGTGCCGCCGCTGGTCGGGGCTCCCGACACGGTCCGGTTCCAACTGTCGGCGAGCGAGACCGGAGCGGAGTTCGAGTGCAGCCTCGACGACGAGCCGTTTGCTTCCTGCAGCGCGGCCGCAACACGGAACGGGCTGAGCGACGGTGAGCACACCTTCGAAGCACGGGCTGTCGATCTCGCCGGCAATCCGGATGACTCGCCGGCCAGCGTGACCTTCGTCGTCGGTGACACGGAACCGGTCGGTCCGGTGGTTGAGCTTTCCGAGGTCACGCATGATTTCGGGGTTCGCGAGATCGGGTCTGGTTCCACCGATCCTTCGACCTTCCAGTTGAACAATTCAGGTGACCAGCCGGCCGAGATTGGACAGGTCGCGCTCGGCGGCCCGGACCCGGGGGATTTCCCGGTCTTCAGCGACACGTGCTCAAACATGACGGTGGTCCCGGGTGCGAGCTGTGCCATATCGGTCAGTTTCGCTCCGACCGCGGCCGGCAACCGCAGCGCCTCGGTGAACGTTGCGAGCAACGCACCGGGTTCACCACACAGTGTGACTCTCAGTGGCACAGGGAAGGAAGTCGTCCCACCACCGCCCCCGCCTCCCGGAATCAAGCCCCGGGTGCGACCCCGGACGGCGCTGCTCAGGATCGGTGGCAACGGCAAGGCGTGGCTCCCGGTTCGATGCTCGGCCTCGCCTGGCGAGAAGTGCACGGGCCACTTGGCGTTGCGGGTCCGAAAGCGCGCTCTAGGCATCAAGCGTGGCGGCTGGACCAGAGTAGTCTCCCGCAAGTACTCGATCGCCCCCGGCAAGCGGACCATCACGGCCCGGGTCGGTAAGCGGGTCCGCCGGGCGGTGAAGAAGCGCCGGAAGATTCAGGCGAAGTTGAGAATCGTGACCCGGAGGACCGGCTCCCCGAACCTGGTCGTCCACCGCAAGATCAGGATAAGAGCGCGTTGAGTACGGCTGGGCGAGGTCGGTAGGCTCGCCCGAGTGAGTTCAGCCGAACCCCGCAACGGGATTCTCGCGGACGTGATCGGGACCGTCGCCGAGCGTCGCGACATGGTCGTCGAACGGATGACCAACTCGATTCGTTCGGCGATCCCGGTCTACGTCGAGCATTCCGACCCCGAGCTCGATGCGGACCTGCTCGAGCATGTGCGGGACAATGTCGACGCTTTTCTCGCCTGCGTCCAGGCCGGTCGGACGCCTTCGCAGGAGGACCTTGCCTTCATTCGCAGTGCGATGGAGCACCGGGTGGATCAAGGGGTGCCGCTAGAGGACATCCTGCAGGCCTTCCGGATCGGGCTTCAGGCCTTCTGGGGTGCAATCATCGAGGAGAGCAGGCACCACGAGTCCGGATCCGAGGCTGCGCTCGCGCTCGCACTTCCCGCGATGCAGTACATCGATGTGGCGTCCTCGGAAGTGACGGAGAGCTACATTCGGATCGAAGAACGTTTGCTCGCCTCCGCGAACCGCGCCCAGGCCCAGATCCTCCACGCTTTGCTCGAAGGTCGTGTTCCGGACGAACGGGCCCTGGTCGACGTGGCCAGCTCGTTTTCCATCAGCCAGAACATGATCTACCTGGTCGTCGTCGCGATCGAGATTCCCGGTTCGCGGGTCGACGACTGTTCCCGCACTCTGGGCCGGCTCAGCCTTGCGGCCCCGTATCGCGGCAGCCTCATCGACATCGAAGGCGGTCAGCTGACCGCAGTACTCGCCCTCGGAGACGCTTCACCCGAGTCGGCGGCCGATGCCCTGGCGCGCGAGCTTCACCTGGCCGCGGCTTCTTCCGGACTCGAATCGATGCGGCTTGGGATCGGGGTCCCGAGTGCGGGCCCGGGAGAATTGCCCCAGGCACATCGGGAAGCGGTTGCGGCCGCCCGGCTGGCGGCCGCCGGCGGGACTTTGGCCATGCCAGAGCTGGGCGTCGCCGAACGGACCACGGTGATGCTCCGGGCCACCGGTGCAGGTCGGCGGATGGTCCCACCGGATGTCTACGCATTCATCGAAAGCGACCTAGGCTCCGGAGGGGACCTGCTCGACACGCTCATGGTCTATTGCGAGTGTGACCTGAACGCGCGGCGAACCGCCGAGCGGCTCTTCGTTCACCCGAACACTGTGATCTACAGGCTCGAGCGAATCGCGGAGAAAACTGGACTGGATCCCCGAAGCGCAAGCCACCTGCTCGATCTGGTCTCCGCGGTCAGGCTCACCGTAGGATCCGAGTAGACCCGGTCCAAGCCCCCGGGATCCGGATGCTCCGCGGGAGATCAGTCGACCCGGGTGACCGAAATTGCCAGGGTCTTTCCGTCGATCGTGATTTCGGGGGTACCCGGGGCGGCGGCTTCGGCGGTCTCGCCGCCGAGTTCGATCGAGCGGGCGAGGACCTCGCCGGTCAGATAGCCCTCGTGGGCAGCGGCGGCGTCGAGCAGCTCCTGGTCGCCGGCCAGTGAGAGGCTGATCCGGTCGGTGATCTCGAGGCCGGCGTCCTTGCGGGCGTTCTGGACGGCGTGGACGATCTCGCGGGCGAGTCCCTCGCGGATCAGGTCCTCGTCGAGTTCGAGGGCGAGCGCCACGGCGTGGCCTGATTCGGCTTCAACCTGGTAGCCCTCGAGCGGCTCCATGTTAAGCAGAAGATCCTCCGGGGTCAGGGTGTGGTCCTTGCCTTCGATCGAGATGCCGATCTCGCCGCCGGCTTCCACGGTTTCGGCAACATGGGCCGGGTCGAGGCCGGCCACCGCGGCCGAGACCTGCGGCATCGACTTGCCGAAGCGCGGGCCGAGGGTGCGGAAGTTCGGCTTGACCAGGTAGCTGACCAGGTCCGACTGGTCGGTCACGAACTCGAGTTCCTTCACGTTCAGCTCGGACTTGATCAGCTCCGCCTGCGATGAGATCGCCTCGCGCTCGGCGTCGGTTGCGACCACCACCGCGCGGGCCAGCGGCTGGCGGACCTTGGCCTTCGCCTGGGCCCGGGAAGCCCGGCCCAGTTCCACGGTCTGGCGGGTCGCGGCCATCGCGGCCTCCAGCTGCTCGTCCCGGAGCGCACCGGCAGGGGCCGGGAAATCCCGCAGGTGGACCGAGTCCGGCAGCGACCCGAACTCGCCGTCGGCACCGCCGGCCAGGTTGCGGTGGATCTCGTCGGCGATGAACGGAGTGAACGGCGCGAGCAGCGCGGCAACCTCGACCAGGCAGTGGCGGAGCGTCGCAAAAGCCGCGGCATCGCCCTCCCAGAAGCGGCGGCGGGAAAGCCGCACGTACCAGTTTGAAAGCTCTTCGACATAGGCCGCGATCGCCCGTCCGGCGGCGGTGCAGTCGAAGGCGTCCATCTTCTCTGCGACTTCTTCGGTCGTCGCCTGAAGGCGTGAGATCGCCCAGCGGTCGAGGTCGGTCGGCTCGGCCGGCGGGTCCGGGGCGGCGGAGGCGTCAATTCCTTCCGCGTTCGCGTAGAGCACCCAGAACGAGTAGGTGTTCCAGAGGGTCAGCAGGAAGGAGCGCAGCGCTTCGGAGATCGCATCCAGCGAGAAGCGGTAGCCGGCCCAGGGCTGCTGGGCGGTGAACAGATACCAGCGGAAAGCATCGGCGCCGAACTTGTCAAGGACTTCCCAGGGGGAAACGACGTTGCCCTTCGACTTCGACATCTTCTGGCCCTCGCCGTCAAGGATCAGCCCGAGACAGACCACGTTCTTGTAGCTCGGCTGGTCGAAGAGCAGGGTCGATTCTGCGAGCAGCGTGTAGAACCACCCGCGGGTCTGGTCGATCGCCTCGCAGATGAAATCGGCCGGGAAGCGCTGCTCGAACTGTTCCTTGCCCTCGAACGGGTAATGGAACTGGGCGAAGGGCATCGCGCCCGAGTCGTACCAGGTATCGATCACGCTGACCACCCGCTTCATCTCGCCCTTGCCGCAGTCGCAGGCCCAGGTGACCTCGTCGATGTAGGGCCGGTGGAGATCATCGGGCACCGCGCCGGCCTTCCCCTTCAGCTCCTCGACCGAACCGGCGCAGAAAGATTCGTCGCAGCCGGAATCGGTGCATTCCCAGATCGGCAGCGGAGTGCCCCAGTAGCGGTCGCGCGAAAGGGCCCAGTCGACGTTGTTCTCGAGCCAGCGGCCGAAACGGCCCTCCTTGATGTGCTCGGGATGCCAGCCGATCGTCTCGTTGCCGGCCAGCATCGCGTCCCGGGCCTCGGCGGTCTTGATGTACCAGCTGGCCTTGGCGTAGTAGAGCAGCGGCGTGCCACAGCGCCAGCAATGGGGGTAGGAGTGTTCGTAGTCGCTGGCCCGGAAGAGCCGGTCGTTCGAGCGCAGATGTTCGATCAGCCGCGCCGTGACCTCCGGGTCCTTGACGAAATCTCCGCCGAATCCGGTCACCCGTTCGTCGAAGCGGCCGTCGAGCCCGACCGGGTTGAAGAGGGTTCCCTCGGGACCGCGGCTCGAAGGGTCGTAGAGACCGTTCTGGGTTGCCGCGCGGTAGTCGTCCTCGCCGAAGGCCGGCGCGATGTGGACCAGTCCGGTCCCGTCGTCGGTGGTTACGAAGTCACCGCTGATGACCACGAAGTGACCCGAGTTCTCGGCCATCCCCGGGAACGGGGCCGAGTAGGAGCGGCCCAGAAGATCGGCGGCCGGGATCTTCGCGGTGATCCCGGTGCCTTCTCCGAGCACCTTCTCGACCAGCGGCTCGGCGAGAATCAGGGACTCCGGTCCGTCGGGTCCGTCGACCTCGACCCGGGCGTAGGTCACATCCGGGTTGAGCGCGACCGCATAGTTGCCGGGCAGGGTCCAGGGGGTGGTGGTCCAGACCAGCATCGACTCACCGGTCGGCTGACCGCCCTCGCCGAGCAACGGGAACCGCACGAAAACCGACGGGTCGGTTACGTCCTTGTAACCCTGCGCGACTTCATGCGACGAGAGTGCGGTGCCGCAACGCGGGCAGTAGGGCGATACCCGGTGTCCCTCGTAAAGCCGGTCCGATGCGTAAAGCTCCTTGAGCGACCACCAGACCGACTCGATGTAGTCGTTGTCCATGGTCACGTAGGGATCGTCGAGGTCGATCCAGAAGCCGATTCGCTCGGTCAGCCGGTTCCATTCCTCGACGTAGGTGAATACCGATTCGCGGCAGAGCCGGTTGAACTCCTCGATCCCGTGTTCTTCGATCTCCTTCTTGGATGAGATCCCGAGCTGCTTTTCCACTTCCAGCTCGACCGGCAGGCCGTGGCAGTCCCAGCCCGCCTTGCGCGGCACCCGGTAACCGCGCATCGCCCGGTACCGGGGGTAGATGTCCTTGAAGACGCGGCTCAGGACGTGATGGGAGCCGGGCCGGCCGTTGGCGGTCGGCGGCCCCTCATAAAAGCTCCACACTTCGGCCCCGTCACGCTGCTCGAGCGAACGCTCGAAGACCCGGCTTTCCTTCCACTCGGAGGCAATCCTCTCCTCCATTTCGGGGAAGGACTGCTTCGGGTCTACGGGACGAAAAGACGACATGAGCAGGGGAGTTTATGAACTGGCCGCATTAACTAGAGTGGAGCGATGAATTCGCTGGACTTGAGGGGCAAGGTTGTGCTGGTGACCGGCGGTGCGAGGGGGATCGGTTTCGAGACCGCCCGGTTGGCACGGGAGCGGGGTGCCTCGGTTGCCCTGGTCGATCTCGAACGGGAGGTGGTCGAGGAATCGGCGCTCGCGCTCGGTGGTGATTCGATCGGCATCCAGGCCGATGTCGCCGATCTCGGCGAAATGGAGGACGCCGTCGCGCGCATCGTCGAGCGGCTTGGTCGGGTCGACGTAGTGATTGCCAACGCCGGGATCACTCCCCCCAAGACGACCAGCCGGGCGATTGACCCGGCGATCTGGGAAAAGGTGGTGGAGGTGAATGTGGTCGGCGTCTACAACACCGTCCGGGCGACGATCGAGCAGGTGATCGCCAACCGCGGCCACATGGTCCTGATCGCCTCCGTTTACGCCCACATCAACAGTGTTCTCAACACCTCCTACGGGGTGTCGAAGGCGGGGGTCGAAGCGCTCGGCCGGGCTCTGCGCTCCGAACTGGAACCTCACGGCGCCAGCGCCGGCGTGGCCTATTTCGGCTATGTCGAGACTGATCTGATCGGCCAGGTGTTCGAGAACGAGCTGGCCGATGCGTTTCGCGAAGAGATCGCCCCCGCATTTCTCACCAAGAAGATGCAGGTGAACCAGGTGGCCGAGGCGCTGATCGACGGGATCGGCCGCCGCGAGCCACGGATCATCGAACCGGCCGCCTGGCGCCCACCCCTCTATCTGCGCGGTCAGGTCGGTCCGGTCAACGACCGTCAACTTGAACGCAACCCGGTGGTCGGCGACTACATCCGCGAGTTCGAACGGCGAGACATCGGAGAGTCGGCAGCTCCGCTCTTCCCGCCGGTCCGCTCCGGCCAGCCCTACAGCCTGGCCGGCAAGGTGGTGCTGGTTACCGGTGGTGCGAAAGGGATCGGCTTCGAGATCGCCCGTCAGGCTCACGGTCGGGGCGCCTCTGTTTCCCTGCTCGATCTCGATCCCGCCGAAGCCGAATCGGCGGCGGCCAGGATTGGCCCCCGGGCGAGCGGTTTCGGAGCCGACGCAACCAGCGTCGAGGATCTCGAAAGGGCGTTCGCCGCGACCCGGGAGCGTTTTGGCCGGGTCGATGTGGTGGGCGCCAACGCCGGCATCGGGCCGGAGCGAATTTCTCCGATCCGAACCCAGGATCCGGAAGAGTGGCGGCGGGTGTTCGAGGTTGACCTGTTCGGCGTGTGGCGGACCGTGAGGGCCGGGATGGAAGACGTGGTCACGAACGGCGGTCAGTTCGTGCTCGTCTCGTCGTCCTACGCCTTCATGAACGGCCTGATGAACTCGGCTTACGCGACCGCGAAGGCCGGGGTCGAATCGCTCGGTCGCGGCCTCCGGGCCGAACTGACCCCGCTCGGCGCCAGCGCCACCGTCGCCTACTTCGGCTGGATCGACACCGATCTCGTCGCCGGGGCTTTCGATGACCCGCTGGTCCAGCGCATTCGCGAAGACGTCACCCCCGCCTGGATGACGCGCAAGGTGCCGACCTCAAAGGCCGCGCGGGTCGTGATCAGGGCGCTGGAAAAGCGTGAGCCGAGGGCGATCGCTCCGGCCGAGTGGAAGGCCCTCTTCTACGGCCGCGGAGCCTTTTGCCCGATGTTCGACAAGCGAATCGACGAAGACCAGGCGATCGCCCAGATCGTTCCCGAAGCCGAAGCCCGCCAGCGCCGGGGCTAGCGACGCACCTTAATCTTCTTCGGCTTCTTCTTCAGGGCTTTCACCTTGAAGACGCTCTTCCTTGCCTTGCCCGCGACCCGCACCGTTAGGGTCGCCCGGCCTTTCGCCTTGCGGGTGGTCTTGACAGGCACCGAACGGGTGAGGGTCGTGAGGCCCGGCACGCTGACGACCAGTGAACGCCGGACCCGGACCCGGCGGTTGCTTGACCGCAGAGTGACTTTCACCTTGAGCGGGGCACCGCCGGCGTTGGTGAGGGTGATCTTCAGTTTGCCCTTACGGCCCGCAACGATCTTCCGTACCTTCGGAGCGACCTTGAAACCGGCCAGGACGCCGGGTGTGAACTCGCAGTTGTCCGGCGCGAACCCCGACTGTCCGACGGGACATTCCTGGGCCGGGCACCGGGGCGTTCCGTCGGGTCGCGGGATGCCCTGCTCGCAGAGGTACTCGTGGAGGGCTCCCGGCTTGTCGGTGAAGAAGCCGTCGGCTCCCTGGTCCATGACTTTCTGCCAGGTGACCGGTTCGTCGGGGGAGCCATTGGCGGGCCAGACGTGGATCGCGAAGCCGTCGTAATCGGTGTTTGGCTTCAGGATCGGCACCGTTTCGAGGAAGTTCTCACCAAACTTGTAGCGATCCGGCGGCTGGGCAGCGACCGGGGTCGGGACGACCGGGTTCCCCTGGATGTAGGAGAGCAGGGCACTCTCCCCGGCACTCAGCGCCTTGTGTTCCTCGTTCTTGTCGTGGAAGGCCACGATTGCTTCCTGGCGGAAGGAGGCGACGATCACGTCCTCGCTTCGCTCCGGGTAGTCCTTCATGATCTCGGCCACCGCTTCGGCTGCGGCGTCAGCCATGGTGGGATCGCCCCCCGGAGCTTTCATGTCGACGTTCATCGGTGTGTGGGGGAGCGCATCGAGAACCTCGCGGAAGGTCGCGATCTTGAAGTCATTCGCGGTGTATCCCTCGGGCGGTGCCTTCTCGCCGGTGGCGATGCCGCGGTAGGGATAATCGTCGTCGCCGGTGTATCCGTAATGGCCCTTGCCCGGTGTGAACTTGTAAGCGAAGTCGAGCGCCTTGAGCTGCGCCAGGGTCCTGGTGTTGATCTGGGCACCGGGATCCACGTTCGCGGAGTTGGAGGTCGGGTTCGTGCTCAGGTCATGAGTGATCACGAAATGGCCGTCCTGGGTCATGTAGCCGTCCATCTCGAGCGTGTCGGCGCCGCGGTCGCGAACCGCCGTCTTGAAGGCGAAGAGCGTGTTGCCCGGAGCTTCGGTCTCACCGCCCTGATGGGCCATGTTGAGGAAATACTTTTCACCAAGTTCGTGACGGTCCTGCCAGAAGTCGGTCGGGGGCGGCGTAGCCGGACGGTCGGGTGCGGCGGTGGCCGTGGCGGCTCCGGCCAGCAGCACGACGATCGACGCCAGAACGGTACGGATGATTCGATTAGGCACGGCTCTCCCTGTCTTGGTTGCTCCCTGTATGAGCCAACATACTAGGAGCGGGAACCTCCGTCCATTTGATGGTTCAGGGGCGGGTGGCTTCTTCGAGCAGGTAGATGAACGAACCGTACGGTTCACCGGTCGCGCGCTCGAGACCGACCTCGCAAGTGCGATTCGAGGAGACATACCTGGCGGTCGGCTCGGCCTTCACCTCGGCGGCTTCCTCGGCGGTCGCGCTCGCGGTCAGCTCCGGGTGGAGCATGCCCCGATCTCCGGCGAAGCCGCAGCAGGTCGCGGTGTCAGGAACTTCGACCCTTTCGGCCAGCACCCCGGCGATCCGGATCAGCGACCTTTCGAGACCGAGATGCCGGCCCGAGCAGGTCGGGTGGACGGTGACCGAGTCGGCTTTCCGGGTTATCTCGAGCGAAGGCAGCAGCTGTTCCTCCGCCCACTGGACCGAGTCGATCACGGTCAGCTCGGCGTGGCGCAGCGCGTTCTCTTCGGTCAGCACACCCTCGCCGAAGTCCGTGAGTCCATGCCCGCAGGATGACGCGTCGATTACCAGGGGGAGGGTGCCACCGCCGGTCCAGCGCCAGATCCGCTCCACCGTCTGGTTGGCCTTGAACGCGTGCGCATCGCGGTAGCCCTTGGAGCTCCAGGGGACCGAGCAGCAGGTGCCACTGATGTCCGGGGGGATCCAGACTGGCTTGCCGGCCCGGGCGGAGACCTCGATCATCGCCTCCGGCAGGCTCATTCCGGGATCATCCCCGGAGCGTCCGAACATGCGGTTGATGCAGGCCGGCATGTAAACCGCGACCGCCCCCCGGGACGTGGTCCGGGGCAGGTCCGGCGAGGCGGCGGGCGGCATGTGCTCTCCCCATTCCGGGACCAGGTCGGCGCTGATCGCCTTGCGCGCGGCCCGGGTCAGGCCCCGCATCGCACCGTCGGAGCCGACCGTCGAAACGGCGCCTCCGAACTTGAGGCCGGCCCGGGAAAGCTTCTCGACCCGGTCCCAGCGCCGGGCAACCCGGAGCGCCATCCGTTCGGCGGCAGGGCTGTGCTGATCGCTCCGGAAGTCCTTGATGAATTTGCCGGTGTCGATCCCGACGGGGCAGACCAGAAGGCAGGATCCGTCGTTTGCGCAGGTCTCGATCGCGTCGTACTCGAACTCCTCCAGGAGGACGCGGCGGACCGGTGTGTTCTCGCCCTGCCGGACCATCTCCCGTCGCAGCACGATCCTCTGGCGGGGCGTCGTGGTCAGGTGGCGGCTGGGACAGACCGGCTCACAGAACCCACATTCGACGCAGGCGTTCGCCTCTTCCTCGATCGAAGGCGTGGTCTTCAGGTTGCGCAGATGGGCCTTCTCGTCCCGGGTCAGGACCGACCCGGGGTTCAGCGCATTGTGCGGGTCGGCGAGTTCCTTGACCCGCCACATCAGGTCGACCGCCCGCTCGCCCCACTCCCGGGTCACGTACGGCGCCATGTTGATTCCGGTCCCGTGCTCGGCTTTCAGCGCGCCGTCGTACTTGTCGATGATCAGTTCGACCAGCGCGTTCATGAAGGTTTCGTAGCGCTC
>JAEYSQ010000010.1 GCA_023434465.1 Actinomycetes bacterium
CTCGGCCAGCCTGCTTTACGGCAAGGGCGGCCAGCGGGTCGAGGCCCTCAAGTCCGGCGCCGGCCCGCTGCTCCAGGTCGGCAAGCGAATCACCAAGCGCAAGTAGCGCCGATCCTGAAGCGATTCATCGTCCTTTTTGCGCTCCTGGCCGCCGGCCTCCTGGTCGGCGCCTGGTTCGTGCTGTTCGAAGATGAGACCTCCAGGCAAGGGGTCACCGGCTCGGATGAAGTCACTAGCGAGGCCTCCCGCCCGGAGAAGCCCAAACCGAAGCCGGACGAGCCGGAGCCGACTCTGCCGCCGTTCGAGTGTCCTCCGGAGCTGACCAATTGTGAAGCGGCGAGCGGCCGGGTTCTCTATGTCGAAGCTGTCGATCCCGACGGCGATGGTGACGCCCACTTCGTCACCCTCAGCAACCAGAGCATCACCGCGACTGCGATCACCGTCTTCGACGTCGGCAAGGACCTCCGACCGAATCCGCTACCGGGCCGGGGCGACCTGGTCGGCGGCTACGGCCCGGTCTACGAAGGCTCACACGGCCAAAGGCAGATCGAAGTGATCGAGTTCCACCTCGGAAAGTAGAGGCTCAGACCTTGATCGCCTTGAGGCCGGCGACGCCGTCGAGTTGACTGAAATCATCGTCCTGCGTGTAGACCGGCAACCGGTTGGCGATGGCGGTCGCGGCAATCCAGAGATCGTTGACGTCGAAACGCCGTTCAGATTCAGCGAGATGTACACGGATAGTCGCCCAGACCGCAGCAGCGGAATCGTCGATGGGCAGAATCTCGATCTGGAGAGTTTTTTCCAGGGTGGCGAGGCGAGCCGCCCTGGTGAATTCATCATTGGCCGACAGGACACCGGCCCGTAGTTCACCAACGGTCACCACCGAGATCACACCTTCGTCTGGTAGCAGCGCGGAACGGATTTTGCGTCCCGTTTCAGTTGCGACCATGACGCTTGTGTCTAGAAGGCCTCTAGCCATCAGGCGTAGGGATCTCGGAGGTCATCCGTCGTGCCCCCGGGCATGGACCTGAGCTCTTCTTGAAGTCCTGGATCGGCCTGCGAGGTATTCAGGAGCTCGATGAGCTCGGCTTTTGGTATCGGTCGTCGTCTTGTCGAGTGGATCGGTTCAAGTTTCGCCACGGGCTTTCCTCGCCGGGTAATCACGATCTCTTGACCATCTTCGACTTGTTTCAGCACGTCAGCCGTGTGGTTTCTCAAGTCCCGCATCGCAACTTCTACAGTCATTGCACAATCGTAGCGTTCAATCATTAATTCCATACGGATCTAAGTCCAGGCCGGTCCAAACTCGCCCCCATAACGGGGTGGTTCCTTCAGTCGAACGAAGTGGTTGAAGGCGTCATTCGCTGCTGAGCGGGTGGATCAATCGGGATCCGTGGGAAACTGCGCCGAATGGCTGATGGGTCTGAAATTGCGATTCGGCTGAGGGGTCTCGGCCGTGATTACGGGGACCGGCCGGCCCTCGAAGGGGTCGATCTCGACCTGCCCGCCGGGGCCTCTTTGGCGGTGCTCGGGCCAAACGGTTCGGGCAAGAGCACCCTGCTGCGGGTGCTGGCCGCGCTGCTGCGGCCAAGCCGGGGCGAAGTCTCGGTGCTTGGTTGCTCGCTGCCGGACGATTCCTGGAAGCTGCGCGGCCGGATCGGCTATCTCGGCCACGAACCGCTGCTTTACGAGGATCTGACCGGCCGCGAAAACCTTGAATTTCAGGCCCGTCTCTACGGACTGAAGGCATCCGAGGCGAAGGCCCGGATCGAGGCGGACCTCGATCGGCTCGGGATGAGCCGGCGGGCGGACTACCGGGTCAGCGACTACTCGGCCGGCATGAAGCAGCGAATCGCGATCTGCCGGGCGGTACTCCACCGGCCCTCGCTGCTCCTGCTCGACGAGCCCGATTCCAACCTCGACCCGGATGGCCGCGAGGCCGCCCGGACGATGATCGGCCGGCCAGACGAGCTCGAATGGCAGGCGGAGGAGGCGGTAACCCGGATCGCGGTTTCCCACGAGCCGGAGAAGGCCCGGACCGAGGCCGATCAGGTGCTCGAACTGACGATCGGCGGAGCGGCCGCCACCCGGGTCGGAACATGACTTCCTTTACACAGGCATTCGCGGCGATCGTCGCCAAGGACCTCCGCACCGAACTCAGGACGATGCGTTCGCTGCCTGCAATGGTCCTCTTTGCGGTGACGACCTTCATCATCTTCCGCTTTGGTCTCGACCGTACCGCCCTCTCGGGCAGCCTCGCTTCCGGGGTGGTCTGGACCACGTTGTTGTTCGCCGCGGTGCTTGGCATCAACCGGATCTTCCTGCCGGAGCGCGAGGAAGGCGGCTTCGACGCCTTCCGGCTGGCGCCGGTCGACCGGCCGGTCCTCTTTGCCGCCAAGGCCAGCGTCCTCTTCCTCTATCTCGCGGTACTGGAAGTGATCGTCGTCCCGGTCTTCGCGGTCTTCTTTCTGAATGACTTTTCCGGCCTGTTGCCGATGATCCTGGTCCTGCTGCTTACCAACCTCGGCTTTGCGTCACTCGGGACGCTGATCTCTTCGATGGCGGTCAATTCGAGGGCCCGCGACCTGCTGGTGCCGCTTTTGTTGCTGCCCCTGGTGGTGCCGCTGATGATCGCGGCGACCGGCGCGACCGCGCCGCTGCTCGAATCGGGCGGTGCGTCTTATGACAAGTTCGGAACATGGCTGCTGGTGCTTGGTCTATACGATGGGATCTTCTGTCTAGTCGGTTATGCCGTTTTCGACTTCCTTCTCGAGGACTAAGAGCGGCACCGGGCGGAACTGAAATGTCGGGACGCGGTCTGAAACAACTTTCGATTCTCACGGTGCTGGCCATGCTGGCCGGTCTCGTCCTGGTTTTTTTCTGGGTCCCGATGGACGAGGTCGAGGGTTTCCGCCAAAAGGTCTTCTATCTCCACGTACCGCTGGCGATCGTGGCGCTGGTCGGTTTCATGGCTGGCGGGGTCGAGGGGTTCCGGCACCTGCGCTCCAACGACCGCCGGCATGACGCGAATTCGTATGTCTTCATCCACCTCTCGGTGATCTTCGGGGTGGCGGTCCTGATCACCGGCATGCTCTGGGCCAAGGCGTCCTGGGGCCACTACTGGGTCTGGGACGAGCCGACCCTGGTCAGCTTCCTGATCGTCTTCCTCCTTTACTGCACCTACTACCCGTTCCGGTACGCGATCGAGGACCGTGACCGCCAGGCGCGCTACGCCTCGGTTTTCGCGATCACCGCGGGCGCCTTCGTGCCCCTCAACTTCATGGCCGTGCGCATGGCCGAAAGTCTGATCCATCCCCGCGTCTTCGCGACCAGCCAGGGCGGACTGCCCGACTCGATGATGCTCACCTTCCTGGTCATGCTCGTCGCCTTCGGCCTGCTCTGGGTGACGCTGGTCAAGCTGGAACTGCTCGGCAAGCAGACTTCCGGTCAGGTTTCGAAGCTCAGGCGCACCCTCGAAGCGGAGGGGCTCACCAGCTCGTCCGGCCCGGACGGCAGCGTCGGCCGTCGCATCGCCCCCAACCTGGAGTCCCGATAAATGTCTGATGTCCTGCCCGGTGATGCCGGTTACGTCTTCGCCGCCTACATGGTCTTCCTCATCCTGCTGCTCGTTTACCTCGGCATCCTCGGGGTGAAGTTTCAGCGGGTGAACCGCGAGATCACCAAGTTGGCCGAAGAAGTCGAATCCGGTCGTGCCCAGGCGCCGACCAGTCCGGCGGAGGCCGGAACCAAAGAGCCGACCAGTGTCTGAACTTCTCGCACTCGGGCTCTCTCACAAGACGGCGCCGCTCGAGCTGCGCGAACGTCTTGCTCTGCCCGAGGGCCGCGCCGCCCGGCTGATGGCCGAGCTCACGGCCTCAGGTGACGCCTCCGAAGCGACCGCGATCTCGACCTGCAACCGGACCGAGATCTACGTCTTCTCGCATGATCCGGTGGTCGCCGAATCGAGCATCCTGTCCGCTCTGGCCAGCCAGAGTGAAACCAGCCCGACCGAACTGGCCGGGCACCTCTACTCGCTGCGCGGTTCCGACGCCGCGCGTCACGTTTTCCGGGTCACGGCCGGCCTCGACTCGATGATCATCGGCGAATCCGAGATTCAGGGCCAGGTCAAGCGGGCCCACGAGCTGGCGCTGGTCGAAGGCGTTTCCGGTCCGATTCTCAACCGGCTCTTCCGTGGTGCCCTCGCCGCAGGCGGCCGGGCCCGCAACGAAACCGGGATCAGCCGCACCGGAGTTTCGATGGCTTCGGTCGCGGTCGATCAGGCGACCCGCGCGATCGGTGACGTAGCCGATCGCCGGGCTTTGATCATCGGCGCGGGCGAGACCTCGGAGCTGGTCGCGGGCGCGCTCCGGGCTCGCGGAACCGAGAGCGTGTTCGTCGCCAACCGGCACCTCGAGAAAGCCTGCGACCTGGCCCAGCGCTTTGGCGGTACTGCCGCGCCGCTGACCGAACTCGGCGATCAGGTAGCCGAAGCCGACCTCGTCGTCTCGGCGACCATGTCTCCCCATCACCTGATCGACCGGGAGCTCCTTGAGCCGATCATGGACGCGCGGGGGCAGCGTCCTCTCTTCCTGGTCGACCTGGCGGTACCAAGGGACATCGACCCACGGGTCCGTGACCTGCCGGGTGTGACCCTGACCGACGTCGACGAACTCCAGGTGACTGTTGCCCGCAACCTCGGACGCCGGGAATCCGAAGCCCGGCGGGTCGAACATGTGGTCGCCGACGAACTCGAACTGTTCGAACGCTGGATGGAGTCGCTGGAAGTGATGCCGGTGATCGTCGGGCTCCGGGAAAAGGCCGACGAAATCGTCACCCGGGTGCTCTCCGAGAACGAAGGTCGCTGGGAGAAGTTGAGCGAAGAAGACCGCCGGCGGGTCGAAACCCTGGCCCGGACGATCGCCGGACGCATGCTCCACGAACCGACCCTCCGTCTCAAGGACATCGCCGGCACCGACGAATCCTTCGAAGTACTCGCAACCGTGCGCGACCTGTTCGGTCTCGACGCCAGCACCGACCCCGGTGACGGCGAGGTGGCGACCGTGACGCCGATCCGCCGGGAAGGCAAGTCCTGAGGGTCGCAACCCGTTCGAGTGCTCTGGCGCTCGCCCAGGCGGGACATGTCGCCGAGGCACTCGGCCCGGGCGCCGAGCTGGTCGAAGTCTCCGCCGACCCGCCGCCGGAGACAAACGACAAGGAACGCTTTACCCGTTCGGTCGAACAGCTGATTCTCGAAGGCGGAGCAGAAGCTGGAGTCCACTCGGCGAAGGACCTGCCGGGCGAGATGACCGCGGGACTTGCGATCGGGGCGGTGCCGGCGCGGGTCGACCCGCGTGACGCCTGGATCGGTCCGGGGGACTCGATTCAGGGAGTCCCCGAAGGGGCGAGAGTCGGCACGGCCAGCTTGAGGCGCCGGGCTCAGCTTAGGGCCCTTCGGCCGGACCTCGAGATGGTCGAGTTGCGGGGCAACGTCGATACGCGGCTTCGAAAGCTCCGGGAAGGCGAGGCGGACGCGCTGGTCCTCGCCGTGGCCGGCCTCGAACGATTGGGCCGCACCGATGTCATCTCGTTCGTTTTTGACGAGTCGGAGCTGACCCCGGCCGCCGGGCAGGGTGCGCTGGTGGTTCAGACGCGATCCGGCAGGGAATCCGAGGTCGCCGCAATCGGTGACCAGGAATCCATGACCCGCCTCCTGGCCGAGCGGGCGGCGGTGGTCGGCCTGAACGCCGACTGTTCGAGCCCGGTCGGGATCCACGCCCGGTTCGAAGGCGGGCTGCTGGCCCTCGAAGGGTTTGTCGGGCGATCCGACGGGTCGGTCTGGATCCGCGACCGGGTGGAAGGAGACCCCGCCCGTCCCGAGTCGCTGGGGCGCGAGCTGGCCGACCGGATGCTCCGGGCCGGAGCCACGGAAGTGATGGCCGGCTCTACCCTGTCTGACTGATGGCTTCATCAGAAGGCAAGGTCAGTCTGGTCGGCGCCGGCCCCGGTGACCCCGGGCTGATGACCGCCCGGGCGCTCGAGCTGATCAGCCAGGCCGACGTGATCTTCTACGACCGCCTGATTCCGCCCGATGCGCTCGCCGGTGCCCGCGAGGACGCGGAGCTGATCTACGTCGGCAAGATGCCGGGGACGGTCCACAATCCGCAGGAGGAGATCAACCGGCGGATCGTCGAGGCGGCGCAGGCCGGCAGGACGGTCGTGCGTCTGAAAGGCGGCGATCCTTTCGTCTTCGGCCGTGGTGGCGAGGAGGCCGAAGAGCTGGCCGAGGCAGGCATCGCCTTCGAAGTCGTGCCCGGAGTGACGGCGGCGATCGCCGCCACCGCCACCGCCGGCCTCCCGCTTACCCACCGGGGCGATTCGGCCGGAGTCGCGTTCGTTACCGGTCACCGCGATAGAGACGGCGAACAGGGCATCGACCCGGACGGTTCGCTGGCCCGATTCCCGGGAACCCTCGTCTTCTACATGGGTGTGAAGAGACTTGCCGAGAACGCCGCCGACCTGATCGCCGGGGGGCGTCCGGCCGACCAGCCTGCGGCGGCGATCCAGAACGGCGCGACCCCGAAGCAGCGGGTGGTCACCGCCACTCTCGGCACGATCGCCGAGGCAGTCGAACGCGAGGGCATCAGGCCACCCGCTCTTATCGTGATCGGCGACGTGGTCCGGCACCACGCGAAACTCGCCTGGTTCGAAAAGCGCCCCCTGGCCGGTCGTCGCGTGGTCGTCACCCGGGCGAAGCACCAGGCCGGCAAACTGGCCGCCATCCTGCGCGGGCAGGGGGCCGAGGTCATCGAGATGCCGGTGATCGAGATCAAACCCCTGGCCGTCGATCACGACAAGCTCGACGTCCTCGCCCGCGGGGAAGTGGACGTGATCTGCTTCACGAGTCCGAACGCGGTCGACCACTTCTTCGGGATGATCGAAGAGCAGCTGGATTTCGACGCCAGGAATCTCGCTCCGTGCCTGATTGCGTCGATCGGCCGATCGACCGCTCGCAAACTGAAGGAGTACGGGGTCAGGGCAGATCTGGTTCCCGACCAGGCGGTGGCCGAAAGCCTGCTCGCGAAACTGATCGAGGACGGCCACGCAGGCAAGCGCATCCTGATTCCCCGGGCGCTAGAGGCTCGTGAGGTACTGCCTGACGGTCTGCGTCAGGCCGGGGCCGAGGTCACCGTGCTGCCGCTCTACAGGACGGTCCCGGTCAGCCCGGACCCGGCGCTCCTGGAGCAAGCGGCGGCGGCCGATGCGATCACCTTCACCTCGGCCTCGACCGTGAAGAACCTGCTTGCGGCGGTTCCCGGCGGTCTCTCCGGGCCGGCCAACATTTCGATCGGCCCGATCACCTCGGAGGCAATGAGGGAAGCCGGGGTCGAGATCACCGCCGAGGCCAGCCAGAGCGATCTCGACGGGCTGGCCGACGCTGTGGCCCTGGCGCTTCAGCAAGAAACGAGCGGCCCCCGTTGAGCGCGCCGCTCCTGGTCCGGGCCCTGCGGGGCGAGGAGGTGGAGCGGAAACCGGTCTGGTTCATGCGGCAGGCGGGGCGCTCCCTCCCCGAGTACCGAGAACTACGGGAAGGCATCCCGATGCTGGAGATGTGCCGCACGCCGGACCTCTGTGCCGAGGTCACCCTTCAACCAGTCCACCGGCACGGAGTCGACGCCGCGATCCTCTTCTCCGACATAGTCACTCCCCTCGAAGGAATCGGGATCGACGTCGAGATCCAGTCTGGGGTCGGGCCGGTCATCGCCGACCCGTTTCGAAGCGAAGCTGACCTCAAACGACTGCGGCCGCTGGAAGCGGATGTCGACTTGCCCGAGGTTGCCGAGGCGATCCGAATCGTCACCGCCGAACTGGGAGACACGCCGCTGATTGGTTTCGCCGGAGCGCCCTTCACCCTGGCCAGCTACCTGATCGAGGGTCGGCCCTCGAAGTCGCAGGAGATGGCGCGGTCGATGCAGCTCGAGCGGCCCGGTCTGTTCCGGGATTTGTTGGAACGACTCGCGGATCTCGCTATCGCCTCGATCAGGGCCCAGGTCGATGCCGGCGTCCAGGCGATCCAGGTCTTCGACTCCTGGGCCGGCTCGCTCTCCGAACGAACCTACCGCGACGCCGTCCTGCCGGTTTCGAAGCGGCTGTTCGCCGAGATCGGGGATCTCGGGGTACCGCGCATACATTTCGCGGTCAACGCCGGACACCTGATGGAAGCGATGGCCGAGGCCGGCTCCGACGCAATGGGGATCGACTGGCGAACGCCGCTTTCCGAGGCCAGGCAGCGGCTCGGAGAGGGGATCGCGCTACAGGGAAACCTCGACCCGACCGTGCCCCTGGCCGGCGCCGAGGTTCTCGAACGCGAAACCCGGGTATTGATCGCCGATGCCCCCGCACGCGGCCACGTCTTCAACCTGGGCCATGGAGTCCTGCCCTCGACCGACCCGGCGATGCTGACCGAACTGGTCAGCCTGGTCCGCGAACTCACGGAGAAATCACCTTGAACGGGCAGAATCCAGCGACCGGCGTCCTCGTAATGGCCTACGGAACGGCCACCGGCCCCGACGACGTCGAGGCGTACTACACGCACATACGTCACGGGCGCCCGCCCGAGCCGGAGGCCCTGAAGGAGCTCGAGGAGCGCTACGAGATGATCGGAGGTTCACCGCTGCTCGGCATCACACAGGCGCAGGCCGACGGCATCGCAGCGGCTCTCGAGCGGGAGCGTCCCGGTGAGTTCACGGTTTCGATGGGCCAGAAGCATTCTTCGCCCTTCATCGAGGATGCGGTCGCCGAGCTGATCGACCGGGGCGTCGAGCGGATCATCGGGATCGTTCTGGCCCCGCACTTTTCGACCATGAGCATCGCCCAGTACCGCAGCCGGGCCGAGGAGGCGGCAGCCGCCTCGAATGTGCCGATCAGCGTGATCGAGTCCTGGCACGAGGAACCGGGCTATCTCGAGTTTCTGAACCAGGCGATCTCCGATGCCTACGCGGAGTTGCCGGACGATGCCCGGGAGTCCGTCGAGCTGGCGGTGACCGCACACAGCTTGCCCGTCGCGATACTCGAGCGGGGTGACATCTACGTCGAGGAACTCGAGAAGACCCGAGACAACCTGGCCGGTCGTCCCGAATTCGCCGAAACGACGCTGGCCTGGCAAAGCGCGGGGCGGACGGAAGCCGAATGGATCGGCCCGGACATTTGCGAGATCATGCCCGACCTTGCCGAGCAGGGCCGGACCGCGGTGGTGGTGTGCGCGGCCGGTTTCGTCTCCGACCATCTCGAAGTCAAGTTCGACATCGACTACGAGGCAAAGCAGGCAGCAAGCGAAGCCGGACTTGCGCTGACCCGCACCGCGATGCCGAATGATGACCCCGGGTTCTGCTCGATCCTGGCCGGAATCATCCTCCGGGAGGCGAACGAGGCTTGACCAGGGTCGCAGTCGTCGGTGCCGGGGTGATCGGGCTGGCCGCCGCGTGGCGACTCTGTCGCAAGGGCCTGGAGGTCACCGTCTTCGACGCGACCGATCGCTGCGGTGGCCGGGTCGCTTCGGCGGAGTTTTCCGGGCGGTTGGTCGACACCGGCCCCGACGCGCTCGGTCCCGGCCCGGCGATCGAAGAGCTGCTGGAGCAGATCGGAATGCAGGATCAGATCGAGGTCCCCGACCCGGCCCAGGCGTTCAGGCTGACGGCCTCCGGTGCGCTCGAACCCTTCAGCCTTGGCGACGGAGCGATGTTCGGTCTTGCCGGAGGGATCTTCACCCTGCCGCCACGCCTGGAAGCGGCGCTGGAGGAGGGCGGGGCCGATTTCCGGCTCGGCACCCCGGTCGAGTCGGTCGACGGCCGCGAAGACCAGGTCCTGCTGCGCTGCGAAACCGAAGAGAGTTTCGACTTTGTCGTGATAGCCACCGGGGCAAGGGCTGCGGCGACCGTAATTCAAGGGTCGGCAAGCCGAAAACTGGCCGGCATCGATGGCGTCTCGGTGACTCTGGTCCACCTCGCGATCCCGACCGGACAGATCGGCCGGGAAATGAACGGCACCGGTTATCTTGCCGATCCGGCCGAAGGTCGAGTCGTCACCGGCTGCTCCTGGTCTTCTGCCAAGTGGAAGCGGCTGGAAGGGGAACCGGCAATCCTCCGGGCGTCGATCCGTGAAACGGGACAGGGCGAAGTGATCAGAACGCGTGACGCGGACATCGTGGCGCGAGTGATGGTCGAACTCGGGCCGGTGATGGAACTCGAGGGCGAGCCGGTCGAGACCATGGTGACCCGTCATCCCGCGGCACTCGTCGTGCGCGGCGAAGAACACGCGGCGAGGGTGAGGGCAGCGAGAGACGCGCTCGGGAGGCGGACCAGGATCGCCCTGGTCGGGGCGGACCTGGACGGACCAGGCATTTCGCGGTCGATCGGCGGGTTGCGACAGACTGTTGACGCGATCATCGAAGGGAACTGAAATGAGTGAACCGAACACGGCCGACGAGGCCCTCCATTATTGCGCCTACCTCTCGTACTCCTGGGATGTCGAGGCCGGGCGAGGGCTGGCCGACCATGCCGACGGGCTGGTAGACGAGATCGAGGGGTTCGGTGTCGAGATCCGCGGCACTTACGCGACCACGGTTTTCCGGGCCGGTTGCGACATTCTCTTCTGGCTGCTGGCCGACTCTGCCCTGAAGCTGGACGCGGCCGCCCGGGCGATCCGGACCTCCGGTCTCGCCCCGGCGATCTCGCCCCACTGGAACGCGGTTGGAGTTCATCAACCGGCCGAGTTCAACCGGGCCCATGTCCCGGCATTCGTTGCGGGCGAGCCGGCCGGGGACTTCATCTGTCTTTACCCCTTCGTCCGTTCACTCGAGTGGTACCTGCTCCCGGATGACGAACGCCGTGAGATGCTGGCCGAGCACGGCATGTTGGCCCGCCCTTACAAGGATGTCCGGGCCAACACGGTGAGTTCCTTCGGGCTCGGTGATTACGAGTGGCTGCTCGCCTTCGAGGCCGCCGAGCCGGTTCGGTTCGTCGAACTGATGCGGGACCTTCGCGCTGCGGGTGCCCGCCGCCACACGCGCGAAGAACTGCCCTTCATCAACGGCGTCCGCCGGCCCCTGGCCGAGATCGTCGCTGGTCTCGGCGGCTGATGAGCCGGCCGGTCACCTTTCTCACCGACTTCGGTTACAGCGACGAGTACCCGGGGGTCTGCCGACTGGTGATCGCCCGGGTCGATCCGTCGGTTCGGGTGATCGACGTAACCCACGGCATCCCGCCGGGGGACGTACGGCGGGGCGCCCTGGCTCTCGCAGCCTCGGTGCGTTTTTCCGCGCCGGCAGTTCACCTCGCGGTCGTGGACCCCGGGGTCGGGAGCAATCGCAGAGCGGTGGTACTCGCCTGTGGGGAGCACCATCTGGTCGGGCCGGACAACGGCCTGCTGATGCCGGCCGCCGCCGTACTGGGCGGAATCGACGCCGCTTTCGACGTCTCGGCCACTCCAGTGCGGGCCGGGGAGAGCGACACCTTCCACGGCCGCGACATCTTCAGTCCGGTCGCCGCTGAACTGGCCCGTGGGACGGCCCCCGGCGAGATCGGTGAGGCAATCGGCTTCCGTGAACTGGTCCCGCTCGAGCTGCCCGAACCGACCGTGACTGCGGGGCAGGTCGACGCGCACGTGCTCTACCTCGACCAGTACGGCAACGTGATCCTCAACCTCCACGCGGAAGTTCTCGACGGCACGTTCTTCACGGAGGGCGAGGCGGTCTGGCTGGAGACCAGTCTCCAGAGGATGGTCACCCCGCTGGGCCGGACCTTCGCCGACGTCGTAGCGGGAGAACCGGTCCTTTTCACCGACTCGACCGGCTACCTGGCTCTGGCCGTCAACCGTGGCAGCGCCGCCAGTCGCTTCGGCCTCGGCCCCGACAATTCAGTCAGGTTCACCCCGGTAGCCTCCGGCGAGTGATCATCGGCCGTCCGCACATTCACTACCGCTCGATCGGGTCGACCAACGAGCGGGCCCGGGAAGCTGCCGCCGAAGAGGCGCCAGCCGGCACCCTGGTCACAGCCGAGGGCCAGACGGCCGGCCGGGGTCGCCAGGGCAGGCCCTGGCTGACCCCGCCTGGCTCGGCCGTCGCGTGGAGCCTGCTGATCCGGGAGTCGATCGAAGTGCCCGGCACGCTGCCCCTCCAGGTTGGGGTCGGAGTTTGCGAGGCGGTCGAATCGCTCGGCCGGACGGGAGTGCAGATGAAGTGGCCGAACGACATCTGGATCGACGGCAGGAAATGCGCGGGCATCCTGGTCGAAGCCCGGCCGCAGGACGGCTGGGCGGTGATCGGCATCGGCCTCAATCTCGCGATTCCGGACCACGAGTTTCCCGAGGAGGTCCGGGGCCGGGCGACTTCGGTCGGGGGCGGGGTGACTTTCAGCCAGGCGGTGGCGTCGTTGAACCAGCACGTCGGCCACCGGCTCGACTCACCGGTCGAGGAAACCCTCGGTGAGTTCTCGGCTCGCGACGGACTCCGGGGCCGGCAGGTGCGCTGGGAGGAAGGGGAGGGAACGGCCGCCGGGATCGATCGCCAGGGCAACCTGCTCGTCGAGTCTTCCGTCGGCTGCCTTTCCACCCTGAACGCTGGTGAGGTCCACCTCTCGCTTCCGGTCGACGCAACGTGAGCTCGTTCGTGACCAGCCCCCCGGCCGGAAAGACCGGCCAGTTGGACCAGTTAAAGGTTCACGAGCTCGATTTCGCCCGTACCGGGGTGATCTGGCTCGAGCAGCGGGCGTTCCCGATCGAGCCGACCGGAACCGGCAAGGCGGTGGCCCGTCTCAGAGGAGACCGCCTGTCGGTCGGGGGCGGCAGCAGAGCCCAGGTGCTGGCGGCGATCGACCGCTGGTACCGGCGTGAGGCCCGCAGCCGGATCGAGCCGCTGGTCACGATCGAGGGCGAGCGGCTGGGTCTCGAGGCGAAGAAGATCCGGATCGGCAACCAGCGAACCCGCTGGGGTTCCTGCTCGACCACCGGCACCCTTTCCTTCAACTGGCGCCTCGTTCTCGGCCGGCCCGAGGCTCTCCACTACGTGGTTGTCCACGAACTGATGCACCTCCGCCACCACAATCATTCCCGCAATTTCTGGAACGACCTCGCCCTGGC